>NZ_CP040751.1:3517500-3886744 GCF_008001235.1 Salidesulfovibrio onnuriiensis | reverse complement strand
CGTCATGGCCGTGCAGGGTGTCGTTGCCCTCGTTTCCGTATGCCGTGTCGTTGCCGTCGCCGCCGTGGAACAGGCCGTGTTCCGAGCCGCGCACGTCGATGATCAGGTCGTTGTAGTCGTCGTCATCCCCGCCGGAGAACTGGTCGTCCACCTTGACCAGCACGGATTCGTCCACATGCACGGTGATGCCCGCGTCCTCGCCCTGCGGGAACTGGAAGCCGGGTTCCTCGGTGGTCGGGTTGAGGCCCGGGTCGTCGAACTTCACGTCCACATAGTGGCTGTTGTTCAGCGCGCCCACGAGAGTTCCCAGGTGTCCCCGTGGGGGATGAAGTGGAGTTCCTGGCTGAAGTCGATGTTCATGTCGCCGCCGTCCGGGATCAGGAAGAAGCGTATGTCCTCGTCCCCGCCGAAGGTGGGCGACCAGTTCGGGGGAGTGGCTGCTGGGCAGGATGATTTCCGGGTCCACGGGGTCGCCGTGGGCGTCCAGGCGGTAGATGCCGAGCATGTTGTTGTAGCCGCGTTCTGGGAAACGAAGTGCACCTGCTGGCCGGTGACGTCCAGGTTGACCATGTCGGCGTCGCCCGCCTCCACGTTGATGGTGGCGGTGGCGGTTGCTTGCCAGGGACTTGTTGCCCTCGGCGTCGGTCACCTGCACGGTGATTTCCTCGGGGTCTCATCGCCGGAGGTGGTGCCGAAGGTGATGGACTTGATGGCTTCGGCGTATTCCGCCGGGGAGCATCGCCGGTCAGGGTCACGGTGATCCTGCGGGCGTGGAGGAATCCACTTCCACAAGCAGGTCGCGGGCAGGCCGTCGGTGTGGAGCGTGTCGCCGTCATGGGCGTTGGTCAGGGTGATGACCGCCTTGGACAGGGAGCCGGAATCCGCGTCGCCGATGGACAGGTTGCCCGCGATGGAGACCGGGTCGCCGCCCTCGGAGAATGTGGCGTTGTAGCGCTGGCGTCGTCGTCCACCGGGGTCACGGTGAAGCGCACGTCGTCCCAGTCTATGGCGTGGGTGGTGTTGTCCTGGGCATTGCGGATGAATTCCTCGAAGCTCCAGTGCTGGGTGCCGTCCGAGGCGTCCGTGGCGTCGATGCGGAACTGTTCGCCGAAGGGTTCAGCGAGGCGTCGTCGAAGAAGGCCTTGAAGGTCTGGGCCTCGCCGTTCTCGTTGACGCCGGTGCCCCACCACTGGCCGTCATCATCCTTGGTGAAGTGATTTCCACGTCCTCGCGGAAGGCCGGGCCGGTGCGGACCTCTTCGCTGTTGAGCACGAAGAAGTGCGGGGTCTGGCCCTCTTCCAGGTGCGTGAGCAGATCGCCGGGGTTCAGGTCGCGCGGGCCGTCCACGTTGCTGTAGTCGTAGAGCACTTCGGTGACCACGGGGTTGCCCGCATCGTCGAGCACGTACATGCCCAGCAGGTTGTAGCCCCAGGAATCCGAAGCCTCGGCATTGATGTCGAAGTTGCTGCCCGTGGCGTCGAGGTCGATGCTCGGGGCCTCGTTGTCGTTGGGCGTGATGTTCAGGGTCACGGTGGCCGTGTCGGTGCCGCCGTGTCCGTCCGAGACCGTGTACTGGAAGGTTGCCTGGCCCGAGAAGTCGTCATCGGGCTCGAAGACCACCTTGCCCTCGTCGGTCAGGGTCACGCTGCCGTGGGTCGGGTTGAACACGTCGGTGACGGTGAGCAGGTCGCCGTCCACGTCGCTGTCCGCCTCGCCCGCGGCGTTGGCGGCGGTGATGAGCTGGGTGGCGTCCAGTTCGATGGTCTGGTCCTCGTAGAACACGCCTTCCACGCCGCCCGTGGTGGTGGCGGTGACCGCCTTGAGCACGAAGTCGGAGTTGGCCGGGTCGTCGCCCGCGCCGTTCTGGAGCGGCATGACCGCCACTTCGGCGATGGGAGCCGGGTAGCCCAGTTCGGCGACGTCCAGCGTCACGTTCACGAGGCCGTCGAGGTCGCCGTCCACATCCACGTAGCCGAGCAGGTTGCCGTCCGCGTCAAAGGCGGCCACGCGGGCCATCTCGGTGAGATCGCCGTTCCAGATGGCGCCGTCGTCCGCGTCGAACAGTGCGCCCAGGGTCAGGGTCACGCTCTGCACGGTCTTGCCGTCAAAGGATACCGCCAGCAGTTCCGTGCCGGTGCCTTCGCTGCCGTCCAGCAGGTCGATCTGTTCGTTGTTCAGGTTGTGCACGGACTTGACCGCCAGGCCGGTGTAATCGTTGTGGTGGTCGCCGTCCCAGTCGATGTTGCCGTGGTCCAGCTTGGGCTTGGGGCCTTCCCCTTCGCCCAGCCAGGTGCTCTGGTCGAGGCCGTTGCCGGCAAATGCCTTGACGATTACGCCCTTGCTTGCCCAGTTCGCTTCAATGTTGGGATGGCTTTCATGCAGGGCCACGTCCACGGAGATGGTGACCGGTTCGATGACCGTGGTTGCGCCGAATTCGTCGTCCACGGCGACGGGCGCGTCGTTGGTCGCGGTGACCGTGACGGTTGCCGTGGCGGTGGTTTCCTTGCCGCTGGCGTCGGCCACCGTGTAGGTGAAGGTGGCGTCGCCGTTGTAGTCGGCGTCCGGGGTGAAGGTGATTTCGCCGTTCACCAGTTCCACGGTGCCGTGGGCCCCGTTGTGCACTTCCGTGATCGTCAGGCCGGTGCCTTCGGGATCGCTGTCGTTGGCCAGCAGCTGGGCCGCGGTGATGCTCAGGCTCGTGTCCTCGGCGGTGCTGAACTGGTCGTCCCCGGCAATGGGGGCCAGGTTCTGGTTCACGGTGACCGATACCTCGGCCTGGGTGTAATAATGACTGCCGTCGGTCATGTAGTAGTAGATGGTGTCCTGGCCGACGAAACCTTGGTCCGGGGTGTAGGTCAGGGTGCCGTCGTCGTTGACCACCACGGTGCCGTGCGGGGCATACGGTTCCCCGACCACGCTCAGCACGTCGCCGTCCACGTCCGTGTCGTTTGCCAGCACGTCGATGACGGCGGACTGGGCTTCACTGGTCACGAGCGTGTCGTCGTTGGCCACGGGCAGGTCGTTCATGCCGTGGACCGTGATGGTCAGCGGCGTGGTGCTGGTGCCTCCCTGGCCGTCGGAAACCGTGTAGGTGAAGTTTTCGGTGACGGTTTCGTCCCTGCCGAGAGCCTGGACCGCATCCAGGGAGTTGTCCAGTTCGTAGCGGTACCAGCCGTTGGCCCCGATATACAGGGTGCCGTAATCGCCCTTGACCACCATGCCCTGCTCGCCGTTCTCATGGCCCGCGCCGGTCACTTCCAGGCGGTACCATTCGCTGTCATTGAAGAGCACGTTGCCTACCGGGTTGTACCAATCCTCGTAGGCGGTTGCGGTGTCGGGCGTGGTGTCCACGTCGTTCACTTCGTTGACCGTCATGGCCACGGTTGCGGTGCTTTCGCCGCCGTGTCCGTCGGAGACGGTATAGGTGATGGTGTCCGGCCCGTTGTAGTTGGCTGCCGGTGTGTAGGTCAGGGTGCCGTCGGCATTGACGGTCACGGTGCCGTGCAGGGCCGTGGGGGCCTTGCCCGCATCGGTGGCCACGGAGAGCGCGTCGCCTTCCACGTCGGTGTCGTTGGAGAGCACGTCGATGGTCACTGGCGTGTCCTCGGCGGTGGTGGCAGTGTCGTCCACGGCCACGGGTCCGTCGTTGACCGGGGTAACGCCCACGGCCACGGTTGCGGTGCTTTCGCCGCCCTGTCCGTCGGAGACGGTATAGGTGATGGTGTCCGGCCCGTTGTAGTTGGCTGCCGGTGTGTAGGTCAGGGTGCCGTCGGCATTGACGGTCACGGTGCCGTGCAGGGCCGTGGGGGCCTTGCCCGCATCGGTGGCCACGGAGAGCGCGTCGCCTTCCACGTCGGTGTCGTTGGAGAGCACGTCGATGGTCACTGGCGTGTCCTCGGCGGTGGTGGCAGTGTCGTCCACGGCCACGGGTCCGTCGTTGACCGGGGTAACGCCCACGGCCACGGTTGCGGTGCTTTCGCCGCCCTGTCCGTCGGAGACGGTATAGGTAATGGTGTCCGGCCCGTTGTAGTTTGCGGCCGGTGTGTAGGTCAGGGTTCCGTCGGCATTGACGGTCACGGTGCCGTGCAGGGCCGTGGGGGCCTTGCCCGCGTCGGTGACCACGGAGAGTGCGTCGCCTTCCACGTCAGTGTCGTTGGAGAGCACGTCGATGGTCACCGGCGTGTCCTCGGCGGTGGTTGCGGTGTCGTCCACGGCCACGGGGCCGTCGTTGACCGGGGTGACGCCCACGGCCACGGTTGCGGTGCTTTCGCCGCCGTGTCCGTCGGAGACGGTATAGGTGATGGTGTCCGGCCCGTTGTAGTTGGCTGCCGGTGTGTAGGTCAGGGTGCCGTCGGCATTGACGGTCACGGTGCCGTGCAGGGCGGTGGGTGCCTTGCCCGCATCGGTGACCACGGAGAGCGCGTCGCCTTCCACGTCGGTGTCGTTGGAGAGCACGTCGATGGTCACTGGCGTGTCCTCGGCGGTGGTGGCAGTGTCGTCCACGGCCACGGGTCCGTCGTTGACCGGGGTAACGCCCACGGCCACGGTTGCGGTGCTTTCGCCGCCGTGTCCGTCGGAGACGGTATAGGTGATGGTGTCCGGCCCGTTGTAGTTGGCTGCCGGTGTGTAGGTCAGGGTGCCGTCGGCATTGACGGTCACGGTGCCGTGCAGGGCCGTGGGGGCCTTGCCCGCATCGGTGGCCACGGAGAGCGCGTCGCCTTCCACGTCGGTGTCGTTGGAGAGCACGTCGATGGTCACTGGCGTGTCCTCGGCGGTGGTGGCAGTGTCGTCCACGGCCACGGGTCCGTCGTTGACCGGGGTAACGCCCACGGCCACGGTTGCGGTGCTTTCGCCGCCCTGTCCGTCGGAGACGGTATAGGTGATGGTGTCCGGCCCGTTGTAGTTGGCTGCCGGTGTGTAGGTCAGGGTGCCGTCGGCATTGACGGTCACGGTGCCGTGCAGGGCCGTGGGGGCCTTGCCCGCATCGGTGGCCACGGAGAGCGCGTCGCCTTCCACGTCGGTGTCGTTGGAGAGCACGTCGATGGTCACTGGCGTGTCCTCGGCGGTGGTGGCAGTGTCGTCCACGGCCACGGGTCCGTCGTTGACCGGGGTAACGCCCACGGCCACGGTTGCGGTGCTTTCGCCGCCCTGTCCGTCGGAGACGGTATAGGTAATGGTGTCCGGCCCGTTGTAGTTTGCGGCCGGTGTGTAGGTCAGGGTTCCGTCGGCATTGACGGTCACGGTGCCGTGCAGGGCCGTGGGGGCCTTGCCCGCGTCGGTGACCACGGAGAGTGCGTCGCCTTCCACGTCAGTGTCGTTGGAGAGCACGTCGATGGTCACCGGCGTGTCCTCGGCGGTGGTTGCGGTGTCGTCCACGGCCACGGGGCCGTCGTTGACCGGGGTGACGCCCACGGCCACGGTTGCGGTGCTTTCGCCGCCGTGTCCGTCGGAGACGGTATAGGTGATGGTGTCCGGCCCGTTGTAGTTGGCTGCCGGTGTGTAGGTCAGGGTGCCGTCGGCATTGACGGTCACGGTGCCGTGCAGGGCGGTGGGTGCCTTGCCCGCATCGGTGACCACGGAGAGCGCGTCGCCTTCCACGTCGGTGTCGTTGGAGAGCACGTCGATGGTCACTGGCGTGTCCTCGGCGGTGGTGGCAGTGTCGTCCACGGCCACGGGTCCGTCGTTGACCGGGGTAACGCCCACGGCCACGGTTGCGGTGCTTTCGCCGCCCTGTCCGTCGGAGACGGTATAGGTGATGGTGTCCGGCCCGTTGTAGTTGGCTGCCGGTGTATAGGTCAGGGTTCCGTCGGCATTGACGGTCACGGTTCCGTGCAGGGCGGTGGGTGCCTTGCCCGCATCGGTGACCACGGACAGGGTGTCGCCTTCCACGTCGGTGTCGTTGGAGAGCACGTCGATAGTCACCGGCGTGTCCTCGGCGGTGGTGGCAGTGTCGTCCACGGCCACGGGTCCGTCGTTGACCGGGGTAACGCCCACGGCCACGGTTGCGGTGCTTTCGCCGCCGTGTCCGTCGGAAACGGTATAGGTGATGGTATCCGGCCCGTTGTAGTTGGCTGCCGGTGTGTAGGTCAGGGTGCCGTCGGCATTGACGGTCACGGTGCCGTGCAGGGCCGTCGGGGCCTTGCCCGCATCGGTGACCACGGAGAGCGCGTCGCCTTCCACGTCGGTGTCGTTGGAGAGCACGTCGATGGTTACCGGCGTGTCCTCGGCGGTGGTGGCAGTGTCGTCCACGGCCACGGGTCCGTCGTTGACCGGGGTAACGCCCACGGCCACGGTTGCGGTGCTTTCGCCGCCCTGTCCGTCGGAGACGGTATAGGTAATGGTGTCCGGCCCGTTGTAGTTTGCGGCCGGTGTGTAGGTCAGGGTTCCGTCGGCATTGACGGTCACGGTGCCGTGCAGGGCGGTGGGTGCCTTGCCCGCATCGGTGACCACGGACAGGGTGTCGCCTTCCACGTCGGTGTCGTTGGAGAGCACGTCGATAGTCACCGGCGTGTCCTCGGCGGTGGTGGCAGTGTCGTCCACGGCCACGGGTCCGTCGTTGACCGGGGTAACGCCCACGGCCACGGTTGCGGTGCTTTCGCCGCCGTGTCCGTCGGAAACGGTATAGGTGATGGTATCCGGCCCGTTGTAGTTGGCTGCCGGTGTGTAGGTCAGGGTGCCGTCGGCATTGACGGTCACGGTGCCGTGCAGGGCCGTCGGGGCCTTGCCCGCATCGGTGACCACGGAGAGCGCGTCGCCTTCCACGTCGGTGTCGTTGGAGAGCACGTCGATGGTCACTGGCGTGTCCTCGGCGGTGGTGGCAGTGTCGTCCACGGCCACGGGTCCGTCGTTGACCGGGGTAACGCCCACGGCCACGGTTGCGGTGCTTTCGCCGCCCTGTCCGTCGGAGACGGTATAGGTGATGGTGTCCGGGCCGTTGTAGTTTGCGGCCGGTGTGTAAGTCAGGGTTCCATCCGCATTGACGGTCACGGTACCGTGCAGGGCCGTGGGGGCCTTGCCCGCATCGGTGACCACGGAGAGTGCGTCCCTTCCACGTCAGTGTCGTTGGAGAGCACGTCGATGGTCACCGGCGTGTCCTCGGCGGTGGTTGCGGTGTCGTCCACGGCCACGGGGCCGTCGTTGACCGGGGTGACGCCCACGGCCACGGTTGCGGTGCTTTCGCCGCCGTGTCCGTCGGAAACGGTATAGGTGATGGTATCCGGCCCGTTGTAGTTGGCTGCCGGTGTGTAGGTCAGGGTGCCGTCGGCATTGACGGTCACGGTGCCGTGCAGGGCCGTCGGGGCCTTGCCCGCATCGGTGACCACGGAGAGCGCGTCGCCTTCCACGTCGGTGTCGTTGGAGAGCACGTCGATGGTTACCGGCGTGTCCTCGTCGGTGACCAGGCTGTCGTCCACGGCCACGGGTCCGTCGTTGACCGGGGTAACGCCCACGGCCACGGTTGCGGTGCTTTCGCCGCCGTGTCCGTCGGAAACGGTATAGGTGATGGTGTCCGGCCCGTTGTAGTTTGCGGCCGGGGTATAGGTCAGGGTGCCGTCGGCATTGACGGTCACGGTGCCGTGCAGGGCGGTGGGTGCCTTGCCCGCGTCGGTGACCACGGAGAGTGCGTCGCCTTCCACGTCAGTGTCGTTGGAGAGCACGTCGATGGTCACCGGCGTGTCCTCGGCGGTGGTTGCGGTGTCGTCCACGGCCACGGGGCCGTCGTTGACCGGGGTGACGCCCACGGCCACGGTTGCGGTGTTTTCACCGCCGTGCCCGTCGGAGACGGTATAGGTGATGGTATCCGGGCCGTTGTAGTTTGCGGCCGGGGTATAGGTCAGGGTTCCGTCGGCATTGACGGTCACGGAGCCGTGCAGGGCGGTGGGAGCCTTGCCCGCATCGGTGACCACGGAGAGTGCGTCGCCTTCCACGTCGGTGTCGTTGGAGAGCACGTCGATGGTCACTGGCGTGTCCTCGGCGGTGGTGGCAGTGTCGTCCACGGCCACGGGTCCGTCGTTGACCGGGGTAACGCCCACGGCCACGGTTGCGGTGCTTTCGCCGCCCTGTCCGTCGGAGACGGTATAGGTGATGGTGTCCGGCCCGTTGTAGTTGGCTGCCGGTGTATAGGTCAGGGTTCCGTCGGCATTGACGGTCACGGTGCCGTGCAGGGCGGTGGGTGCCTTGCCCGCGTCGGTGACCACGGAGAGTGCGTCGCCTTCCACGTCAGTGTCGTTGGAGAGCACGTCGATGGTCACCGGCGTGTCCTCGGCGGTGGTTGCGGTGTCGTCCACGGCCACGGGGCCGTCGTTGACCGGGGTGACGCCCACGGCCACGGTTGCGGTGCTTTCGCCGCCGTGTCCGTCGGAGACGGTGTAGGTAATGGTATCCGGGCCGTTGTAGTTTGCGGCCGGGGTATAGGTCAGGGTTCCGTCGGCATTGACGGTCACGGAGCCGTGCAGGGCGGTGGGAGCCTTGCCCGCATCGGTGACCACGGACAGGGTGTCGCCTTCCACGTCGGTGTCGTTGGAGAGCACGTCGATGGTCACTGGCGTGTCCTCGGCGGTGGTGGCAGTGTCGTCCACGGCCACGGGTCCGTCGTTGACCGGGGTAACGCCCACGGCCACGGTTGCGGTGCTTTCGCCGCCCTGTCCGTCGGAGACGGTATAGGTAATGGTGTCCGGCCCGTTGTAGTTTGCGGCCGGTGTGTAGGTCAGGGTTCCGTCGGCATTGACGGTCACGGTGCCGTGCAGGGCCGTGGGGGCCTTGCCCGCGTCGGTGACCACGGAGAGTGCGTCGCCTTCCACGTCAGTGTCGTTGGAGAGCACGTCGATGGTCACTGGCGTGTCCTCGGCGGTGGTGGCAGTGTCGTCCACGGCCACGGGTCCGTCGTTGACCGGGGTAACGCCCACGGCCACGGTTGCGGTGCTTTCGCCGCCCTGTCCGTCGGAGACGGTATAGGTAATGGTGTCCGGCCCGTTGTAGTTTGCGGCCGGTGTGTAGGTCAGGGTTCCGTCGGCATTGACGGTCACGGTACCGTGCAGGGCCGTGGGGGCCTTGCCCGCATCGGTGACCACGGAGAGTGCGTCCCTTCCACGTCAGTGTCGTTGGAGAGCACGTCGATGGTCACCGGCGTGTCCTCGGCGGTGGTTGCGGTGTCGTCCACGGCCACGGGGCCGTCGTTGACCGGGGTGACGCCCACGGCCACGGTTGCGGTGCTTTCGCCGCCGTGTCCGTCGGAAACGGTATAGGTGATGGTATCCGGCCCGTTGTAGTTGGCTGCCGGTGTGTAGGTCAGGGTGCCGTCGGCATTGACGGTCACGGTGCCGTGCAGGGCGGTGGGGCCTTGCCCGCATCGGTGACCACGGAGAGCGCGTCGCCTTCCACGTCGGTGTCGTTGGAGAGCACGTCGATGGTCACGGCGTGTCCTCGGCGGTGGTGGCAGTGTCGTCCACGGCCACGGGTCCGTCGTTGACCGGGGTAACGCCCACGGCCACGGTTGCGGTGCTTTCGCCGCCGTGTCCGTCGGAGACGGTATAGGTGATGGTGTCCGGCCCGTTGTAGTTGCTGCCGGGTATAGGTCAGGGTGCCGTCGGCATTGACGGTCACGGTGCCGTGCAGGGCGGTGGGTGCCTTGCCCGCTCGGTGACCACGGAGAGGCGTCGCCTTCCACGTCAGTGTCGTTGGAGAGCACGTCGATGGTCACCGGCGTGTCCTCGGCGGTGGTTGCGGTGTCGTCCACGGCCACGGGCCGTCGTTGACCGGGGTACGCCCACGGCCACGGTTGCGGTGTTTTCGCCGCCTGTCCGTCGGAGACGGTATAGGTGATGGTATCCGGCCGTTGTAGTTTGCGGCCGGGTATAGGTCAGGGTTCCGTCGGCATTGACGGTCACGGAGCCGTGCAGGGCGGTGGGGCCTTGCCCGCATCGGTGACCACGGAGAGTGCGTCGCCTTCCACGTCGGTGTCGTTGGAGAGCACGTCGATGGTCACTGGCGTGTCCTCGGCGGTGGTGGCAGTGTCGTCCACGGCCACGGGTCCGTCGTTGACCGGGGTAACGCCCACGGCCACGGTTGCGGTGCTTTCGCCGCCCTGTCCGTCGGAACGGTATAGGTGATGGTGTCCGGCCCGTTGTAGTTGGCTGCCGGTGTATAGGTCAGGGTTCCGTCGGCATTGACGGTCACGGTGCCGTGCAGGGCGGTGGGTGCCTTGCCCGCGTCGGTGACCACGGAGAGGCGTCGCCTTCCACGTCAGTGTCGTTGGAGAGCACGTCGATGGTCACCGGCGTGTCCTCGGCGGTGGTTGCGGTGTCGTCCACGGCCACGGGGCCGTCGTTGACCGGGGTGACGCCCACGGCCACGGTTGCGGTGCTTTCGCCGCCGTGTCCGTCGGAGACGGTGTAGGTAATGGTATCCGGCCGTTGTAGTTTGCGGCCGGGGTATAGGTCAGGGTTCCGTCGGCATTGACGGTCACGGAGCCGTGCAGGGCGGTGGGAGCCTTGCCCGCATCGGTGACCACGGACAGGGTGTCGCCTTCCACGTCGGTGTCGTTGGAGAGCACGTCGATGGTCACTGGCGTGTCCTCGGCGGTGGTGGCAGTGTCGTCCACGGCCACGGGTCCGTCGTTGACCGGGGTAACGCCCACGGCCACGGTTGCGGTGCTTTCGCCGCCCTGTCCGTCGGAGACGGTATAGGTAATGGTGTCCGGCCCGTTGTAGTTTGCGGCCGGTGTGTAGGTCAGGGTTCCGTCGGCATTGACGGTCACGGTGCCGTGCAGGGCCGTGGGGCCTTGCCCGCGTCGGTGACCACGGAGAGTGCGTCGCCTTCCACGTCAGTGTCGTTGGAGAGCACGTCGATGGTCACTGGCGTGTCCTCGGCGGTGGTGGCAGTGTCGTCCACGGCCACGGGTCCGTCGTTGACCGGGGTAACGCCCACGGCCACGGTTGCGGTGCTTTCGCCGCCCTGTCCGTCGGAGACGGTATAGGTAATGGTGTCCGGCCCGTTGTAGTTTGCGGCCGGTGTGTAGGTCAGGGTTCCGTCGGCATTGACGGTCACGGTGCCGTGCAGGGCCGTGGGGGCCTTGCCCGCGTCGGTGACCACGGAGAGTGCGTCGCCTTCCACGTCAGTGTCGTTGGAGAGCACGTCGATGGTCACCGGCGTGTCCTCGGCGGTGGTTGCGGTGTCGTCCACGGCCACGGGGCCGTCGTTGACCGGGGTGACGCCCACGGCCACGGTTGCGGTGCTTTCGCCGCCGTGTCCGTCGGAGACGGTATAGGTGATGGTGTCCGGCCCGTTGTAGTTGGCTGCCGGTGTGTAGGTCAGGGTGCCGTCGGCATTGACGGTCACGGTGCCGTGCAGGGCGGTGGGTGCCTTGCCCGCATCGGTGACCACGGAGAGCGCGTCGCCTTCCACGTCGGTGTCGTTGGAGAGCACGTCGATGGTCACTGGCGTGTCCTCGGCGGTGGTGGCAGTGTCGTCCACGGCCACGGGGCCGTCGTTGACCGGGGTAACGCCCACGGCCACGGTTGCGGTGCTTTCGCCGCCGTGTCCGTCGGAGACGGTATAGGTGATGGTGTCCGGCCCGTTGTAGTTGGCTGCCGGTGTGTAGGTCAGGGTGCCGTCGGCATTGACGGTCACGGTGCCGTGCAGGGCGGTGGGGCCTTGCCCGCATCGGTGACCACGGACAGGGTGTCGCCTTCCACGTCGGTATCGTTGGAGAGCACGTCGATGGTTACCGGCGTGTCCTCGGCGGTGGTTGCGGTGTCGTCCACGGCCACCGGTCCGTCGTTGATCGGGGTAACGCCCACGGCCACGGTTGCGGTGCTTTCGCCGCCGTGTCCGTCGGAGACGGTATAGGTGATGGTGTCCGGGCCGTTGTAGTTTGCGGCCGGTGTGTAAGTCAGGGTTCCATCCGCATTGACGGTCACGGTACCGTGCAGGGCCGTGGGGGCCTTGCCCGCATCGGTGACCACGGAGAGTGCGTCCCCTTCCACGTCAGTGTCGTTGGAGAGCACGTCGATGGTCACCGGCGTGTCCTCGGCGGTGGTTGCGGTGTCGTCCACGGCCACGGGGCCGT
Organism: Salidesulfovibrio onnuriiensis; assembly: GCF_008001235.1. GTDB lineage: Bacteria > Desulfobacterota > Desulfovibrionia > Desulfovibrionales > Desulfovibrionaceae > Pseudodesulfovibrio > Pseudodesulfovibrio onnuriiensis. The sequence continues at coordinate 3,874,680 of NZ_CP040751.1, read as the reverse complement.
CGTTGATCGGGGTAACGCCCACGGCCACGGTTGCGGTGCTTTCGCCGCCGTGTCCGTCGGAGACGGTATAGGTGATGGTGTCCGGGCCGTTGTAGTTTGCGGCCGGTGTGTAAGTCAGGGTTCCATCCGCATTGACGGTCACGGTACCGTGCAGGGCCGTGGGGGCCTTGCCCGCATCGGTGACCACGGAGAGTGCGTCCCCTTCCACGTCAGTGTCGTTGGAGAGCACGTCGATGGTCACCGGCGTGTCCTCGGCGGTGGTTGCGGTGTCGTCCACGGCCACGGGGCCGTCGTTGACCGGGGTGACGCCCACGGCCACGGTTGCGGTGCTTTCGCCGCCCTGTCCGTCGGAGACGGTATAGGTGATGGTGTCCGGCCCGTTGTAGTTTGCGGCCGGGGTATAGGTCAGGGTTCCGTCGGCATTGATGCTCACGGTGCCGTGCAGGGCGGTGGGTGCCTTGCCCGCGTCGGTGACCACGGACAGCGCGTCGCCTTCCACGTCGGTGTCGTTGGAGAGCACGTCGATGGTTACCGGCGTGTCCTCGGCGGTGGTTGCGGTGTCGTCCACGGCCACCGGTCCGTCGTTGACCGGGGTAACGCCCACGGCCACGGTTGCGGTGCTTTCGCCGCCGTGCCCATCGGAGACGGTATAGGTAATGGTGTCCGGGCCGTTGTAGTTGGCTGCCGGTGTGTAGGTCAGGGTTCCGTCGGCATTGACGGTCACGGTTCCGTGCAGGGCCGTGGGTGCCTTGCCCGCGTCGGTGACCACGGAGAGCGCGTCGCCTTCCACGTCGGTGTCGTTGGAGAGCACGTCGATGGTCACCGGCGTGTCCTCGGCGGTGGTTGCGGTGTCCGCGTTGGCTACCGGCGCGTCATTCACGGGATTGACGGTGACGGTTGCGGTGGCCGTGTCTGTGCCTCCCTGCCCGTCGGAGATTGTGTAGGTGAAGGTGGCGTCGCCGTTGAAATCCGGGTCGGGAATGAAAGTTACCTGCCCATTTACCAGGGAAACGGTGCCGCCCACGGCATTGCCCACGGAAATGACGGTGAGGGCGTTGCCGTCCACGTCGGTGTCGTTGGCCGTCAGGGTGGCTGCGCTGAAGGTCAGGGTAGTGTCTTCATCGGTTGTCAGGGAATCGTCGGCTGCGGACGGGGCCGTGTTGGCCGCCGCCGTGGACGAGGAAAAGCCCGGATCGTTCAGCGAATCGGCCAGGTCCAGCCTGGAGGAGGAGAATTGCGGGTCATTCTGGGAGCCCAGGCCGTTCAGGCCGTCATACAGCTCTCCGGAATCGTCCCGGTAATCCCCGGCGCCGCCGCCGAATGCGGAGCGGCCCGCGGCGGTTTCCACTTCCGCGTCGGTGCTGTCGCCCTCGTTGAAGGCGAAAAGATACACGTCACCGGGGACCTGCTCGCCGCCCATGAGTTCGAACACGGGCAGTGCTTCCTGCTTGGCCAGGGGCAGGTATCCCTCCAGGGTGACGCTCTGGTCGCCAACGGCGATGACCAGGTCGTTGCCCACGCCGGTGAAAACCGCCTCGGACACGTCGAAGCCAAAGGCCACGACGGTGTCGGGGGAGATCGTATAAGTGCTGGACGTGCCGTCGGCGGGCAGCGTTACCAGCATGCGGTCGGGATTATTGGTGGCAGCCATGGTATTTCTCCTGATCTATGTTCACCATAAATAATAGTCTTAGTTGCAGTGACTATAAAATAAGTCTCTCAAAGAGGCTGGTCAATAGTACTATCTTGTTTTATTTTAGCATGTTAAATTGTGGATAAAATTTATTTCAGCGAGGTTCTTTCGGAAAGGCGAAAATTTGATGTTCTTTGACGATTAATGCTGATTAAAATATTGTTGATAAAGTTATCAACAAACTATTGTTGAAATTATAATAAGCCAAGATGTTTTATTCACAGTATGAATGAATTATTATGTAGCAATAATCATTTTGAATAATACAACTATTTTTAAAAATTGTAAAAAAATGATCTTTTTTTCATCATTTTTATTCTTGAAATCAAACACATGTTTATATCTTGAAAATGCAACCAGATATCAAAAATCATGCAATTAATAAAAAGTAATAATATATCAAATGGTTAATTTGTTGATAGTCCTTTTCTTGTCCGGAGGGTGATCACCGTCCGGGCTTATAACATTTGCTCCGGTGTTGACGGAGTTTTCCCTGTGGATATGGTCATGGCAGCCTGTCTTGTCCCGGAGGTGTCATGCGCATCATCGTGCTCCTGCTTGCCCTGCTCTGCGGTGCCCTGGCCGCACCGGCCCTGGCGGGCCAGCCCCTTGTGCTGGCCACCATGAACTGGCCTCCCTTTTACGGGGAGGACCTCCCAAAGAACGGTTTTTACGCCGAGATCTCGCGCCGGGTCTTTGCCCGGGCCGGGTATGACATGAAGCTGGATTTCGTGCCCTGGAACCGGGCCATCACCCTGGCCATGCACGGGGTGTACGACGGGCTGCTGGGGGCCTACTACAGCGACGAGCGGGCTATTGAGATGATATATACGGACGAGGTGGCGCCCAGCGAGGAGGTCTTCATCCAGAAGCGGGGACGGGGCATCGCCTATGACGGGCCCGAGTCCATTCGGCCCTTTCTCGTGGGAGTGCTGCGCGGCGGGGTCCAGGGCCAGGACCTGGAGGCCTTGGAAATCAATGCCGTGCCCGCTGTGGATCACGTCATCAATCTCAGGAAACTATATGTGGGCAGGATAGACTTGGTGCTCATGGGCAGGCAGGAATTCTACAGCCTGGTGCGGGAGAGCGAGTACGTGCGCACCAGGGAGCAGGATTTCGAGATCCTCCGGCCCCCGTTCAAGGTCTATGGCCTGTTCAACCCCATTTCGCGCAGGATGCCCGGCGCGCGGGAGGTCGTCGCGGGCTTCAACAAGGCCCTGGAGGAGATGCGCGCGGACGGCACCTACGACGCCATTCTGGAGGAATTCGGCCAGAAGCGGTAGGCCGCGCCGGGTTCATGCCGGCCGGAAATCAGATCCCTTCACTCAGGGCGTGCAGCCCGGCCATGTCTGCCAGCCGGATGGTGGCCCCCCGGGTCTCCACCATGCCCTGGTCGGTCATTTTCTTGAGCGCGCGGGAAAGCGCCTCGGGCGTGACGCCCAGGATCTTGGACAGCTCGCGGTAGGTGATGCCCAGTTCCACGGTCCCCCCGTGCTCCCGGCTCAGGAGATAGGCGGCCAGCCGGGCCGGGATGTTCTTGAGCGCCAGGGAATCGATCATGACCATGGTGTCCTTGAGGCGGCGGGACATGACCTTGAGGATGGTGAGCAGGATGGTGGGGTCTTCCTTGATGATGCTTTCGAAGTGGTCCGGGCTGATGACCAGGACCTCGCTGTCCTCCAGTGCCGCCATGTTGGCGGGCAGCTTGCCGTCGGAAAAGGCCGAGCAGAGGCAGAAGGGTTCTCCCGCCCCGAAGATGAAGATGGTCTGCTCCTTGCCGTCCTCGGACATCTTGAACAGCTTGACCTTGCCCGAAAGCAGGATGTGCAGCCCCTTGGATGCCTTGTCCTCGCTGTAGAAGACCGCGCCCCTGGGGAACCGGTTCACGCTGGCGCGCTGCGCCAGCCGGGCGATCTGCTCCTGCTCCAGGCTTTCGAAAAAGGCCAGGCTGCCGATGGCTTCTTCCAGATGCTTCGTCATTGTCCTTCCGTTTTGTTTTCCGTGTTGATCTCGGTCAATGCACCGCTTCCCGGCGGCGGGTAGGGTTGGTGAAACAGAATCAAGGAGGCCCGCTATGGCAACCCTGAATGTACACTGCCCGTATTGTTCCCACAAGCAGCCCGTGGAGCATGCCGACGATTACAGCCCGGCATACGCGGTCTGTAAGTCCTGCAACCGCCGTTTCATCGTGGAGCCCGTGGCCACCGGGGTCATGGTCTACCGGGACGGCGAGGCCCCGTGCTGCTCCGACCCGGAATGCAGGGAAAACGAATTGGCCGCGTCTGGCCAGGATTAACGGAGGACCACCATACATGTGGAAATTGCTGCAGAAGATATCCAAGAACCTAACAATCGCCATCCCGGCCATGATGCTGGCCGGTTTCGTGGCCGGCCTGGCCGCGGACATGACCTGGATCAAGAGCCTGATCATCCCGTTCACCTTCCTCATGGTCTACCCTATGATGGTGACCCTCAAGGTGCGCAAGGTCTTTGAGGGCGGCGACGCCAAGGCCCAGGTGCTGACCCAGTTCATCAACTTCGGTGTCGTCCCCTTCGCGGCCTTTGCCATGGGGATGTTCTTTTTCTCCTCGAACCCCTACATGGCCCTCGGGCTTCTGCTCGCGGGGCTGGTGCCCACCAGCGGCATGACCATCTCCTGGACCGGCTTTGCCCGGGGGAACATGTCCGCGGCCGTGAAGATGACGGTCATCGGCCTTGTGGCGGGTTCGCTTCTCACTCCTCTCTACGTGGAGGCGCTCATGGGCGCTTCCATCGAGATCGACATGGCGGCCGTGGGCAAGCAGATCTTCTTCATCGTCTTCCTGCCCATGGTGCTGGGTTTCATGACCCAGCAGGCGCTCATGAAGAAATACGGCCAGAAACGCTTCCAGCAGGAGGTGGGCCCCCGGTTCCCGGCCCTGTCCACCCTGGGCGTGCTGGGCATCGTGTTCGTGGCCCTGGCCCTCAAGGCCCGGACCATCGCGGCCCAGCCCGAGCTGTTGCTGGGCATCATGGCCCCGCTCATCCTGCTCTATGTCTTCAACTTCGCCCTGAGCACGTTCATGGGCAAGGCCCTGCTGCCGCGCGGCGACGCCATTGCCCTGGTCTACGGCTCGGTCATGCGCAACCTGTCCATTGCCCTGGCCATCGCCATGAACGCCTTTGGCCCCAAGGGGGCGGACGCCGCCCTGGTCATTGCCCTGGCCTACATCGTCCAGGTCCAGTCCGCCGCCTGGTACGTCAAGGCCACGGACAGGATCTTCGGCCCGGAAAACGGTGTGGAGGAAGCGGCCGACGCCTGACCCGGCGCACCGTGAATCCATTGCCCGAGGCCACAGGAAAGGGGCTCCCCAAACGGGGAGCCCCTTTTTCGGGAGGAGAGGAAGGCGCGCTTGCGCCCTTCATGTCAGCGTTTTCGCGCGTAGGGCGACTGTTTTTTCAGGAGCGCCAGGAGTGCGGCCGCGCCCATGACCATGACCAGTCCCAGGTGGGTCCATTCAATGGCCAGGATGGCGTCCGGGTGCAGGGTCACGCCCGGCAGGTTGCGGTAGACCCGCAGCAGCCCGGAAAGGACGATGCCCGTCAGGATCGCGGCCCGGGCCATGCCCCAGGGGGTGAGCCGGATCCGGTCCCGCCAGGAGCGGAACCAGTTGGTCAGCACCAGGGCCAGCAGGAAGAGCAGCACGGCGGCCAGCGCATAGTGCAGCTTGTGCACCAGGAAGAAGTTCCCGGCCCAGGCCATGCCCGGGATGTCCGTGATGTAGTAGCGCCGGGCGAGGGGCATCTGCATCATGCCCGTGGCGGCCAGGGCGGCCATGGTGGCGATGAAGGCCCGCCGCAGCCAGGGGGAGACAGTGCTATTTTTCATGGCGGTCCTCCTTGTCCACGGGCCTTTCTCCGAACAGGGCCGCGCCCGCGCCGATCATGCCCGCGACAATGCCTGCCACTGGGGCCAGCAGCGTGGCCGTGGCCAGGTTGGTCTCGTCGGCCATGGTGTCCTTGACCGGGCCGAGATGCGGCCTGCCCGGCCCCTTTGCAACGGCCTGGTTCAGCTTGTCGAAGGGAACAGGGGAGACATAGATGGTGTTGGTCCCGCCGTTTTCCTCCAGCCCGTAGATATACCCCTGCATTTCCGCGGCCAGCTTCTTGGCCTGTTCGATGATTTCCTTGCGCGGGCCGATGGTCTGCACGCCTTCGGGGCAGACCTCGATGCATGCGGGCAGTTCGCCCTGGTCCACGCGCTGGTAGCAGCGGTCGCACTTGTACATGACCCCGTTGCCCGCCAGGCGCGGCATGAGGTGCAGGTATAGGCCCACGCCGGACTGGCGCTGGGGAATGTGCCAGGGGCACACGGCCCGGCACTTGGCCCCGCCCATGCACAGCTTGTCGCTGATGCGGGTGATGCCGTTCCGCTGTTTGTTGGCCGCGCCGAACGGGCACAGGTTGGCGCAGGGCGGATTTTCGCAGTGCATGCAGCGGCGCGGGATGTTGATTTCCCACTGTTGTCCGCCATGCTCCACCTCCGCGGTCTGGATGAAAAGCCAGTTGTAGGGTGTGAGCCGGTCGTCCAGGTCGCGCTTGTCCGACCAGTCCTCGTTTTTGGCCCGGCCCGAGGGCAGAGGCGCGGGAAGCGGCTTCGCCGGCTCCGGGAACTTGGAGGCATTGGCTTCGCGGCAGGCCAGGACGCACTCGCCGCAGCCGATACATTTGGAAAGGTCCAGCAGGGTGGCCAGCTCGCCCGGACCGGAGGCGGGCACCCTCTCCTGCGCGGCGGCGCCGGCGGGCACGAGCAGTCCCGCGCCGCCCACGCCCAGGGCCTTGAGAAAGCCCCGGCGGCTCACCCCGGAGGATTTGCTTTGATTCGACATGGTTGAACCCCTTGTTTTGGAATCGTCAATATACCCTATGGGGGTATATTGCTCCTTTGTCAAGCAGGGCTTCGAAATTAGGTTTACTTGTACGCAATATGTGGTATCGGTGGAATGATTGAATCGCGTGGTGTGCGGGGAGCGGGTGGCCAAATTTCATGACAGGAGGATATCATGAAAAGGAGACATTATCTCGCGTTTGTTTTCGGCGTGCTGCTCGCATTGCTTCTTTCGGGGAGCGTCTTTGCCCAGACCCTCAAGGTGGCGCTGTATCCCTATGTGCCGAGGATCGAGCAGTTCAAGCAGGTGATCTCCACAGCCTGGGCCCAGGTCGAGCCCTCGGTGGGCATCGAATGGCAGGATTCGTGGGACGGCGGGTACAAGCAGAATCCTTTGCCCGAGTATGATCTCTACGTGTTCGACGCCATGTTCCTGAACGAGTTCAATGCGTCGGGATGGCTTTCCGGGATTCCCAAGGCGCAGGTGCGGAATTTTGGAGACCTGCTTCCCTGGGCGGCCAAGGGGGTGGAGAGCGGAGACAATGTCCTCGGCATTCCCCAGCTGGGCTGCACCACCGTGCTGTTCTATCATTCGGATGACGAGAAGCTGGTCCAGGCCAAGAGCCTGGAGGAGGTTGTCGGGGCCATCGGCACCTGCCGGTTTTATGATCAGACGCCGCCAGCCAACGTGGGGCTGATGACCAATTTCTCGAGCGGGTCGAGCAACGCGGGGTTCTACGTGCAGAGCCTGGAGTGCGAAATGGCGCAGTACCCCGTGCCGCTGCCCCATTCCAAGGCGGACGTCAATCCGGTGGTCGTCAACCACATCCGCCAGGTCGTGGCCATGTCCAGCTTCAAGAACGGGCTGTATTCGTCCTCGGATTCCTACCAGCGCGGCACCTGGTTCGGCCAGGGACACGGCAGGGCCTACATCGGGTTCACGGAGTCCCTTTCCCGAATTCCCGCGGACCAGTACGCCAACATCTCCTGCAAGGTCATGCCCTGGGCCAACAACCCGGCGGGCATTGCCTCGCCCCTGTTCTATTCGGACGTCATCGGGGTGCATCCCGCAACCGAGCAGCGGGGCACGAGGGATCTGGCCCTGAAGCTGGCCAATCTCATGGCTTCCACGGAGGTGGTGGTCAATTGCTTCGGTCCCACGGGCACGGCGGGGCCGCAGTATCTCATGCCCACCAGGGCCAGCGCGTTCCAGGCCTTGTCCCAGGACGCCATGTACGCAAAGATCTGGGGTATGGTGCAATCCGTCACGCCGGTCATGTTCAGCCTCGGGAACAACGCCCGCGCCTGGGTGGCCTCCATGAAGCAGCTGCTGACCAGCGAATACCTGGATGACGCCGCCTGCTATTGCGACCATGACGCGGGCCCCATCTTCAACCAGCAGCAGGCCGAGCAGAAGTGCCCCGGGGCGTGCATGCCCTACAACGGATGGAACGGCCAGTGGACCAGCAAGGGGGGCACCTCCTACTGCGGCTGCAACCAGCCGTGCCAGTAGGGGCGACGACCGCAAAACAAAGGCCCGCTTCGGCGGGCCTTTTCGCGTCCAAATATCATGCGTCGTCCATGCCGGTGAGCGGCACGTCCAGGCCATGCTCCCGGAGCATGTCGGCCAGCACTTCCATGAACACCCCCCGTCCCGGAACCATGCGCAGGTTCTTCCGTTGCTCCCGGGCCGCGTCCTCGCTCACCTCGCCTCCGCAGTAGCCCTCGCAGGTGGTCTCCACCCCGCAGCTGGGGCTGCCGTTGACCCCCAGCACCGCAGCAATCGCATACCCGGCCTCGGCATAGGCCCGCAGTTCCATCAGCGGGGCGCGCAGGATCGCCCGGCAATGGTCGCGGTAGCCCTGGGTGTCGTACTGCTCGCGGGTCATGCCCCAGCGCAGCATGCCCAGGTAGGTGGTTTCCGGGCAGGGCAGCTGGAGCAGTCCCGCGCCCTGTTCGATCCAGGGCATGATCACCTCGGTGTTCACACCCGGGCAGGCGGCATAGGGCGTTATCTTGGCATTGGCGTTGAGCAGGCAGCTGGCCGCCACGCAGATGGTTCGGCTCCGGTTCATGATTTGTATCCTTGTCTGTTGGCGTTGCGGCGAAGGGCGCTCAGAAATTCCTCGGCATGGAGCACGGTTCCGGGCAGCCCCGCGTCACGGGCCAGCTTGGTGATGGCGGGCAGGGCCAGGCCCATGCGTTCCAGCCGTCCCTGGTCGGCAAAGAAATCCCTGGCCGGGAGGTCCTCTTCCAGTCGGCCCTGGTGCAGCACCAGCACGCGGTCCATGAACCGGGCGCAGAAATCCATGTCGTGGCAGATGGTGATGCTGGTTGTTTCCTGCTCGCGCAGGTGGTTCAGGATGTTCCCCAGGATTTCCAGGCGCGGCCCGTCCAGCCCGGCGGTGGGCTCGTCGAAGACAAGGCAGCCGCAGCCCAGGGACAGGGTGGCGGCCAGGGCCGTCATGCGGCGCAGGGCCAGGGGCAGCTCGTGAGGATGGGCGTCCCGGTGCGGCTTCATGCCGGTCAGTTCCAGGGCTTGCTCCACGGCCCGTTCCACGGCCGGGGGCTCCAGGCCGATATTGCGGGGGCCGTAGGCCGTTTCCTCCGCCACGCTGCGGGCGAAGAGCTGGGTGTCCGGGTCCTGGAAGGCGTAGCCGATGCGCTGCGCCCGTTGGGCCACGGGCAGGGCGTGCACGGCTTCGCCGTCCAGTGAGACAGCGCCGCCGTCCGGTTGCAGCAGGCCGCAGCAGAGCTTGGCCAGGGTGGTCTTGCCCGCGCCGTTGCGGCCCACCAGGGCGATGCGTTCGCCCGGACCGGCCGAGAAACTCACCCCGTTCAGGATCTGGCGGTCCCGCGAGTAGCCGTAGCGCAGGTCGCTCACTTCAATCCGCATGGCGCAGCACCTCCCGGAAGCCTTGGGCCGCCTCGTCCATGCTCAGGGGAAAGGCCTTTTCGCGGGGCCAGAGGCCTTCCCGCATGGCCCGGCGGGCGAGGTCCATCCAGACCGGGGCCGGGACGCCGGTTTCCGCCAGCTGTTTTGAGGCCAGCACCTGGGCGGGCGCGCCGAACAGGGCGGGCCTTCCTTCCCGGAGCACCAGGATTCTGTCGGCCAGGTTCGCGGCGTGTCCTGCGTCGGACGCGGTCATGACAATGCCGCATCCCCTGTCCGCGAGTTTTCGCACGATAGTGAGGACCTGATGCTCGCCCTGCGGGTCCAGCTGCGAGGCGGGTTCGTCGAGGACCACCAGTTGCGGCTCCATGGCCAGCACCGTGGCCAGGGCCGTGCGCTGGCGCTCGCCGCCGGACAGGGACATGGGGTTGCGTCCCGCCAGGTGGGGGATGCCCACCATGTCCAGGGCCTGGTCCACGCGCCTTTGGATGGCGGGGCGGTCCAGCCCGAGGTTTTCCGGGCCCACGGCCACTTCCTCGGCCACGGTGAACCGGGTGCCCGTGAGCTGGTTTTCCGGGCGTTGAAAGACCATTCCCGCGCGCCGCACGCAGCCGTCCAGGCTTGCTCGGGACGGGTCCAGCCCGCACAGGCTTAGCTCGCCGTCCACATGGGCGCGGTAGAAATGGTGCATGAGCCCGCAGACCAGGCGGCAGAACGAGGATTTGCCCGAGGCCGAGGCCCCCAGCACCAGCAGGATTTCGCCGGACTCCAGCCGCAGGGAGATGTCTTCCAGGGCCGGGGTTTCTTCGCCGGGGTAGCGGCAGGAGATATTTCGCAGTTCCATCAGAGCCATGCCCGCCCCCCGCGCCAGAGAATGAGCAGCAGCAGGCACGCCAGGCAGAACCAGCGCGCGGCCTTTTCCGGGGCCGGATCCTCGATGCGGGTCAGAAACTGGCGCGGGCCGGAGCGCATGACTCCCCGGGTCTCCAGGGCCAGGGCCCGGTCCTCCACCTCCATGAGCACACCGTGGAAAAGCGGGCCGAGAAGCGGCAGCAGCGCCCGGATACGGTTTCCGAGCGAGCCGCCCGTGTCCAGGCCGCGCGCCTGCTGGGCCTGGAGAATGGTCCGGGCCCGTTCGCGCACGAGCGGCAGGAACTGGAGGGTGGCTGTGACCACATAGGCAAGCGCCCAGTGCAGGCCCCGGCGCTGCAGGTCCTGCATGAGCCGGCCCGGATGGGTGGACAGGAACAGGAGCGTGAAGGCCGAGAGCATGACCAGCACGCGCCCGGCCACCCCGGCGGCGTACAGGAGCGGCCCGGACTGCACCGAGAAGATCCACAGCCGGAAGAGCTCGTCCTCCGATGCCGGATGGAACAGGCCGTGGATGAGGAACAGGAAGCCCGCAAAGGGCAGGTACATGGCGGCCACGGTTTTCAGGAAGGGGCGCGCCAGCCGCCCGGCGACGGCCAGGGGCAGGAGCGCCAGGAACCAGAGCGGGAAGTTCCACCAGGCCTCGGGCAGCAGAAAGGCCGCGGCGGCCAGAGTGCCGGCGGCCGTGAGCTTGGTCAGGGGATTGAGGCGGTGCAGGAAGCCTTCCCGCCCGCCGTGAAATGCCGAATGCGTCATGGGTCGGGAAAAGGGCGGGCCGTCATGACCCGCCCGGGAATGCGATTAGGCGATTTTTGCCGTGCCGGGCATGCGGGAGGCGATGCGCCTGGGGATGCTCCGGGCCAGGACATAGGCCACCAGCGCGCTGGGGATCTTGTCCAGGGGCTCCACCATGAGGTTCTTGTAGAAGGCGGCCGAGGTGACCTTCATGCCGGACTTGATGAGCACGCCGGTGATCAGGGAAGCGCCGCTGCCCTCGACCCCGCCGTATACGTAGACCACGATGGGGGTGGCCACGAACGGGGTGGTCACGGCGATGATGGCCCCGGCGATGCAGACCTTCCACCAGGTCCGGAACAGGCCGTAGTGCGCGCAGACCCCGGCCACGAAGCCGATCCAGGCGGCCACCGGAACGAACGGCAGGGCGCCGGGGGCGAACATGCCCCAGACCACGTTGGAGAGCGCGCCGGTCAGCGCGCCCGCCCAGGGGCCGCACAGGGCGCCCACCAGGATGGAGCCGATGGTGTCCAGGTACACGGGCAGCTTGAGCAGCGAAACGATCTGGCCGACCACGATGTTGATGCAGATGGCCAGCGGAATGAGCGCCCAGGTGGTGGACGTGAAATTCTTCTTGACGGAAAACATGGGACCCTCCTCTCGAAGCAACTATGATTGGTATAGGAATAGTTGATTTAAATACTTGAAATGAATAGCTGTGCATAATCGAAAGAAGACATGGCTCGCGTTATTGTTTATAGATATTATCTATAATAAGGTGATGGCGATGTTGATGCGAATCCGGAGCGCTACGGCGCGGGCCCGGGGAATGATAAAGTGCGGTTTTCCTGAAAAGTGCCGTTGACAGGTGGGGTGGATGCCGTTATAAGCTGCCTTCACTTCGGGCGGTTAGCTCAGCTGGGAGAGCATCGGCCTTACAAGCCGAGGGTCACAGGTTCGAGCCCTGTACCGCCCACCATAAACGCGGAGCCGTAGTTAAGCTGGTTATAACGCCGGCCTGTCACGCCGGAGGCCGAGGGTTCGAGTCCCTTCGGCTCCGCCACTAAAAGTCGAAAGCCCCACACGCAAGTGTGGGGCTTTTTTTGTTTCCTTCCTTGTCCGGGGCGGCGCGCATGAAACCGGATCAGCCGGTGCGTCTGCCGAAGCCTTGATCCCGCCGGGGTCGTCCTCGGCTGGCGTTTTCATGCAGTTTTGCCTTTTGCCGTTTTCTGCTTTGTTAATAATCATTATGTAATAATTTTACCCCATGTTCGTTGTGCAAAAAATAGTTGCATGTGATAATGCGGGTGGATAGATATTGTATCAAAGTTTTTGATTCTCTGGCTGATATTGGTTCGGGGATAGTTAGAGAATCATGCTTTTGACCAGCAAGTATATCCAATTGCCAAATCCGTCGCGAGGCGGAGACGGAAAGCCACGGGTCTCACGCAGATAGCCGGGTTGCCGAGCACACATGGTGGAGTGCTCGTTCTCTCTTCTCCTTTTCGCGTTTTGGCATTTGGATGTTGTGCTCAATGGTGTCTGCTGTCTGAAGCATTCCCTTTGCGGGGTGTTTTGTCGGCAGCTGCCGGAGCATTGCCGTCTTCGAATCCGGGATGAGGGTCGGGCCCCTCGTCCCCCCTACACTTCAAAGGAGAAATGAAAATGAAGAAATTGATGTTTGCTTTTGTTTTGGTCCTGCTGCTGTGCGGCAGCGCGGTCGCTGAGGAAGTTTTTGTGTCGCATGGAAGTGCTGTTGTCACCGGAATACAGTGCCGCAAAGGAACCTGGACCGATGTGTTCAATCTGTTTGTGACTAATATCAGTGGTAGTGAAGTGACTGTAAAGGTGACGCTCTTTGATCATGACGGTAACGATAGAAGTTCCATCTGCAAAGTTAGCACGGGATCAGCCTCTGGTAATGGGGCGACATCGGTTTCTACCGGAACAGGCACTTTTACCTTGCCTGCGGGCGCGACCCGGATTGTGGCTGCTCCGAGTTCCCTCAATGGCATGATTTACGGACATGCCGTGATTGAGTGGACATCCGCAGACAGCAGGCTGAAGAAGGCGTTGATGGCTACTTTGCAGAAAACAATATCCTACGGCGATAAGTCTTATGGATTCATGGCAAATGTCAATGGCGGCCAGCCGTTCTAGTCACACTCGAACTATAGGGGGGCTTCGGCTTTCTCTCGTATTCATGCTGAAAAGGAGAAAAGAAGATGAAGAAATTGATGCTTACACTGGTAATGGTCCTGCTGCTGAGTTCAATAGCGGCTGCTCAGGAAACGTTTACACCGCAGGGAAGTCTTGTAGTCCCTGGCGTGTCGGCTAACTATGTGAGCAATACCAACAGAACTATTACTAAGTTTTTGCTTACTAACGTGTCTGGAAATGCTGTGCAAGTTAAGGTTACGGTATATGACCGTAACGGAAATGATGTTAGCAAATATTGCAACGTATACGAAGGGTCATCAAATAAGAATAGCTGGTCATTGGTTGCGCAAGGGACCGGAACTTTCGATTTGGCGGCTCATGGTACTCGTGTTGTCAATTTTGGTTACAATATAACTAACGCAAATGTTATCGGTCATGCAGTTATAGAGTGGGCGTCCAGCGATAAATTGCAGCGTAAGGCATTGATGGGATCACTGCGTTTCTTTTCCGCATACAATACTGGCGACCATTCCTATGGTCAGCAATTCCTGAACAGTGGGCAGGCATTCTAGCTCGCACTTGATTCCGAGAGGGAGATTCGGCTCCCTCTCGTATTCATGCTGAAAAGGAGAAAAAAATGAAGAAATTGATGTTTGCGTTTGCTTTGGTCCTGATGCTGTGCGGCAGCGCGTTTGCCACTGTGGACTGCTTCAATGCCAAGGGAAGTCTGCTTGTAGCGGATGTCCACGGTTTGAGCTTTGAAAGCGATTACTACCAAAATACATCTTTTACTCTTTCCAATATTACAAGCACTGCAGTGACCTGTCGTGTGACCGTTTATGACCAAAACGGTGATGATATTTCTTCCAATGGTAATGTCTATGTTGCTGGAAACAGTGCCAATCTGATTAATGTGTCTACTAGTGGAACTTTCGAGATTCCGGCTAATTCTACCCGAATATATAAGATCCAAAACAGTAATACGACTAGGTTTTCGGGTTATGCGGTCATCGAATGGACTTCTGATAGCGAGAAGCAGCGAAAGGCGCTTATAGCCGGTATGTACACGTTCTTCCGTTCCCGTAGCGAGAAGTTTACATGGGGTTCACAACTCAACAACGGCCAGCCGTTCTAACTCGATTCGTGTTGTGTAGAGGGAGATTCGGCTCCCTCTCTTATTCATGCTGAAAAGGAGAATAGAGAATGAAGAAATTGATGCTCGCACTGGCCATGGTCGTGATGCTGAGTTCTGTTGCAGCCGCGCAGGAGTGCTTCAACGCCAAAGGGAGTGCTGTAGTTACCGGCATTGTATCTTATTACGCGGATAACCAGTGGAGGGATTTCAATAGTTTTTGGGTAACGAATATTTCCAGCTCTGCTGTGACATGCAGAGTAAGGGTCTTTGACCAAGACGGAATGGATGTCACTAACTTCTGTAGTGTAAGTACAGGGTCGTCCGGCAAAAAATTTAAGACAATTGCTACAGGAACAGGGACATTTGAACTGCCTGCTGGAGCAACCCGCATGGTTCATTTCATCGCTACGAATCACGCCATCATGGGGCACGCAATTATTGATTGGACGTCTGAAGATAATAACTTGCGTAAAGCCCTTATCTCCACATTCAGAATGTATAAAACAGAAGCCAACAGAGGCTTCATGAGCACGACCCCAGTCAACAACGGCCAGCCGTTCTAGCTTCCACGCTGTTACAGAGGGGGCTTCGGTTCCCTCCCGAAATCAATACAGAGAAGGAGAAAAGAAGATGAAGAAATTGATGCTCGCATTGGCGATGGTTGTAATGTTGTGCGCCAGCGCCTCCGCCACAGTGGACTGCTTCAACGCCAAGGGCAGCGCCCTGGTGCCCTCGGTCATAAGCCGCTACGCCAATGACAGCCAGTTTTTAAAAACCAATATGGATATCTCCAACATCACGGGCACCGAAGTGACCTGCCGTGTGAAGGTCTACGACCAGAACGGGGATGACGTTTCCTCAAACGGTTCCGTGTGGATCGGCAACTCCATCGGGGGCTTCACCCAACTTTCCACCGGCAACACCTTCAAGATTCCGGCCCATTCTAGCCGTCTGTTCAGTTTTTTCACGGACGGCAAAAGCGTGAATGGCTATGCGGTCATCGAGTGGACCTCGGCTGATGAGGACTTGCGCAAGGCCCTGATCGCGGGAAGTCGCATCGTTGGCGTTTCCGGCCAGAAATGTTCTTCCCATGTGCTGATCAACAACGGTCAGCCGTTCTAAATCGCACTCGAATTGGGGAGGGAGCATAGGGCTTCCTCCCATACTCATACTGAAGGAGAATAGAGAATGAAGAAATTGATGTTTGCGTTTGCTTTGGTCCTGTTGCTGTGCGGCAGCGCGGTCGCAGTAGAGGATTGTTTCAACGCACAAGGGAGTGCTTTGGTCCCTGATGTGAAAAGTCGTTATGGTAATAACTCTCAATTTATTATTACATGCATGACTATTTCAAATATTACAGATAGTGCAGTCACGTGCCGTGTCAATGTTTATGACGACTTCGGCAACGATGTTTCCACCTCTTGCCATGTATCGGTTGGTGGTGTTGCTGGAGGTTTTAAATATGAATCGACAGGACAAAATACGTTCGAACTGGCTGCCCACGCCACGCGTACCTATGTGTTTAAATCCTCCAGTATCGGGATGGCTGGATATGCCGTCATTGAGTGGACTTCCACAAACAAGAAGCTTCGGAAAGCGCTGATAGCCAGCAGCCGTTATGAAGGAATGGCCGGAAGCTATTTTGCTTCCAGAAGCTTGGTCAACAACGGCCAGCCGTTCTAACTCGACTTGAATTTCGGGGGGGGGGCAGTGTCTCCTCTCAAGTAAAACTAGGAGAATTGAAGATGAAGAAATTGATGCTCGCTTTGGCTATGGTTGTGATGCTTTCTTCAGCCGCGTTTGCCCAAGAAACGACAGCTTCCATGGGGAGCGTGGTTGTGCCGCGTCTTGAAAGCCACAAAGCAAGCTCTGCATTGAGTTCCTGGACCTGTATCAATCTCACCAACCTTTCGGACAGCGACGTGACCGTTACCATCAAGGCTTTTGACCATGACGGAACCCGAGTGAAGAACCGTTTTAGCATCCTTAAAGGTACCATGGGCGCGGGAAAGAATTTCACGTATGTGGCAAGACAAGTGGAGACTTTTGTTGTCCCGGCAAAGAACACTCGAAGGGCGACCTTCTGGGTGGATGACCGGGTATTTATGGGCTACGCCGTCATCGAATGGCGTAGTAGTGATGCAGACCTTTCGCAGCCCCTGATAGGTACCTCCAGGTTCTTCAGGACTTATAGCAGCACTGATACCCCTGCCAGTGAAATATACATCAACAACGGCCAGCCGTTCTAGCTTACACGCTGTTACAGAGGGGGCTTCGGTTCCCTCCCTCACTCATACTCAACAGGAGAACTGAAGATGAAGAAATTGATGCTCACTTTGGTTTTGACGCTGCTTATGTGCGGTTCTGCAATGGCTGAGGCAGTGTCGTACTCCCATGGCAGTACCATCGTCCCCACGATTCTGACCTGGTACAAAAATGACACAACGTACAATGCCAGCTCGATCTATCTTTCCAACGTCACGGAAGGCGCGGTGGAGTGCACGGTCCGCTTTTATGACCACGACGGCAACGAGATTGGCGCTCAGGCCAACATTTACACAGGCTCCCAAAGTGGAGGTTCCTGCGTTCTGGAAAGCACGGGCAATACTTTCTCAATCCCTGCCAATGCCAGCCGTTTCGTTGATTTTTATAAAAAATCAAACAGGATGCTTTTCGGCTATGCCGTAGTCGAATGGAAGAGCAGCAATCTGAAGGTGGCCAAAGCTCTTGTGGGGAGTGTCCGCCAATACGGGCGTAGCGGGTCTGGAACCTACACAAGCGGATTTATGATGATCAACAACGGCCAGCCGTTCTAATTGTGTTTTAAGCAGGAGGGGCTTCGGCTCCTTCTTGTTGGCCGAGGTGTTGTTGTGCTTCTTTCGATATAGTATAGGCGAATGGCGGCTTTTGAAATAATCGCACGCTGCCGAAGCCAGGTCGACCTGGGGCCAACCACAGAGGAGCCTGTGTCGCGCAGCCATTTTCATAACCCTACATGGTGCATCGGGGCGAGGAATGGGCCTCTCCCTTATTTGTAACAAGGAGAAATGGCTGATGAAAAAACTGACTGTGCTTCTGGCGGCGTTTGTTTTTGCTGCTGCTTTCGCGGGCTCCGGCTTTGCCCAGGAAGGCTTTACCCCCAGAGGGAGCGCCGTGGTGCCCGGAATACTGGTTCGCCATGGCAACGACAACTGGCTGAACATGAACATCCTGTTGATTACCAACATCTCGGCTTCGGATGTCACATGCCGGGTGACGGTTTACGATGAGAACGGAAATGATGTTTCCAACCTGTGCAGCGTTTCCACGGGGGCTCCGGGGTCATCGGTGGAGACGATCGCCCAGGGGACCGGCACTTTTGCGTTGCCCCCGGCCTCGACCCGCATGGTCTATGTGTACAGATCGGACATGAAGCGAGCCATTATGGGGCACGCGGTGATCGCCTGGGATTCTGAGAACGACAAGCTGCGGAAGGCCTTGATGGCGGTCCACAGGATGCGCACGGATGCCGGAAACAGGGGGCATACCGGGGCCATTGCCGTGAACGGCGGACAGGCGTTTTGAGTTTGTGTCTATTGGAGGAGGGGGCTTCGGCTCCCTCCGTGTGAGGAAAGGGAAAGAGGGCTAACCGCCCACAAGATTGCTCATCTCGAAGATGGGCAGCATGATGGCCATGACCACGAATCCGACCAGCCCCCCGATGAACAGGATCATGACCGGCTCCATGAGCGAGGTGAGCATCTGCAGGCGCGCGTCCACCTTGCTCTCGCTGGAGTTGGCGACGAGCAGGAGCATGTCGTCCAGGCGGCCGCTCCGTTCCCCGGCGGCGATCATCTGCACCGAGGCGTGGTCGAACATGGAGGAGGACTCCAGGGGCTCGGAAAGCCTCCTGCCCTCATGGGCGGCCTGGTGCAGGTCGGCGGTGACCTCCTTGAGCACCTCGTTGCCCGAGACGTCGAGCACGATGGTCAGGGCCGTGTCCAGGGAGACGCCGTTCTTGAGTAGCATGGCCAGGGTCTTGGTCAGGCTGCCGATGGAGATGAGCCGGAAGACCTCGCCCAGCAGCGGGACCCTGAGTAGGAAGGCGTGGAAGGCTTTGCGGCCCTTGTCATGCATGGTCAGGCGGTGCAGGCCCAGACCCGCCGCGCACACTGCCAGAATCATGAGGGGCCAGTATGCGGAAAACAGGTCGCTGGCTCCCAGCAGGATGCGGGTGGGCAACGGCAGGGCGCGTTCCATGTCGAAGAATATTTCCGTGACCTTGGGCACCACGAAGGAGAGCAGGAAGATGACCACGCAAACGCCCACCACCAGCATGAGCGCCGGGTAGGCCATGGTTGCCTGGATCTTGCGCCGCAGGGCGATCTGCTGGTCCATGTGGTCGGCCAGGCGCTCCATGACGATGTCCAGGGTGCCGGAGTTTTCCCCGGCCCGGACAATGGTCACGAAGGTCTTGCCGAAGACGCGGGGATGCCTCGCCAGCGCGCCCGCGAAGTCCTCGCCCTCGCGCACGGATTCGCGCACCTCGGACATGATGCGCTGCAGGGTGTCGCCCTTCTTGGCGATGCAGGCGTCCAGGGATTCGTCCAGGGGCAGCCCCGCCTTGAGCAGGGTGGCCAGCTGCCGGGTGATCGCGGCTATGGCGTCCTTGGGCACGCGGTGCAGGGAGTCCAGGGACAGGCGCGCGCCCTTGGCGCGGGTTTCCCTGGCGGCGGTCTCGGTCTGCACGATGTCCATGGGCAGCAGGCCCTGGTCGCGCAGCTTGCGCACGGCCTGCTTGCGGCTTGCGGCGTCAATGATGCCCTTGCGCGACTTGCCGCTCCTGTCGGCGGCCCTGTACTTGAAGATCGGCATGCTGGTTCGTGTCGGTTCCTGTGGTTTCCATGGAGGCGGGCAAGCGGATTGCCGATACCTGTCCGTCGATGTTCCGGACCATACTCGGTGGAAGCCCCGGAAACAAGTTGCTTCAGTCATAAAAAAAACTGCCCCGGGCTCGACAAAGATTTCTGGCCTTTTATATATGACTCTACTAGGATCCGGCAATCCTAGGCAAAATGCCGTGGAAAGTACGGATCATCAATACGTACGGTCTTGAATACTATGAGCAGCAACGCCGGATTCACCCTCATCGAAGTGCTCGTCACCCTGGCCATTCTCAGCATCGGGGCGCTGGCGGTCATGAAGCACGTCTCCCAAACCCAGGACATGATGGCGGACATAGGCCACACGGATACCATGGCTCGCCTGGCGGGCATGAAACTGCACGAACTCGAGGAGGACGGCTTTTCCGCCTCCCTTTCGCGGCAGGGCGGCTTTGACGGCGCTCCCGGTTTCAGCTGGACCGCACAGTCCGGCCTGCTGGAGTCCGGGGGGTGGTACCGCATGGAGCTGGTGGTCCGGCGCGAGGATTCCGGCAGGTCCCTTGTGGTGGAACGGCTGTTCCGGGAGGGGCGCTGAGCATGGCCCGAACCCGCCGGGACGTTTCGGGGCGCAGCGGCTTCACGCTTTTGGAGGTCCTGGTTGCCGTGGCCCTTTCCGCAGTGATCATGATGGCCCTGTTCGCCATGTTCGGCTCGGTCGCCGATGTGGCGTCGAGCGTCAGGGCGCGGGAAGAGGCGGCGAGCGGCGTCCGGACCCTGGAGGGTCTTCTGTTCGACGACCTGCGCTCGCTCTACGCCGGAAAGGAAACGGAATTCCGGTTCGTGGGCAAAAGCGGTTCCTTCCTTGGGGAAGGCGGCACGCTCATGGCCTTCAGCACCACGGCCAGCCTCGGGGACAATTCCGATGGGGCGTCCTTTTCCCTGCAGCGGGTGGAATACGTGCTCAAGGATGTGTCCGGCGTGGGGACGTTGTTCCGGAGGGAAAAACGCTACTGCGGCCTTTCCGGCAGGTGGCCGTGGGTGGAGGTTCCGGTTTTCAGGGGGATCGACGAGCTGGAAGTGGCGTATGCCGACCCCGAGACCGACAGCTTTCTTTCGGAATGGGCCTCCGGCCAGCGCTATCCGGCCTCGGTGCGGGTGCGCATCCTCGGCGCGGACGGGGAGGAACAGCGGTTCAGCGTCGGCCTGTCCACCATGGCGCGGGAGCTGCGATGATTTCCCGGCGCGAGAACAGGGAGGGGGCCGTGCTGGTGGTCGTGCTGCTTGTCATGGCGGCGGCCGTGGCCCTGATCCTGGAGT
Source organism: Salidesulfovibrio onnuriiensis (assembly GCF_008001235.1). Lineage (GTDB taxonomy): Bacteria > Desulfobacterota > Desulfovibrionia > Desulfovibrionales > Desulfovibrionaceae > Pseudodesulfovibrio > Pseudodesulfovibrio onnuriiensis. The sequence goes on along the minus strand of NZ_CP040751.1, from coordinate 3,854,148 downwards.
GCGGCAAGTACCTGAGGATCGACTATGCCGGAGCCGCATGCCAGCGCAGCATGGTGGCGGGCGGGGCGCTGCTCCGCTCCGGACTGGACGTGGCGCGCCACGAACTGCTGGAGGACCTGCGGCGCAACGGCGACAGGGCGGACCACGGGTTCGACGACTGGGCCCGGATCGATGAGAAATTTGCGGATTTGTCCCGGTCTCTCCAGTCGGGGGAGCTGACCGGAAGCGTGACCCCGGAGAACGGGCGGATTTCCCTCAATGCCCTGGGCGGCGAGGAAGACCGGGCAAAGGCCCTGGGCGGTGTGTTCGTCCGCCTGGTGGAAAGCCTTTGCAGGCGGCACGGCCTTCAGGCCGACCCCGAGGATTACCTGGCCTCCATCAAGGTCTGGCTGGGCGGTCAGGACCTTCTGCGGGACCGGGGGTGGTACGCCATGCAGGCCCCGGCATATTCCCCGCCCGGAAGGCAGTTCCGCACGCCGCAGGAGCTGCTGCTGGTCCGCTGGCGGGGCATGAGCGCCGAGGACCGGCGCAGGGTGTATTACGGCAGCGGGGATGTCCCCGGCCTGCGGGAGTTCGTCACGGCCTGGGACGAAGGAACCATCAATGTCAACGTGGCCCGGCCCGAGGTGCTTGCGGCCCTGCCGCCCGATGCGCGGTTCCGCAACGAGTTTGTCCGTGTGGTCATGAATTACAGGAGCCGGGGGGAGAACCTGCTGTCCGGCCAGTGGTACGACGATATCGCCAGGCGGCTCGGCCTGGACATGGAGCGGTTCCCCTCCGCCGTTCTGGGCGTGCGCAGCATGGTGTTCCGCGTGGAGATCGCCGCCGAGGTGGGGGCGGGGCGGCTGCGTTGCACCTCCGTTGTCAGGAGGGAGCCGGACCGCTGTGTTGTGTTGTGGGAAAATATTCATTAGAGCGAGACGCATGAAAAACGGCATAGGCTATATAACCCACTCCGACGGGCAGGTGCATTTCCTGCTGCGTTCGGACAAGCAGTCGCCGCCTGTGCGTTTTTCCGCTCCGGCCGTTTCCGAGGCAGAGGCCGTCGGGGCCGTCATGAGCCATGCCGCCGCAATCGATGCGGAACTCTCCCGTGCCGTGGTCTGCGTGGACGCTCGAGGCTGCATCCTCAAGAACTATCGTTTCCCGCTCCAGGGCAGGCGACGGATAGACCAGGTGGTGGGCTTCGAGCTTGAGGAGGACATCCCTTTCGAAACCGACGCGGTTGTCAGCGACTACTTCCGGGGCGGCCACGCAGCGGGCGTCACCCCGGTCTGCGCGGCGGTTTTGAAAAAGGACTCCGTGGCCTCGATCCTTTCCCTTTTTTCGGATCGGGGCGTGGAGGTGGAGGCCCTGGATGTGGACGCGGCGGCCTTTGCCCGCAGCTGCGGGAGCCTGTTTGCCGACCAGGAACTGAGCGTGGGCCTGGACATCGGCCTTGATCGAACCCTGTTCTGCGCACTCTCCAGGGGCAAGGCGCAGCAACTGGCGGTCATCCCCTGGGGCGAGTCCGCACTGGTGGAGGCCGTGGCCCGGGCCGGGAAGCTTTCACCGGAGGAAGTGGGAAGGCTGATGGTCTTTGCCGAGGCCGACGAAGACGAACAGGGCCATGCCCTGCTGCGGGAGCAGGTGGAGATATTTCTGCGGAAGCTGCTGCGCGAGGCGGCGCGCCAGCTTGGGGACGCGCCCGCGCCGGGACATTTCATCCTCAGCGGCGAGATCGTGCGCATGCAGGGCTTCCGCACCCTGTTCACGGATCTTTCCCAGGCCCGGGTGGATGTCTGGGACGAAGTCTTTTTCAAGCCCGGGGAGGAAGTGGACCAGGGGCAGCGGGGCAGCGGGCTGGCAACGGCCTATGGCGCAGCCCTCGAAGGCGGCCCCGCGTTCAATCTGCGCAAGGGGGAATTCGCCCTGCCGAGGTCCGTTTCCGGCTGGCGGCGCGACCTGCGCATGACGGCCGCACTGCTGGTGCTCGTGTGCCTTGCCTGGGGCGGGTACGTCTACGCGTCCCTGGCCGCCCGGGAGCATGAGCTGGAGGCGGTCAAGCAGGCCACGCGGCAGGTGTATGCCGACGCCCTGCCCGACGTGAGCGCCAGCCTGGCTCCCGCCCAGTACAAGAGCATCCTGGCCGCACGGCTTGGGGCTTTGGGCGGGGAGGCCGCCGCCCGGGAACAGGGCGGGCTGACGGTCATCGAAACCCTGCGCCAGTTGAGCGCCTCCCTGGGGGCCGACACGGATGTGGAATTTCTGAGCCTGTCCATGGACAGGAAGCGTATTGCGGTCCATGGGGAATCCCGGACCATGGCGGATGTGGAGAACGTGCGCAGGGCAATGGCCGGAACCGGCGCGTTCCGGGACGTGAAGATTCGAAGCGCCGTTGCAGACAAGCGGGCCGGACGCGTGCGTTTTGAGGTGGAGGTGCTGCGATGAGGGCCCTGACCATGGATCTGCACATCAGCCGGCCGGTCAAGATGCTCATTGCCGGTTTCCTGCTGATTCTCTTCGTGGCCGGGGTCTGGCTGCCCATGACCCGGAAGCAGGACGGCCTGGCGGCGCGGCTGGTCGCCGCCCACAGGGAGTATCGCGGGGCCGTGACCATGAGCGCGCAATACCGGGCCGCGGCATTCCAGCAGGCCGAATCCGGCACGGCGCTGCAGGAACCCATTTTTTCCTATCTGGAAAGGGTGACCCGGGACTTGAACCTGGAGGGCAAGGTCGATTCCATCCGGCCGGAAAACAAGACCGGCGGGGACGGCGAGCCGGTGGAGGCCGTCCACGTGGCCTTCAAGGGCATAACCCTGGATGAATTCGTCACTTTCCTTTACCACATAGAGGTGCTGAAGCGGGAAATCTATATCCAGGACATATCCATCAAGAAAGACGGGCAGAACAATTTGATCACCCAGATGACGCTGCTGAAATTCGATTGAGGCTGGAGAGAGGCATGGTCGCGAAAAACAGACTGAATCCCTTTGGGGATTCTTCCAAGAGTTTCCCTTTCTTTCCTTCGCTCGGCCACAAGAAGGGCATGCATCGCATCGTCCGTGGGCTGGAGTCCTCCTGTGGGCTTCTTCTGCTCACCGGGGAGATCGGGGTGGGCAAGACCTCCCTTTCCCGGCACATCCAGGGGTATCTTTCGGACCGCTACGTCTTCGTGGAGTTGGGCAACCCCTACCAGACGCCTCTGGAGCAGGTTTTCCACTGCTGCGAAAAGCAGGGCATCCCCACGGCGGGACTCAGCTCCATCCATGACTGCGTGGACAGGCTTGAGGAGCACTTCCGTGGGCTGCTGGAGCAGGGCAGGCGCCCCGCCATCATTTTCGAGGAAAGCCATCTGCTGACCAAACGGCATTTGGGCCTGATCCACATTCTTTCCAATCTCCGGGCCCAGGACGGCCCCCTGGTTCAGATCCTTGTCGTGGGCCAGCTCGAGCTGCTCGAACTGCTGGAAACCCAAGGCATGGAAGCCCTGAACCAGCGGATCGGGGTCCGCTGCCGCCTGGCTCCGCTGACCCGGGAGGACGCCGACAAATACATCCGCTTCAAGCTGGAGACCGGGGGCGTGGAAGGCGTGTCCTTTTCCGGACGGGCCGTGGACCGGATCTGGCGGCAGAGCGGCGGGGTGCCCCGGCTGATCAACCACATCTGCGCCCATGCCCTGGACGGGCTGGCCTTCAAGGGCACGGACCGGGTTTCGGCCGACATGATAGCCGAAGTCTGCAGCGATTCCGTGTATTCCGGCCTTTTTGCCGCAACGCGGAAAAAGGAGAGCGCGCCCGGGCGCAAGCGGTGGTGGATTTCCGCGGCCGGGCTGGTTGCCGCTCTGTTTTGCGCGGTGCTGATCTGGAGCATGCCGGAGGGTGTTGGCGAACGGACGGCCGCGGCCGGGGTCCGGCAGCTGGTGGCCCCGGTTCCCGAGGTGGAGCGGATTGCCGCGCTCAAAGCCCCGGTCCCGCTGACGGCTCCGGCGCAGGAGGACGTCGTGCTCACGGTGGAGGAGCCCGCCCCCGCGGCGGAGGTTGTCTCCAGCCCCGAAACCGTTGACGGCGATTCGCATCCTGTTGTGGGCAGCCTTGTCCTCGGGGCCATCGCCTGGAACGCGAACCCGGCCAAAAGCATAGCCGTGGTCGATTCCAGGCTGCTGCGGACCGGGCAGCGGATCGGCGCCGTCAGGCTTGTTGATATTGGAAGGGATTTCCTGGTGCTGGAGTTCGAAGGCGAGCTCTACAGACGTTCAATTTCGAGATAGATACGGAGTTCTCTCAATGACTGCTTTGAAACGGGAAGACACTGGAAAACGGACCGGATGCGAGGGCTTTACCCTTATCGAACTGATGGTGGTCATCGTCATCCTGGGCGTGCTGGCAGGCCTTATCGTGCCCCAGTTCATGGACGAACCCCAGAAGGCGCGCGTGGTCAAGGCCACCATGCAGATGGAGAGCATTTCCACGGCTCTCAAGAAATTCTACATCGACAACGGTTTTTACCCGGTAACGGAACAGGGGCTCGAGGCGCTGGTCAGCAAGCCGACTTCCGGCAGGACGCCCAAGAACTATGCGCCTTCCGGCTATCTGTCCAAGCTTCCCAAGGACCCCTGGGGCAACAGCTATGTCTACATCGCCCCGGGCAAGCATGGCCCCTTTGACCTGAGCTCCTACGGAGCCGACGGCGCCGAGGGCGGAAGCGAAGTGGATGCCGATGTCAACAACTGGGAACTGGAATAGGGGCGCCTCCGGCGGGTTCACCCTGTTCGAGTTGCTGGTGGTCCTGGCGGTTCTGGCCATTGTGGCGGTGTTCGTGGTCCCCCAGCTCGGCGGTCCCTCCGGCGGGAGCGTCGATTCCGCGGTCCGGTTTGTCCGCGGGACCGTTGGACAGGGACGGACGCTGGCCAAGCTGACGCGCACCAATGTGCTGGTGGAGTTCGAGCCGTCCCTGGTTCGCATTGCCGGCAAGAAGGAGCTGGATTTTCCGGCGTCGGTGCGGTTCCGGGAACTGGTGCTGGCCGGGGAGGACGGGGATGGCCCCAAGGGGCTGCTCATCAACAGGCGGGGCGTTGCGTCCTCCGCCATTGTGCGTTTGGATACGGAAGAGGGGCTGTACAGCCTTCTTGTCAACCCGGTGCTGAACGAGGTGGAGTGCCGCCCCGGCGCGGCCGGTTTTGAAGATTTTACGGAGTAGGTGGGGATATGGGGAAGAAATACGTGGTCATGCTTTTGGCCATGCTGGCGTTTATTGTCTGCTGCGGGTGTGCCGCCCGCAAGCAGGGGCGGGATGCTGCGCCCGACCTTGCCAAGGCGGACACGGATGCGGTGCGGGCCTACAGGAGCGGCGATGTAGGCAAGAGCCTCGCCCTGTTCAGGGAGCTCGTCGCCGCCGATCCCGAAAATCCCGTCTACCTGAACAACATGGGCGTGCTCCTGCTCGAATCGGGGCAGGCCAAAGAGGCCCTGGAGGCCTTTGAAAGCGCATCCATGCGCGCCCCGGGCAATGCCGACTACCTCATCAACATCGGCTTTGCGCATATCCGTCTCGGCAGTTACGACGAGGCGCTGGTCTTTTTCAACCGGGCCCTCCAGGTCGCCCCGGCCAGGGCCAGGGGATATTACGGCAAGGGGATCGCCTCGCTCGAGCTGGAGGAATCCGAGCTCGCGATGGGCTGTTTCCGGCAGGCCGCGGCCCTGGATCCCTCGGACGGGGAAAGCCTGTTCATGAAGGCCTACGCCGCCCAGAAGAACGGGCTCTGGCAGGATGCGGCCGAGGGGTATTCGGCCTACCTGGTGCTCGGCGAGGCCAGCCGCCAGCAGGCCAACGCCTATTCCAACCGCGCCCTGTGCCTTTTCCAGCTGGGGCGGTTCAAGCAGGGCATGGTGGACCTGCAAAAGGCCATGGAGCTGGATGATTCCGTCTCGGTTTTCTATTACAACCGGGCCTTGGGGTACGAAAGGCAGCAGCAGCTTGAGGCGGCTGTGGACGACTACACCCGGGCGATCTCGCGCAAGCCGGATTTCCCGGAGGCGTATATCAATAGAGGCGAACTGCATTTCCTGCTCGGCAATGCGGCCAAGGGATGCTCGGATCTTCGCCGGGCCTGCTCCATGGGATTCTGCGAAGCCGAAGAACGGTATAAGGCGGCGGGAAAATGCGAATGACGGGACTCGGGATGCCACGCCCCTCGTTGCGGACGGCCGGGCTCGCCCTGGCCGCCGTCATTGTTGCCGGTTATTTCCTGTGCGGCGCGGGCAAGGCCCTGACCGCCCAGCCGCAGCTTCCGGAGGTGGACATGGACGGCATGGAAGCCCCCGTGGCCGTGGAGGCCGCGCCCATTCCGCCCGTGAGCCATTTCGCGGCCATCCGGGACCGCAATCTTTTCCGGGCCGCCATGCCCGAGGCTTCGGGCGCCACGGCCATCGAAGAGCTGCCCGTGGTGCAGCTGGGCATCAAGTTGCTGGGCACCATCTATTGCGACGCGGCGCCGCTTTCCAGGGCCATCATCCTGGAAGGGGACAAGCAGCGGCTGGTCAAGGTGGGGGATTCGCTTGCCGGGCATTCCATCGCGGAAATCCAGCGTCGGGCCCTGGTCCTTTCCAAGGGCGGGGAGAAAAAGGTCCTGCTCATCGAGCTCGAGAGCGATGACCAGGCGGAGGACATGTGGGGTGGTGCGTGATGCTTTTGAAAGCTAGGGAAATATTGCCGCGCCTGTTTCCGGGGGCGGCGCGGATCGTCGGCCTGTTGCTCCTGTGCCTTTTGCTGGCCTCGCCCGCGGCGGCGCAGACGGAGGACGCGCCGCTGGAACGAACCATCAGCATGGACTTCAAGAGTGTGGACATCCACGTGCTCATCAAGTTCATGAGCGAGCTGACCGGCCGCAACTTCATCGTGGACCGGCGCGTGGAAGGCCGTATCAACGCCTATTCCCCGTCCAAGGTCTCCCTGGAGGAGGCCTACGAGGCCTTTGAAACCATCCTGCTGGTGAACGATTTCGCCATCGTGGCCACCACGGTGGAGAACGAGTACAAGATCGTGCCCATCTCCGAGGCCCGGCGGCAGGGGATTCCGGTGCAGGCCGGCCGCTACAGCGCAAAGGACGCGGGCGAGGAACTCATCACCCAGATCATTCCGCTCAGGAATTCCAGCGCGCCGGAGCTGGCCAAGCTGCTGGTGAACATGACCGACAAGAACGGGCTGGTAAGCGTATACACGCCCACCAACACCCTGATCGTCACCGCTCCCGCATCCAACATAGAGAGCCTGCTGGCCGTGGTGCGCGAGGTGGACAGAAGCGCCTACGCCACGCGGACCAGAACGTTCCCGCTGGCGCATGCCGACGCCGCGAGCATTGCGGCCAGCGTTTCCAAGATCATGACCACCAAGATCCAGGAGATGGAGAAGGTGGGCAAGAAGGCCCTGGCCCTGGTCGAGGCGGACAAGCGCACCAACTCGGTCATCGCCCTGGGCGATCCCGCCAGTCTCGAGCTCATCTCCGAGATGATCGCGTCCCTGGACATTCCCACTCCCAAGGGCAAGGACGACATCCATCTCGTGAACTTGGAGAACGCCGACGCCGAGGACGTGGCCAAGATCCTCAACGATCTGATTTCCCGGCAGGTGGACAAGGAGGGCAAGGTCACCAAGCTTTCCAAGGATATCAAGGTGGTGGCGGACAAGGCCACCAACAGCCTGATCATCACCGCGCGCCCGGACGAGTTCGCGGCCCTCAAGGGGACCATTGCCCAGCTTGATGTCCTGCGCAAGCAGGTCTACATCGAGGCCCTGATCATGGAGGTCTCCTCGGACGCCAGCTTTTCGTTCGGGGTCAACTGGGCCGCGGGCGGATCCGGGGGCGACACCTCGGGCTTCATTTCCAGCAATACGGGCGGCGGGTCCATCACCCTTCCCTCCAAGGCGGATTCCGGCGCCATCGGGTTCCCGTCCGGCGGCACCATCGGCGCCATCATGAACAACGCCATCAAGATCGGGTCCGTGAGCTACAGCATCCAGTCCATCATCAATGTCGCCGAGACCAACAATGACTACAAGATACTGGCAACGCCCCAGCTGCTGACCCTGGACAACGAAAAGGCCAGCGTCAATGTGGTGGACAACATCCCCTTTTCCACGCAGACCCAGACCTCCAACGTCAACAAGGATTACGCCTCGGTGAGCCTGGATTACAAGGATGTGGGCGTCAAGCTGGAGATGACCCCGCACATAGGGGAAAAGGGCACCCTGCGCCTGGAGATCAAGCAGGAGGTCAGCCGGGTGGTGGAAAGCCTGGTCAAGCTTTCCGATAGTCAGAACGTCATTGCCCCCACCACCAAGAAGCGCGAGGTGGAGACGGTCATTCAGATGAAGGACAGCCAGACCGCGGTCATCGCCGGGCTCCTCAACGAGGATTCCACCAAGGGCAGGTCCAAGGTCCCCGGGCTCGGGGACGTTCCCCTGCTGGGCTGGCTGTTCAAGCAGAAATCGGACACGGACAAGACCACCAATCTGTTCATCTTCATAACGCCAAAGATTATCAATTCTTATGACGAGTCTTCCGCGCTGGCGAGCATGAAGCGCAAGATGATGCACGAGGTGGAGCTGGGCAGCAACGGCATGGGGCTCCCGAAGATGATCATGGCCGACCCGGTCCGGCCCGTATTCATCGGCCTGGCGCAGGACGGACAGGAAAGGGACCTGCAGCAGTGACGGCCGTGGCGGACATCAAGACGGCCCTGGTTTCGGCGGGGCACGTCCTGGCCGAGGAGCTGGAGGAACTGGAGGGCAAGGCCCGGGAGCAGGGTGTTGATCTTGCCGAGTTTCTTCTGGCCAAGGGCAGGCTGTCCGAAGCCGACCTGGGCCGGTTCCATGCCCGGTATTACGGCTATACGTTTCTCGAGCATATCGATCCGGACTGGGTGGACGCCGAGCAGGTGCACGCCTTTTCCATCCATTACCTGAAGCGGTTCAAGGCCATCCCCCTGGTGGACGGCGAGGGGCGGCAGCTGATCGCCGTGGCCCGGCCCGCGTCGCTGGACGTGCTCAATGACATGCGGCTGGTCCTTGACCGACGGGACGCCATGCCGGTGTTCGCCCCGGAGGACGCCGTGGTCGGGGCCGTGAACATGGTCTTCGGGGAGATGGAGGAGAACCTGGAGGCCATCGAGGTCCTGGAGGGAGCGGAAACCGATTCCCTGGGGATGCTCAATGACGAGAAGATCGAGGACCTGCTGGACGACACCAGCGACGCCCCCTTCATCAAGCTGGTGAACATGATCCTCTCCCAGGCCGTGCGTTCCAATGCCAGCGACATCCACATCGAGCCGTACAAGGACGTGCTGCGCGTCCGGTTCCGGCTGGATGGAGTTCTCTACGACAAGCATTCCATTGCCAAGCGCTTTCACGCCGCACTGGTTTCGCGCATCAAGATCATGGCCCGGCTGGATATCGCGGAAAAGCGCCTGCCGCAGGATGGGCGCATTTCCCTGACCCTGGGCAGCCGCCAGGTGGACCTGCGCGTTTCCTGCCTGCCCACCACCTTTGGCGAGCGGGTGGTCCTGCGCCTGTTGGAAAAGGGTAGCCGCATCCTGGGCCTGCCGGAGCTGGGGCTTTCCGATCACAACCTGGAGCGCATGCATCGGCTGGTGAACGTGTCCCACGGCATTATCCTGGTCACCGGGCCCACGGGGAGCGGGAAGACCACTTCCCTCTACGCGGTGCTCAATCACATCAATTCCCCGGACAAGAACATCATGACCATCGAGGATCCCGTGGAGTACCAGCTGGACGGGATCGGCCAGATACAGGTCAACACCAAGACTGGCCTGACCTTTGCCTCGGGCCTGCGCTCCATCCTGCGCCAGGACCCGGATGTGGTGCTCATCGGGGAGATCCGCGACTACGAGACGGCCGAGATCGCCATTCAGGCGGCCCTCACCGGGCACCTGGTCTTTTCCACCCTGCATACCAACGACGCGCCCAGCGCCGTGACCCGGCTCATCGACATGGGCGTGGAGCCCTTCCTGCTTTCGTCGGTGCTCCGGGCCGTGGTGGCCCAGCGCCTGGTGCGCCGCCTGTGCCCCGAATGCCGGGAGGAGTATCTGCCCAGCGAACAGCAGCTGGCCATGGAGTTCGGGGGATTCGGCGACGAGTTTCGCGGGCGTTCCGTCTACCGTCCCGTGGGGTGCGAGGCCTGCATGTCCACGGGCTACCGGGGGCGCATGGCCCTGTACGAGGTCATGGAGCCTTCGGAGGCCGTCAAGTCCATGATGCTCAGTACGGCGGATTCCAACCAGATCCGCAGGCAGGTCAAGGCCGAGGGCATGGAAACCCTGGTGCAGAACGGCTGCCAGAAGGCCAGGGCCGGCCTGACCACCCTTTCCGAAGTGCTGCGTGTCGCCAACGAATAGTTTTTTGTAATCGAGTGGGTGCGAGCTCCTTTTGGGTGTCAGTAAAGCCCAATGATTCTAATTGATTTTTCCTTCAATATTTTAAGGTGATTTTCACCGAATTCAAGCCGCAAATAGAAGTGGGGCCACTTTGTTGGACCACTTCTATTTGATATGATTTGCCAATGGATTTTGATTTTGCGTTACGTTTTGATTATCTCGCCGATTTTAAATTCAATAATTCTTTTGGGGCAGCAATGGCTTCACCTTTGGCAGTAAATTTGTTGAGTTGGTAAATCCTCATCTTGTTCCGAAACCTTTGTATACCCCCAATAGCTGAACGGGGAGGAATTACAGTATTTTTGCTTTATAATTTAAGTGTCAATATTTAGTCAGTGTTTGGTTGGTTCCAAAGCGGTCAATATTATGGGGAAAGTTGAATTTTTCAAAGCTATTAGCATCCATATAAGGATACTGACTTCGAGTCGTTCACATGGTATCGGATGATCGATTGACTTCGTCAATGAGAGGCGTGGGCGTTTGGCTAATTATAAAATTTTTGCACAATAAGCAGGTCAAAACGTGAACAAGGAAGCAGTTGAAGAGGCCGTGAAGCGACAGCTCGCTTCGCGAAATGTAGGATATTTGCTTGGGGCAGGCTCATCCTATTTGGCCGGCGGGGGCTACCCTCTCGCTGCTGGGTTGTGGGATTTGGTCAAGCCAGTCCTCCCAGAAGCCGAGTGCAATGATATTGCTCGAAAACTTGATGAGGGGGCTTGGGGGATAGAGCATGCTTTGGATTTGCTTGATGACGGCGGCGTAGTGGAGTCGCCTCACCGAGTTTCTGTCACCAATGCAATTGCGAAAGTCTTTCTTGGTATAGCGCCCTCACTTGAGTCGCATGTCGAATTTGTAACCCGGATAGTTTCTCGTCGAAACGGTTTTCCGAATCCTGTCTTCTCATTGAACTATGACCCACTGGTTGAACGGGCAGCAGAGATGGCCGGGGTTAAGCTTGTGGATGGTTTTTGGGGGGCTGAGAAAGCCTTTTTTGATGGGAACGTGTTTTCGCGATTAGCATACGCAAAACAAGCTGGGGGCAGGGGGGCAGTTGCTCGCCCGATTCAAGATACATTTCACCTAATCAAGCTGCATGGGTCTGTGGGGTGGTTTGATTATGAGGACATTGGGCTGCGCCGATGCTCCTACTCTTGCGACTGTCCAGATCACGCGCGGCATTTAATGGTTCCGCCTCAGTACAGGAAAGCTTCGGATGTAACCTCCCAGCCTTATTCGGCTTTGTGGAGTGTTTTTAGGATGCGACTTGCCCATGGACCAGAGTTGTTAAATCGTCTGGCTGTGATTGGCTACGGTATGAAGGATGAGCATGTTAATGACGTACTCGCTAATGCTCTTGGGCGCGACGATTTTACTTTGTTGGTCTTCTCTAGAAGCTTAGACGATGAGGCTTTCGGACGTTGGAGTGCATATCGCAATGTAATTATCGTGACTCAAGATCGGTGTTCTTTGATTGGTGATGTTGTGGAAGGGCACCCTTCTTTGTGGGATTTCCAGGTTATTTGCAATGAGGTGTAATGATGAGCGGTGAATGTAAGACCCTGATTGGGCATATCGTGGATGTTAAAGGTGATGCCTTGCTAGCCAAAGTGGTTGACGAGCAACAAGATTGTGTCCCCGCTGTCACCATAGGAGATAAGGACATTCTTGTCGGCCAAATAGGTTCATACGTCTCCGTGGTGCAAGGCGATACACGCCTCCTTGCTTTGGTATCCCGGATGTCTGAGGCGGAGAAGCTTGTTCCCATGGAGAAAGGCGGGGGCGGTGAAGCATTGATGACAACTTTTGCTCAAAGAACCCTCAGCCTGATTCCGATTGGTTCGTTCGATGGTGCTGGTAAATTTGAGAGAGGGGTTTCTGTTTACCCAACGACTGGAGCCGAGGTTCACGCGGTTAGCTCGGAGGACGTTAATGTGATCTTTTCCGACTTTAGTGCGAAAGGGTACAGCCTCGGAACATTGGCATCGAATCCAGATTTAAGGGTGTTTTTGGACCCTTCCTCAATGTTTGGCCGTCACTTTGCCATTCTTGGGCAAACGGGTGCGGGTAAATCTTGGACCGTGGCATCCGTGATACAAAAGGCGGTCAAGGTCATGCCCAAAGCTCATATCATTGTTCTTGATCTTCATGGTGAATATTGCTGGAAAGATCAAAACAATGAAGCGTGTTATGCCTTTGATTCTGACGTCGTTAGAAGTATCGACGCTAGAGAATTGGAAATGCCTTATTGGTTGATGACCTACGCTGAGCTTTGTGATCTCCTGATAGATCATACTGAGTTTACGGCACATAATCAGGTTGCTTTTTTTAGAGACACCTTGCGTCAACTTAGAGAGCGAGAAATGGGACCGCTTGGATTGAGCAGGGTAACTGTCGATACCCCTGTGTATTTCTCTATAGACGAACTCCTTGCATTAATTGATGCAGAAAATAATCGGAAAGTGCAGGGGCAAAGGGGGCCCAAGAATGGTCCCAACTATGGCGTTTTTGACAGGTTTGTTACTCGCCTTGAGAGCCGAATGAATGATGTCCGCTACGACTTTCTGTTGAAGCCTCAGGTACGGACCACATCCGATTCTCTTGCTGCCCTGCTGCGTGATTTTGTGGGATTGGGAGAGCCAAAAAGACAGGTGACTATCGTTGACCTTTCTTCGGTTCCTTTTGATGTGAGACCTACGGTTGCGGCCCAGATAGGGCGGTTGGCTTTTGAGTTTAACTATTGGAATCCTGAGTATCGTAATTTCCCCCTGCTTCTCATTTGTGAAGAGGCGCACAACTACATTCCTCGCTCTTCTTCGGCTCAGTTCGCGGGAGCGCGCAAGTCAATGGAGCGGATAGCTAAGGAAGGCAGGAAGTATGGTGTAGGATTGGGGGTTGTTAGCCAGAGGCCCCATGAAGTATCAGAAACGGTCCTTGCCCAATGTGGGACGTTCCTGTGCTTAAGGATCACCAACCCAAGCGACCAAAATTATGTAAGGAATCTTGTCCCGGAAGCTGAACGGGATTTGATTTCTATTCTTGCTGGGCTTGGACGTGGGGAGTCCTTGGCATTAGGTGAAGCTGTTCCTCTACCAACACGAATCAAAATAGATCAGCCAAGTCCTGAACCCAATAGTAATGATGTTGATTTTCATGATAAATGGATCACCGGCCCTGATGATCTAGATGTTGATGATATCGTTGAAAAATGGCGTAAGCAGGAGCGATAGGCTGTGGAGTTGATGATAAGATCTCCTTGGGGGGAGGCGAACTGTTTATCGTGCAACCGGGAGCCCCTTTGCCCTGGCCACCGAAAAAAAGGCCCCGATCCAGATGGAGCGGGGCCTTTTCTTGTTCCGGGGTGACGCGGCTCAGTCCTTGAAGTCGCTCTCCACGGGCAGCCATTCGTCTATATTGTAGATGATCTTGGGGATGATGAAGAAGTTCACGACCTCGACGCCCTCGATCTGCGGCAGGGTGGCGTTGATGAAGTCGTACATCTCCTCGTTGTTCAGGAAGCGGGTTTCGATGGCCAGGTTGGCCTTTCCCCATCCGGAGGCGATGTAGCAGACATTGGGGTTGTTCTTACAGTCCTCGACAAAGCTGTCATAGACCTCGGGGTCGACCTTCAGGTTGATGTCGGCGATGGAGTGATAGCCGAACATGTCCGGAGCAACGATGGTCGTGATCCTGACCGCGCCGGAGTCGACCAGGTGGTTCAGCCTGCGGCGAATGGTCCGTTCGTTGATGCCCGTGTTTGCGGCGATCTTGGCGGCCGGCATCCGGGCGTCCTTGGAAAGCTCCTTGATGATCTTGAAGTCGGTTTTGTCAAAGTTCTTTATCCGTTCAGACAATTTCAGTCTCCTTATTCGTGGCTCGGTCGGGTGGCGCTTATGTGCGCCAACAGGGATCGACTGTTGCATAATCGGACGCGCTTGTCAAAGATAATGGTTCATTTTTGCCCACTTTGGACTTTTGTGTGTCCGAATCGGACATAAGAAGTGTCGAAATGGCAACAACTATGTTGACAAAAGTGTATCTGAATAGTATTTGGTGGTCATGTAGTTGAAGTAAAGCGGACGTTCCAAGGGGTTCTAACCTGTATTCGAGGGTCGCCATACATGGATCCGGATAGCTTGATACCTTTACTCATAGTCGCGGTCTTTCTGCTCGGCGTCATTGCCGTGGGCAAGCTGGCGTCCCGGCGGATAAAGACGTCGGAGGACTACATGGTCGCAGGCAGGGGCGCGGGGCTGCCCCTGATCGTCGGGACCCTGTTCGCGACCTTCTGGGGAGGGGGCGTCATCATCGGGGCCACCGGGGCCTCCTATGACGAAGGCATTTTCGGCGTGGTCGAGGACCCCTTTGCCGCCGGGCTGTCCCTGATCCTTGTCGGCGTCTTCTTTGTCAGGATCCTGCGCGGGCTCAAGATCCGCTCCGTGGGCGAGCTCTACAAGTGTCGGTTCGGGACCGGGACCGGCTATCTGGCCTCCGCCCTGATGATTCCCACCTATGTGGTCTGGACCGCGGTCCAACTGCTGGCCATCGGGAAAATCGTCAACGTCCTGTTCGGGATCGATTTCACGGTCGCATTCCTGGGGGCGGCGCTGGTCGTCGTCCTCTTCACCTATATGGGCGGCCTTGTCGCGGTTGTCTGGACCGATGCCGTCCAGATGGTCATCATCTTCATCGGCCTGCTGGCCATCCTTGCGGCCGGGTTCTCCGCCGCGGGCGGGGTGGAACATGTCCTGGCCGTCGCCCCTGACGGATACTGGAACATCCTGCCGCGTGACAGGAGCCCCATGGGCTGGGTCAGCTACCTGGCCATGTGGGCGGGGATGAGCCTGGGCAACATACCCAGCCCGGACATCGCCCAGCGGGCATTCATCGCCAAGGATTCCAGGACCGCCTACAAGGGCATGATCATCGCCGGCAGCCTCTACTGGACCGTGGGCTTCATCCCCATCGTCATCGCCCTCATCGGCATCGCCCTGGTGGGCGACGGCACCCTGGACGCGAGCCAGTTCGCCCATGACAGCGAGCTGCTGGTCCCGTACATGGCCAAGGCCCTTCTCGGCCCGGTGGGGCTCGGCGTCTTCGTGGCCTCGCTCATCGCGGCGGTGCTCTCGAGCGCCAGCACCTCGCTCTTCGCCACGGCCGTCCTGTTCTCCAACGACATCTACAAGCCGCTCAAGGCCAGCATGACCGGTAAGTTGCTGGAAGATGACGATGCCGCCATGCTGCGCGCGACCAAGTTCTTCGTCGTCACCGTGGGGGTGCTCTCCGTGGGCGTCGGCCTGGTCTGCAGCTTCATCTACGAGCTGACCATCTTCGCATTCACCCTGCAGCTGGGTGTCCTGTTTTTCCCCTTTGTCCTCGCTCTCAAGGCCCGGTGGGTGACCGCCCACGGCGTGATTGCCGGTATGGTCGGCGGCGTTCTGGTGAACCTGGCCGGGTGCCTCTGGCAGGGGTCGATCATCCCCGAACCCTGGGAGTTCTTCACCCTGGTGCCGCCCCTGGTCAACCTGGCCCTGATCGTCGTGGTTTCGGCGCTCACCAGGGAGCGCGCCAGAACGGAGAGTCTGGAGAGTCTTTACTTTTAGGAAAACACCCCAGTTGATCTCGGGGTTTTCATAACGGCGGCGCGGTATGGGCGGTGCACAGCCCGTGGGTGCTGCCGGCACAGGCAAGTACGAGATTATGATTCAAAGGTTCAAGGAGAATTAAAATGAAAAAACCATCTTCCAGCGCAACCAATCTGGAAAAGAAGAACATGCGCCATATGATTTCCATGAAGGACTTCACCACCGCCGAAATGGACGGCATGATGGAGCTCATGGCCATGCTCAAGCAGGCCCGGAAGGACAACGCCATCCCCCACCTGTTCAAGGACAAGTCCGTGGCCATGATCTTCGAGGCCGGTTCCACCCGGACCAGGATCTCCTTCGAGGTCGCCGCGACCCTGCTCGGCGGGCACGGCCTGTTCCTGTCCCCCAGGGACATCCACCTCGGCGGCGGCAAGGAATCCATCGACGACACGGCCCGGGTTCTTTCTCGCATGTGTGACATCATCATGGCCCGGACCAACGACCCCGGCACTATCGACGCCCTCTGCAAGATGTCCACCGTGCCCGTCATCAACGGCTTGGACACCCGTTTCCACCCGACCCAGATGCTCGCCGACCTGTTCACCATCAGGGAGCACATCACCGACGGCCGCCAGCTCTCCGACCTGACCCTGGCCTTCATGGGCGACGCCACCGACGTCTGCCGCTCCCTGCTGCTGACCTGCACCAAGTACGGCATGAACTTCAAGCAGATCGGCCCCAAGAAATACCACATGCAGCAGGAATGGCTCGACCTGGCGGACGAGTTCTGCAAGGAGACCGGCGCTTCCTACGAGATCACCGAGGATGTGGAAAAGGTTCGCGAATGCGACGTCATCTACGGCGACAGCTTCTACTGGGTCACCCAGACCGACGAAAAGGAAGAACGCCTCGCCGCCTTCATGCCCGACTACGTCATCACCGAGGAACTCATGGCCAAGGCCAAGCCGGGCGCGCTGCTGCTTCACTGCCTGCCCGCCAACGACAAGGAGGAAGTGACCCGAGGCGCTCTTGAAGGCCCCCATTCCGTGGCCTTTGACGAGGCCGAAAACCGCCTGACCGCGCAGATGGCCATTCTCGTCTACTTCACCCACAAGTTCACCCCGGAGCCGACCGAGGAAGTGAGGAAGGCTCACGAAACCAAGATCAGGGATTTTCTGAAAACCCTGTAAACGGAGATTGGATATGTCCAAGAAAATTGACAGCACGCCCAGGGCCGACGGCTACCGGATGCCCGGTGAGTTCGAGCCCCATGCAGGTTGCTGGATGATCTGGCCCGAGCGCACGGACAACTGGCGCAACGGGGCCAAGCCCGCCCAGAAGGCCTTTGCCGAGGTCGCCGAGGCCATCGCCGAGCACGAGCCGGTGACCATGTGCGTTTCCGAGCGGCAGTACATGGCCGCCAAGGAGGTCCTGAGCCCCCGGGTGCGCGTGGTGGAGATGTCGTCCGACGACTCCTGGATGCGCGACGTGGGCCCCACCTTCGTGGTCAACGGCAAGGGTGACGTGCGCGGCGTGGACTGGCGCTTCAATGCCTGGGGCGGGCTCGTGGACGGCCTCTACTTCCCGTGGGACAAGGACGACAAGGTTGCCGTGAAGGTCTGCGAGATGGAGGGCAAGGACTACTACAGCCTGGAGTCCTTCATCCTGGAGGGCGGCTCGATCCACACCGACGGCGACGGCACCGCCATCGTGACCGAGGCCTGCCTGCTGCACGAAAGCCGTAACCCGGACCTGACAAAACATGAGATCGAGAACACGCTCAGGGACTACCTCGGCGTGGAAAAGGTCCTCTGGCTTCCCAACGGCATCTATCTGGACGAGACCAACGAGCACGTGGACAACATCGTCCACTACTGCGCGCCGGGCGTGCTGGTGCTGGCCTGGACCGACGACGAGAACGATCCCCAGTACCCGCTCTCCAAGGCCGCCCTGGATTACCTGGAAGGGGAGACCGACGCCAGGGGGCGCAAGCTGGAGATCCACAAGATCCACATTCCGGATGAAGTGCTGATCACCAAGGAGGAAAGCCAGGGCGTGGATTCCGTGGACGGCACGCTGCCCAGGGTGGAAGGGGACCGGCAGGCCGCGTCCTACGCCAACTTCTACATTGCCAACGGAGCGGTCATCCTGCCGGTTTTCGGCGATGACGTGCACGACAGGGCTGCCGTGGAAACGCTGCGGAAGGTCTTCCCGGACAGGAAGATCGTGAGCATCTACGCCAGGGAGATCATCCTTGGCGGCGGCAACATCCACTGCATAACGCAACAGCAGCCGCTGGGGTAGAAATGCAGTCGTCGGCACCGTTCTGAGGCGGTGCCGACGACCTAACCAAAAGCCAGACAAGGGCAACAGCGCTTTTTTTGACGAGATTG
The DNA here is from genome assembly GCF_008001235.1 of Salidesulfovibrio onnuriiensis. GTDB lineage: Bacteria > Desulfobacterota > Desulfovibrionia > Desulfovibrionales > Desulfovibrionaceae > Pseudodesulfovibrio > Pseudodesulfovibrio onnuriiensis. The sequence continues at coordinate 3,835,740 of NZ_CP040751.1, read as the reverse complement.
TTGCGGATTGTCACTCAAGTCTGGCGGGGGTTGATACAATGGAAGAAAAGAAAGTCAGCTTGTTTAAGATGGTATCCTTTACCGTGTGCGGTATCGTGGTGCTCGATACGTTTGTTGCTCCGGCGGTCATGGGCGTTTCGTCCATCTCGGTCTGGCTGCTGACCGCCGCCCTGTTCTTCGTTCCCTACGGCCTGATCAACGCCGAGCTCGGCGCGGCCTATCCCGAGGACGGCGGCATCTATCTCTGGGTGAAGCGCGCCTTCGGCGAATTCCAGGCGACCCTGGTGGCCTGGTTCTACTGGGTCAACGTGGCCTTCTGGATGCCCGCGGTCTTCATCGCCTTCACCACATGGTTCTCCATGGCCTTTGCGCCCGAACTGGGCACCTGGCCGTCGGCGGGAATCACCATCGCCATGTGCTGGCTGATCGTCGCCATCGGCATCAAGGGCGCGGACCTGAGCGTCACGATGACAAATATAGCCGCCATTATCAAGGTCAGCGTCCTGCTCATCTTCGGCGTGCTCGGCGTGATCTACGCCGCCACCAAGGGCGTTGCGAACGACTTCTCGCTCGCCTCCTTCGCCATCGATTTCAACTTCGACACCGTCGCCTACAGCTCGGCCATCGTCTACAACCTGCTCGGTTTCGAGCTCATCAGCTCCATTGCCTCCCAGGTCGACGATCCCGGCAAGAACATCCCCAAGATGACCATCCTTGCCGGTATCCTCATCGCCGGTCTGTATATCGTCGGCACCTTCGGCGTGCTGGTGGCCATCCCGGCGGACGAGCTCGATCCGCTGTATGGCTTCTTCTACGCGATCAAGGAACTGTGCAGCATCTTCGGCCCCGGCCAGGAGATCGCCTTCAGCGTCGTCATTGCCGCCACCCTGCTCACCCTCGTCGCCAACATGATCTCCTGGACCCTGGGCGGCGTGGAGGTGCTGGACGAGGCCGAGTTCACCAAGAAGACCAAGATCCTGGGCCACAGGCACGCCAAGTACGACACCCCGGATTACTCCTACATCCTCATGGGCGTCATCTCCACCCTGCTGATCGTGCTCAACTTCTCCCTGGGAGAGGGGGCCAACGACGCCTTCTGGACGATCCTGTCCTTCAGCTTCCTGGTCTTCTTCCTGCCCTACCTGTGGCTCTTCCCGGCCGCGGTCAAGCTGCGGCTCATCGATCCCGACACCCCGCGCCCGTACAAGGTGCCGGGCGGCATGTTCGGCCTGTGCGTGGCCGCCGGGCTCGGCTTTGCCTTCATCGCGCTGGGGTGCTTCCTGCTCTTCTTCACGGGCGAGGGCTTTGATCCGCTGTACCACGGCACCCTGGTCATCGGCACCGGCCTGACCACCCTGTGCGGCGTGTTGTTCTATCGCAAGAGCCATTCCTAGCCCCGGGCGGGACGGTTTCGCGATAGGTCGTATGGAACCAGTTTATCCAGTTGTCCCGGCTCGTTGTGCATGGCTCGCCATGGGCAGGGAGCGGGCCGGGACGTTTCAATAAAGGAATCTTCACATGAAGTCTGAAAATGAAGTGCGGCGCGTGGTTGTCGCACTCGGCGGCAACGCGCTCATCAAGCGCGGCGATGAAATGAATACCGAGGTCCAGCGCAAGAACGTCGCCCTTGTGGCGGACGCCCTGTCCGAGATCGCCCGGGAGCACGAGCTGGTCATCACCCACGGCAACGGGCCGCAGGTGGGCCTGCTCGCGCTCCAGGCAAGCTCCATGGGCAAGCCTGCGGACTGGCCCCTGGACGTCCTGGGCGCACAGTCCGAAGGGATGATCGGCTACCTGATCGAGCAGGAGATGGGCAACCGCCTTCCCGACAGGAAGTACGCGACCCTGCTGACGCAGGTGGAGGTCGATCCCGGGGATCCCGCCTTCGACAACCCCACGAAGCCCATCGGCCCGGTCTACTCCAGGGAGCAGGCCGACCAGCTGGCCTCGGAGTACGGCTGGAGCATCGCGCCGGACAACGAGTACTGGCGCAGGGTGGTCCCGTCCCCGCTTCCCAAGCGCATCTACGAGATCGACACCATCAGGATGCTGGTGGACAACGGGGTCATCGTGGTCTGCTCCGGCGGTGGCGGCATTCCCACCATGTACGTCGAGGAAGGGAAGATCAGCGGCGTGGAGGCCGTCATCGACAAGGACCGCGTGGGCTCGCTGCTGGCGGGCGGCCTGGATGCCGACATGTTCATCATCCTGACGGACGTGTCCGGGGTCTACTCCAACTGGGGGGAAGAGGGCGCCACGCCCATCCGGGAGATCTCGCCCAAGGCCATCCGGGAATACGACTTTGCCAAGGGGTCCATGGGGCCCAAGGTCGAAGCCGCCTGCGAGTTCGCCGAAAGGACGCGCAAGACCGCGGTCATAGGCGCCCTCGAGGACCTGTCGGAGATCATCGAGGGCCGGGCGGGCACGCGGGTTTCCCTGTTCGCAGGCGAAACCACTTGGTATTAATCATAGATAGCATTCATCCACACACCTCCAAAGCCGGGGCGGGAGTGGCTCCTCCTTCCCGCCCCGCGCCCCCACACCAAGCCTCCGGCCACACGGGCCGGAGGCTTTTTTAATGTGGTGTACAGGAAAACCGCCGGGTGCTATCCGGGAACGTGAATCCTGCTGCAACGCATCAAAAGGGGGACGACCATGGAGTTTCGCGCACGGTTCCGGATGATCCTGCCGGCAGTGCTTGTCCTGCTGCTCTGCCTGGCCCAGGCGGCCGTGGCCGATGAGGCCGAAAAGGATTTCGACGCCCACGGCATGAGCTTCAGCTACCGGTTCAAGGACAGCGACATGGACTTTCACTTCGGCAACCTGGTCCTGGGTGCGGCGGTGAACCATGGTGTGGGCATCGGGGAGGCCTTTTACGCGGCCTCGCGCATAGAGGACGGGGACGCGGCCGGCTGGCACGAGCAGTGGTGCGGACTGGCGCGCCGCGTGGAGGCCCGGGGCGAAAAGGCCCTTTCCGGCGGGCACGAGGTGAGCGCCCGGGAGCAGTTCCTGCGCGCGGCCTATTACTACAGGATCTCGCTGCTGGGCATGTTGCCGGACAACCCGGAACTGCTCAGGCGCGGGCGGCGCTGCCGGACCCTGATGAAAAAGGCGGGCCAGCTCTTTGATCCGCCCGTGGAATACATCGAGATCCCGTTCGAGGGCACCGTGCTGCCCGGCTATTTCCGGCCCGCCCTTGCCGACGGCGGGCCCCGGAAGACGCTGCTCATGATCGGCGGCGGCGAAACCTTTGCCGAAGACCTGTATTTCTACATCGCGCGACAGGCCTTTGAGCGCGGGTACAATTTCATGACCGTGGACCTGCCCGGCCAGGGCTTGCTGCCCGCCGAGGGCAAGGTCTTCCGGACCGATACTTACGTGCCCATGAAGGCCGTGGCGGACTATGCGCTCGGCCGTCAGGAGGTGGACCCGGAAAGGTTCGCTGCCTACGGCATCAGCGGCGGCGGGCTCTTCGTGCCCCAGGCCGCGCAGCACGACCCGCGCATCCGGGCCATTGCCATGAACTCCGCGGTGGTGGACGCCCATCCCATCTTTGCCGCCATGCCCGTGGCCGGCGCGGACGAGAGCGAGATGGCCTCGTGGACCTCCTTCCACGCCAATGTGGTGCGCTCCATCTGCTGGCGTTACGGCGTGGACACCCCCGCCGGGCTGGTGGGGGCCAACAGGGGCAACACGTTCGATCCTCACCAAGTGGGCGTTCCCGCGCTGATCATCGTGGGCGAAAACGATTACGCCAGCGACGAGGTCAAGCGGCAGCAGGCGCTGGCCATGGAGGGTTTCCCCAATCCGAGGAAGAAAATGGTCGTCACCCCGGCGGACGAGGGCGCGACCAACCATTGCGTCATGGAGAACCGGGCCCTGGTGGGCCAGGTCCTGTTCGACTGGCTTGACGGGGTGTTCCGATAGCGGCGCTGGGGAGCGGCACGGCCCGCCGTTTCCGGCCTCCCGGAAAGGGTGGATCATCCGGGCTTTTTATGCTTTGATCGGCCCGCATTTCGGCGAAGGCCACCCTGAAACAGGGAATCATAAACGCAACCAATTGGAAAGTTATGGAAAAGTTACCTAATTGCCCGCAGTGCAATTCCGAATACGTGTATTCCGACGGCAGCATTCTCATTTGCCCGGAATGTGGTTTTGAATTTCAGGCCGAAGACGCGGCCGAGCGGGTCTACAAGGACGCCAACGGCACTGTCCTGGCGGACGGCGATACGGTCATTGTCATTCAGGACCTGAAGGTCAAGGGCGCTTCCTCGGCCATCAAGAAGGGCACCAAGGTCAAGAACATCAGGCTGGTGGAGCCCGAGGACGGCGTGCATGACATTTCCTGCAAGATCGACGGGTTCGGGGCCATGATGCTCAAGACCTCGGTGGTCAAGAAGGCGTAGTCCCGGCGCGTTTTCACGGATTTCGGGACCATTCCCGGAAAGGAAGGGGACACTGGCTGCACGGCCGGTGTCCTCTTGTTTTTTTCTTTCAAAAATAAATCCATTTCCGGCTTACTTTTCCCACTATTTTGGATACGCTATCCTTCCTTTGAAAATTGCCCCGGGTTTGAATCAAAAAAACAGGACACGAGGGAGCGATATGAAGACGAGAAGGACGAAGCTGGCGCTTATCGGAACCGGAATGGTGGGGGCGGCCTTTGCCTATGCCCTGACCCTCAAGCGGCTGGTCAACGAACTGGTGCTGGTGGACCTGGATCAGGCCCGCGCCGAGGGCGAGGCCATGGACCTGCGCCACGGGCTGCCGCTCATCGGCCCCATGGAGATCACCGCCGGGGGCTACGAGGAGTGCGCCGGGGCGGACATCGTGGTCATCACGGCCGGGGCCAACCAGAAGCCCGGCCAGACGCGCCTGGACCTGCTCAAGATCAACGTGAAGATCGTGAACGACATTGCCGAGAAGATCCTGAAACTGGGCGGGGAGCCCATCATCATCGTGGCCTCCAACCCCGTGGACGTGCTGACCCTGGACCTGCTCAAGAAGACGGGCCTGCCCAGCAACAAGATCATCGGCTCGGGCACGGTGCTGGACAGCTCCCGCTTCCGGCAGATGCTGGCCGAGAAGCTGGACGTGGACGTGCGCAGCGTGCACGCACACATCATCGGCGAGCACGGGGATTCGGAGCTGGCGGTCTGGAGCCAGGCAAACGTCTCCTGCGTGCCCCTGGAGCGTTTCTTTGCCCAGCGCAAGGTCCCGTTCACTCCCGGGATCCGCGAGGATATCCTGAACAAGGTCCGCAGGGCCGCCTACGAGGTCATCGACCGCAAGGGAGCGACCTCCAACGCCATCGGCGTGGCCCTGTGCCGCATTGTCGAGGCCATCATCAAGGACGAGAAGAGCGTGCTCACGGTCTCCACCTCGGTGCAAGGGCTGCACGACCTGCCCGACGTCTGCCTGGCCATGCCCTGCGTCATCGGCGAAAACGGGGTCGAGGCCGTGCTGGAAACCCTGCTCGACCGGGAGGAGTTCCGGACGCTTCACGAATCAGCCAACGTGCTCCTGAGCCATGCCCGCGACCTGGGCCTGGTGGACTAGCGGATTCGGCGGAAATATCGGACAGGGCGGGGGCGCGATTGCGTCCCCGCTTTTTTAATCCTTTCAGTCCTTTTCAACGATCCATCTTTTTGTAAGTATCGTCCCCCGGCTGCAAATTGCGATAATCATAATTCAGGGGACCTGCCATGGACACCAAAATCGGACGCAATGATCCCTGCCCGTGCGGCAGCGGCAAGAAATACAAGAAGTGCTGCATGGACAAGGGGCAGGAAGAGAGCCTGGATCTGCAGAGCCTTCTCGGCAGGTACAACGTCCGGCTGAAAACGCCGGAACAGATAGAGGGCATCCGCCGGTGCGGCGAGCTGGTCATGCGCACCTTCGACGCCGTCAGGGACCTGATCCGGCCGGGCGTGGCGACCGAGGAGATCGACCGGGTGGTGCACGAATTCACCGTCAGGAACGGCGCGCGTCCCGCCCCGCTGAATTACCACGGGTTCCCCAAAAGCGTCTGCGTTTCGCCCAACGAGGTCGTCTGCCACGGCATTCCCGGCGGCTACGTGCTCAAGGACGGCGATATCGTCAACGTGGACATCACCTCCATTCTCGACGGCTACTATGCGGACTGCAACCAGAGCTATTTCGTGGGCACCCCTTCCCGGGAGGCCCGCAAGATCGTGGACGTGGCGCGCGAAAGCCTGCGCCTCGGGCTTGAGCAGGCTAGGCCCGGCAACCTCATCAACGACATTTCCTCCGCCATCCAGACCTATGCCGAAGGCCAGGGCTGCTCCGTGGTGCGCGAATACATGGGCCACGGCGTGGGGCTGGAGTTTCACGAAGCGCCCAACGTCCCGCACTACCGCTCCCGCCTGGGCAACGTGCCCCTCGTGCCGGGCATGACCTTCACGGTCGAGCCCATGGTCAACCTGGGCAAGAAGGACGTGCGGGTGCTCGATGACGGCTGGACCGCCGTCACCAAGGACGGCTCCCTTTCCGCCCAGTTCGAGCAGACCATCGTCATCACCGAAACCGGGTTTGAGAGCCTGACGCCGTTCGAGCTGTAACTCCTCGGGATTGCTACCGGTACAAGGAGCTGCCATGTCTCATACGCTTTTGGAAAACGCCCATGCAGTGCTTTTCCCCGCCTTTTCGAACCTGTCTCTCAGCGACGCCGTGAACCGGCATCTGTCCAGCGGAGGTTGTTCGGTCCTGCTGGGAGAGACCCGGAGCGAATACGTGGCCAGGAAAATGTCGCCCGGGCGCATGGCCGAGGAAACCGTAGAGTCGTTTCATGAAGTGACCGCCAGGGCAAAGGGGCTGGCCGGGAGCCTGCTCGTTGCCGTGGATCAGGAGATCTGCGGTATCTGCAGGCTGCATGGGCTGGCGCCCGCCTTTCCCTCCGCCGCGAAGCTCGCCGGGATGGAGGAGACGGAATTCGAGGCGCTTGCGGGGCGGGTTGCCGCCACTGCAAGGGGGCTCGGGATCAACTGCTTTCTTTCCCCCATTCTGGACTGCGTGACCGGGGTGAATCCCTGGCTCAGGAACAGGACGTGGTCCAGGGATGTCTCGGCCATCGGGGCCCTTTCCTCCGCCTTCATCCGTGGGGTGCAGCGGCATGGCGTCGCGGCCACGGCCAAGCATTTTCCCGGGTACGCAGACATTGCGCTCGACCCCGCCGAGGAGGCGGAGGCGCGGTCCCGTGTTCCCCGGGCCGTTGTGGAGGCGGGGTTGGGGGCTTTTGCGCAGGCCGTGGATGCGGGCGTGGAACTGGTCATGCTGGGGCCCGCCATTGTCGAGGCCGTGGACCCGCAGTGCCCGGCCTCGGTATCCGCCGCCACCATTGCCCTGCTGCGCGATCGGTTCGGGTTCGACGGTGTGGTCATGACGGACGGCCTGGAGGCTCCGGCCACCTCGCTGGGACGGGATGTGGCCGAGGTGGCTGTGGACGCATTGAACGCCGGTGCGGAAATGCTGCTCGTGGGCGACGAGGGCGGGAAGCTCGACACCCTGGCGGCTCGGATTGTCCGTGCCGTTGATTCGGGGGAATTGCCGGAAGAAAGGCTTCAGCGGGCCGCCGACAGGGTCAGGGCGTTGAGCCGCAGATATTCGGCCTGACCTTCCGCGTCTGCGGCAGGGTAGGGCTTCATGACAAAGGATCACAGGAAATGAACATGGAAATAGTGGCGGCAGCGAAGCAGGACCACGCCGAAATCACCGACGTCTGGGAGGCCTCTGTCCGGGCCACGCACCATTTTTTGTCCGAAGAGGACATCCTGTTTTTCCGGCCGCTGGTTCTCAATGAATACCTGGCGGCGGTGGATCTCTACTGCCTGAAGGACGGGAACGGGAAGATCCACGGTTTTCTGGGCGTGCTCGACGGGAAGATAGAGATGCTCTTTCTCGATCCCGAAAGCAGGGGTAAGGGCCTGGGCAGGCTGCTGCTGACCTTTGCCGTGGAAACGCTCGGCGCGGACAAGGTGGACGTCAACGAGCAGAACCCCGCCGCCGTGGGCTTCTACGAACACATGGGGTTCAGGGTTGCGGGCCGTTCCGCGCTGGACGGCTCGGGCAAGCCGTTTCCTCTCCTGCACATGGAGCGCTAGCCCACGGGAGTTCCTGAGATGCCCGACTTGCATGGGGCGGCCGTTTGTACTACACCGGAATCCGGTCGGCAGTTCACCGAGGCGTCGCCGCCCCGCAAGGGGAGCTAAACCTGCCATATCCCTTTTCCACCCGACACCTTGTAAGCGTGCCGAGTCGGAAGTCGGCGACCACCGGCAATCCATACATACGGTAGGCGCGAAAGCGAGGTTGAACCATGGGAAGAACCCCGATGCCCCTGTACGTGGGCGACGTTTCCGTATTGGCGCGTTCCCTGCGCCGCACCCTGCTCGATTCCGAGCATATCCCCAGCCATGTGGAGATGCTGAACCTGCTGGCCAAGTCCGCAGGGTTCAGGAATTTCCAGCACCTGAAGGCCGGGCAGGAGCGCCCCCGCGCGGGTTCCGCCCCGCAGGGCGAGGCAAAAGCCGATCTGAAGCGGGCGAAGCGGGCCGCCGGGTATTTCGACCTGGACGGCAGGCTGACCCGCTGGCCCAAGAAGCACAGCCTGCGCGTGCTGTGCCTGTGGGTGCTCTGGTCCAGGCTGCCTGCCCGGGAGGACATGTCCGAGCTGGAATTCGATGAACGGCTGGTGCTGGGCCACACCTTCTGCGACCACACCATGCTCCGGCGCTGGATGGTGGACCTGGGGCTTGTCTCCAGGACTCCGGACGGCCGCGAGTACCGGCGGATCGAGGCGCAGCCTCCGGCCGAGGCCCTGGAGGTCTTCCACCTCCTGCACTGACGGCCTTGCCGGCAATCATGCAACAAGGGCCCGGGATCGCTCCCGGGCCTTTTCCTTTGGGCTTTCCATTCTTTCTCCCCATCAACAATCATGGTCGTGACACGGTGCCCGCTTGAGGGTAGGGTGCAAAGTGGTGTCTTTCTCTTTCCGGGCGCGAATACAGGGAGTGTCAATGGAACTGATCGTCATCGCATCGACCATTCTGCAGTTTCTCGCGGGATTTCTCGCTCTCAGGCTGATCGCCTCCACGGAACGGCGCTGGGCCTGGGCCCTGCTTTCGGCCGGGATCTTCAGCATGGCCTTCCGGCGCACCCATACCCTGTATGAGATCTACCGGAGCGGCGACGTCCCCGAACTGTCCTACGAGATCCTCGGCCTTGTGATCTCCCTGCTCGTGTTCTTCGGCATCTATTTCATCGGCCCCCTGCTCCGGGACATGAAGGAGGCGGCCCGCAAGCTGGCGCGGAGCGAGGAACGCTATCGCACCGTGGCCATGTTCACCCATGACTGGGAATACTGGCTCTCCCCGGAAGGGGAATATCTGTACGTCTCCCCCGCATGCAAGGACATCTGCGGATACGCCCCGGAGGATTTCTTCCGGGATCCCCTGCTTATGAACCGGCTGATCCACCCCGATGACCGCGAGGGCGTGACCATGCGCATGGCGGCCCTGGAAAACATGCGCAAGCCCATGGATTTCGACTGCAGGATCGTGGACAGGGACGGGAACACCCGGTGGATCGCCCACAACAGCCTTCCCGTGGAATCGGAGCAGGGCGTGTTCCTGGGGGTGCGGGCCTCTGTCCGGGATATCAGCGGCCGCAAGCAGCTGGAAACCGAACTCCGGGAAAGCCGCGCCCTGTACCGGGGCCTGGTGGAGAATTCCCTTTCCATGGTCTTTCGTTTGGACGCCTCCGGGACCGTGGCCTTTGCCAATGGTTTCGCCATCGAGCATCTCGGGGTTTCGGAGTCGGACCTGCTGGGCAAGGGGCTTCGGGAGGTCTTCGCCCTGGGAGGCAAGGACCTTTCCGAAACCGCGCAGTTGAAGATCGACACGTTTTTGGCCACGGGCAAGCCCCTGGAGCTGGAAACCGAGATTCCGAGGCCGGACGGGGTGGCCCAGTGGAGCGAGTGGATCGGGAGCGCCATCCGGGATTCTCTGGGGGATATCTGCGGCTTTACCTGCGTGGGCATCGACGTTACCCGGCGCAAGGCCCTGGACAAGCTCAAGGAGGATGTGAGCCGGATCGTCCGGCACGACCTCAAGTCTCCGCTTTCGGGCATCATCGGCATTCCCCGGGTCCTGCGCGAGGACGAGAACCTCACCCCCCGCCAGGTGGAGCTGCTCAAGACCGTGGAGGACGCCGGAACCATCATGCTCGATCTCGTGAACCAGTCGCTCAACCTCTACAAGCTGGAAACCGGAACCTACGACTTCGAGAAGATTGAGTTCGATCTCCTGGAACTGCTGCAAGGCATCGTGGAGCACCTGCAGATCGGCCGGGACAGGGCGATTGACATCCATGTGACGTTTGACGGCGCGCCGCCGGACGGCAATGTGGTGCTGCTCTGCGCGGACCGGCCGCTCGTGTTTGCCATGTTCAGCAACCTGATGAAGAACGCAGTGGAGGCCAGCGAAGGGCAGCCGGTTACCGTGGACGTGCAGGTGGAGGCCGAATGCCGGGTCTCCATCCACAATGCAGGGGTTGTCCCCGCTTCGATCCGGCGGAATTTTTTCGATAAATACGTGACCGAGGGGAAAAGCGGCGGCACCGGGCTGGGGACGTACAGCTCCCGGCTCATCGCCCGGCAGCACGGGGGCGGAATCGAAATGCGCTCCACAGAGAGCAAGGGGACGACCGTCACGGTGCGTCTGCCGTGGGAGGATTCCTGCAACGCCCCTGTCGAATAAAGGGCGGCAAGAAAGGACAGGTTTTCATGGGACCGGGATCGCGGATGTTTCTTGTTGGTTGTGACGCGGTTGCACGCGTGTTTTTGCTCTGGCTGCTGCCGGTTGCGCTGCTTGCGGCCTGGGCAGCGCCGGGCTTGGCCGGGGATGTTGAGAGCGTCATCGCCTTTGATAACTATCCTCCATACCACTACTGGGAGGGCGTCACGCCGCGCGGCCTGAATATCGAGCTGCTGGACGAGGCCTTTGCCCGCATGGGCAGGAAGCACCGCTACGAGCGCCGTACCTGGAAGCGCAGCCTCTACGGGGTCGAGCACGGCGAGATCACCGCACTGTGCGCGGGGTTCAAGACGCCGGAGCGGGAAGAGTTTTCCATCTACCCCGCCCAGTACCTGAGCCTGGAGACCAACTGGGTCATTTCCCTCAAGGGGAGCGGGGTGAAGGTCCGGGACCTGAAGGACCTCTACCGCCTGTCCGTGGGCGTGGTCAGCGACTACGGCTATGACCGCAGGTTCGACGCCATGGAAGGGCTGAACAAGGAAGAGAGCAAGAGCGACGAACTGCTGCTCCGGAAGCTGCTCAACGGACGGGTGGACGTCATGCTGGGCAACGGACTGGTCATCCGCCATCTGGCCGAAAGGATGAAGGCCGCCGACCGCCTGGACTTCCAGCTCAAGCTCGCGAGCGAGCCCCTGTATCTGATTTTTTCCAGGGTGCGCCCCGAGTCCGCGCCCCTGGCCGGGGAACTGGACCGGGCCCTGGAATCCATGCACGCGGACGGCGTCTACCACAAGCTCCTCGACAAGTATCAGCCCGCTTCCTAGGCGTATCGCCGCTGGCCGCTTTTGCGGTTCAAGGGCTTTATAAATCTTCGCGGCCCCGGAACACCGGGCCTGTCTTGTGGTACGCTCCGGAAACGGCCGGGCAACACCGCCGCGGCCCTGCCCATTCAAGGAGAGAGCATGAAGTCCAAGGGACTGTTCCGATGGCGCGAGCCCATACTGGTGGCACTGTTTCTGGCCGCGGTCTTTCTGGTGGCCATCAAGGGCATGAACGTCATCGAGACCAAGACCCGCGCCGCCACGGCCAAGACCCTGCGCACCGTGGTCAGTACCGTGGAGGAAAGCATGCAGCTCTGGGCCGACATGCGGCTGGAGGATGCCCGGGCCCTGGCCGCGTCTCCGGGTGTCATGCCCCTGGCCAAGCAGCTTCTGGCCCTGCCCAGGGAACCCTCCGTGCTGATCCGGCGCGACGGCATTCAGGACCGGCTGCGCAACGAGGTCCGCGACGTGCTGGAGAGCCAGGGATATCTCGGCATTTTCATCATCGCCCCGGACTATGTCAGCGTCGCCTCCATGCGCAACGTCAACATCGGCACCCGCAACCTGATCGCCGACCAGCGCCTGGACCTGCTGAAGCGGGTTTTTGCCGGTGAATCGCTCATCATTCCCACCATCATTTCCGATGTCCGGCTGGGAACCGTCAGCAGAAAGCCGAGGCTGAAGATTCCCACCATGTTCGCGGCCACCCCCCTGCGGGACGAAAACGGGGCCATTATCGCGGCGTTCACCATCCGCCTGGACCCCCTCCTGGATTTCAGCCGTCTGATGCGGCTCGGCCGGATCGGGGAAAGCGGGGAAACCTATGTCTTCGACAGCAAGGGGATACTGCTTTCGGAAAGCCGGTTCGACGACCAGCTCCGGACCCTGGGCCTGCTGGACGCGGGCGAGCAGTCCATACTGCACGTGCGTTCCGGCGATCCAGGCGTGGACATGACCCTGGGGCTGCAGCCCCTTCTTGCGGAGCAGGACCGCCCCCTGACGCTCATGGCCGAAACCGCCATCACCGGCACGGACGGGGTCAACACCGAGGGCTACCGCGACTATCGCGGTGTTCCGGTCTTCGGGGCCTGGATCTGGCTGGAGAATCTGGAAGTGGGGATGTGCACCCAGATCGACGTTTCCGAGGCCATGCAGCCGTATGTCACGGCGCGCAACGTCATCCTGGGCGGGCTGGGAGCCACGGCCGCCACCTCGCTGCTGCTGACGTTCTTTCTCGTGTTCACCCGCGAGAAGGGGATGCGCAGGCTCAAGCACTACCAGGCGGTCCTGGAAACCCAGGTCCGGGAGCGCACCGAGAGTCTCATGCAGCTGAACGAGCGGTTGCAGGAGCAGGTGGTGGAGCGCGTGCGGGCCGAGGAACGGCTCCGAAACGCCCAGGCCGAGTTGGAGCGTTCCTATGAGGAGCTGGAAAAGGTGGCCACCACCGACGCCCTGACCGGGATCGCAAACCGGGGGACCTTTGACCAGGGCCTGCAGCAGGAGTGGAAGCGCTGCATGCGGCAGGGCGCTGATATCTCCCTGCTCATGATCGACATCGACTATTTCAAGCTTTTCAACGACACCTACGGCCACCAGGGCGGGGACGCCTGCCTGCAGAAGGTGGCCGGGATTCTCGGCCAGCACGACTTTGCCCAGCGGCCCGGCGACATGGTCGCCCGGTACGGGGGCGAGGAGTTCGTCATGCTGCTCAGCGGCGCGGGGCTCGACCATGCCGAAACCATTGCCGAACGGTTTCGTAACGCGGTGCTGCATGCGGCCATCCCCCATTCCGCTTCCAAGGTCCAGGGCATGGAGGTCGTCACGGTCAGCATCGGCATCGCCTCGTTGGTGCCGGTCATGGGCATGTCTGCGGACGCCCTGATCAAGCATGCCGACGAGGCGCTCTACGAGGCCAAGCGGCAGGGCCGCAACCAGGTGGCCGTGGATCGCGGCTAGGCCCCTCCCTGCCGGAAAAACTGAGGGCGGCCCCATGGGACCGCCCTTTTTGTGTAGGTATGTTATCGCTTCCGGCGTTTCATCTCTTTCTGGAGCATGGCGATGTCTTTCCAGCGCTCCTTTTCGACCCGGTCCGCGCTTTTGTGGCTGCGGGCCGAGACATAGTCCATTTCCCGGCGCATCCTGCGGTAGCTTTCCAGCCGTTCTCGGGAAATCTCGCCGCTTTCCACTGCCCGAAGCACGGCGCAGCCCGGTTCGTTCTGGTGGGAGCAGTCTCCGAATCGGCACATCAAGGCCTGTTCGGCGATGTCCGCAAAGGCGTTTTCCATTCCGCTCCCGGCCTCGTGGAAGGCGATCTCCCGGATGCCGGGGTTGTCCAGCAGCAGGCCTCCCTGCGGCATGCGGATCAGTTCCCGGGTCGTGGTGGTGTGGCGTCCCTTGCCCACGGCGGTGCTGACAGCGCTCGTGGCCTGGATGTCGTCGCCGTAGAGCATGTTCGCCAGGGTGGACTTGCCCGCCCCGGAGGAGCCGAGCATGGCGATGGTTCGCCCGAACCCGAGGTGTTCCTCAAGCTCCTCCCGGCCCCGTCCGTCTGTCATGGACGTCAGCACCACGGGCACGCCGAAGGCGATGGTCTCGACCTCCCGGCGCGCCGCTTCAGGATCATCGTGGAGATCGGCCTTGGTCAGCACGGCCACGGGCGAGAGTCCGCAGTTGTAGACCAGCGTCAGGTAGCGCTCCAGCCTCCTGAGGTTGAAGTCGCGGTCCAGGCCGCAGACAATGAAGACCGTGTCCAGGTTCGCGGCGATGATCTGCCCACGCGTCGCGGCCTCCTGCCGGGTGCCGCGTGAGCCGGCCTCACCCCGGGACAGGATGTTTTTCCGGGGAATGACCCCGATGACGACGCTTTCATCCGTCAGCACCCAGTCGCCGGTGACCGGATACCCCCGGGTGCTCGAATGCAGGAGTTTGCCCGCCGGGGAGCAGAGGTGCTCGTCTTGGCCGTCCGACACCAGGAACAGGTTTCGCCGCACGCTGACGACCCGGGCGATGGTGCCCCGCGTCGGCCGCATGGATGTCAGCCCGCATTCAAAGTGTCTGTCCCACCCCAGTTGGCAGAGCGATTCGCGGTTATTGGGTGGAACGTTGAGTTCGTTGATATGTTTGGTCATGTGTCATCACCATATGTGTTTCGGCCGGCCAAAGGATCCGGCTGATTCATGTCGATATCGGCCCATGACAACGTCATGGGTTTCGGGGAATGGACGATGGTGAGTGCGTTGCGGAAATGAAGGGCGCAACTAAAGACCGGTTTCGGGCGAAACGCGAATCAGACAGGCCGGGACGAGCCTGGGAAGTCCGCACCGGAGCGCGGAGGAAAGCGGTTTAAGCCTGTCGATTGCCCTTGATTTCGGCAACTTCGGACACAAGATCCATGAACGGGCTGAACATCAAAACTCCTTGTTCTTTCGAATGACATCTCTCTGCCGCACAATGGCCCGGGTGTCAATCGTCGAGAGGGTCCCTAGCGCATGACCATTACCGAGTGGCTGGAACCTTCCGCCACCTGGGCGGCCAGGCTGCCCCGGAAGCGACCTTCCTGCGTGGGAATGGCCAGCAGGGAATAGGCCTTTCCCGCCGCGATGATCTGGTCGGCATCCGGTTCGATCTCCATGCGCCGCTCCAGGGTGGCGCAGTCCTCGGGAAGGGTCCTGCAGGCCGCGTCCAGCACCTTGGGGCCGGCCATGGAGGCCAGGGTCAGCGGCGTGTCGCAGGCGCGGGCCATTTCCGCCAGCAGTTCGAACTGCATCAGGGACTGGTCCGAATCGTCCAGTATGGCCAGGAAGCCGTGGCTGGCCTCCAGCTTGCGGGCGATGATCACCGGGCAGGGGGCCCGGGCCGCGATCTGGTAGGCCAGGGGCTGGCCCGCCACCAGCCGTTTCAGGCCGGAGGCAGGTTCTCCGGGCGCGCCCACGATGACCAGGGACGCGCCCAGGAGGTCGCATTCGTTGGCCACCAGGCCGGGCACGTCGGTTCCGGTGCGCAGGTGCAGGTGTACGGTGCCGCCGCAGGGCGTTTCATAGGTGACCGCGTATTCCCCGGCCGGGTCGCCGGAAAGGGTGCGGTGCTCCCATTCCCCGGCGCTGTCCTTCCGGATCTCCCCGAGTTCGGCAAAGATGTCGCGGGCCTTCTTGAGCCGCCGCATGCCGGGCAGCTCCAGGCCCCAACCCAGCACGTGCTCGCGGGCCACCCGCATTTCCATGCCGCCGGTGCGCATGCCGCTGTCCGGTTCGCGGACGGTCAGGAAATGGGTCTCGGCGCATTCCTTGTGGCTGAGCCGGGCGGCAAAGGCCAGGCCTTCGTAGGCCTCGGGGCCGCCGCCGATGCTGACGAGTATCTTGAGTTTCCGGTTCATGTTCTTTCCTCAGCTTTCGAGCAGCGGCCAGTAGAAGGTTGCGAACAGGATGAGCACCGCAAAGGACATGAGCGCCAGCCGCCAGCCCACGCGCAGGAAGTCCTCGGGGCGCAGGTAGCCCGAGGCGTGCACGATGGTGCTGGCCGGGGTGCCGATGACCGTGAAATAGGCGAACGACGACGCCAGGGCCGTGACGAATCCGGCGGCCAGCGGGTTGAGACCGGCCTCCAGGGCGATGCTCAGCACCACCGGTCCGAGCACGGCCACGGCCGCGCCGTTGGACATGGTGTTGGTCAGGAGCGTGGTCAGGAGCATGATGGCGATGAGCAGGCCCGTGCCCGTGCCCAGGCCCACCGGGGAGAGCAGCTCCAGGGACTTGGCCGCCACCCAGGAGGCCGCGCCCGTCTCGCGCATCTGCTGGCCCAGGGAGATGGCCGCGCCGTAGAGCAGCACGACGCCCCAGTTCACGCCGGAATTGAGGTCCTCCCAGCGCACCAGGCCGGCCAGCATGAAGGCGGCCGCGCCGGCCACGGCAATGGTTCCCATGCCCAGCTCGGAGGAAAAGAAGATCCAGGCGAAGAGGGTGCACGTGAACAGGCCGATGGCCGCGTAGTGGCGGCCCTGCATGGAGCCTTCGCGCCCCACCTGCACCCGAAGCTGGCGTACGGCGTGGACGAGGTTTTCCTTGGGCACCTTGCAGGTTTTCCTGAGGATGAAGTGCATGAGCGGGAGCTGCACCAGGAAGATGGGGTAGGCGAAGGCCATCCAGCGGGTATAGCTGACGTTGAATATGTCGGTGGCCGGGTAGGTCGGGTCCACGAAGAAATCCTTCCAGTAGCCGATCATGATGGCGTTGCGCGCCCCGCCCGAGGGCGTGCCGATACCGGCCATGCAGCAGGCGTAGGAAATGGAGAAGAGGAAGAGCAGGGCCAGCTTGCGGCGGCGTTCCTCGTCCTCCTCGGCAAGGTGCACCAGGGTCAGGGCCACGGGCAGCATCATGGCCGCCACCGTGTGCTCGCCCACAAAGGAGGCCAGGAACCCGGAAAAGGCCGAAAGGCCCAGGGCGATGCGGTAGGCGTTTGCGCCGGTTACGGAAATGATGACCAGGGCCAGCCGCTTGTCCAGGTGCTGCTTGACCAGGGCCACGGCCAGCATGAGCGAGCCCATGATGAACAGCACCGAGTCCTTCATCAGGCTGGAAGCCACCTCCGAGGAATCGAGCCCCAGCAGCAGGACCTGTCCCAGGATGATGAGCAGGGCCACGGACGGCAGGGGGATGGGTTCCTTGATGAACAGCACCGTGGCGCAGATGGTCATGACCAGCACCCTCCAGCCAGACGGGGCCAGCCCGGAGGGAACCGGCATGAGCAGGAGCAGCGCCCCGAGGGCGAAGGTGATGAGCAGCCAGCGCTTGTCTATGGCCCAGTGGATCATGGCCCATGGATATCACCCCGTCGCGTTTCTTGCCAGCCGGTGATGCCTTTTTGTTGCGCTTTTTCATTCTCATTGCTTGACTTTGATTTTCAATATCAAATACAAGCGGGGATCAAAACCTCAAACTCCCAAGGAGTGAAACATGTCCAAAGCGCTGATTGTATACGGCTCCACCACCGGCAACACCGAAGGCGTCGCCGACAGTATTGCCAAGATCCTGGAAAAGAACGACGTGGAGGCCGTTATCCGCGACGCCGCCGACGTCACGGCCGAGGGCCTGAGCAGCGGGTACGACGTCGTGCTTTTCGGCTGCTCCACCTGGGGCGATGACGAAATCGAACTGCAGGACGACTTCATCCCCCTGTACGACGACCTGGAAAATGCGGGCCTCAAGGACAAGAAGGTCGCGGTCTTCGGGTGCGGGGATTCCTCCTACACCTATTTCTGCGGGGCCGTGGACGCCATCGAGGAAAAGGCCGAAAAGCTCGGTGCGAACCTCATCGTGAGTTCCCTGAAGATCGACGGCGACCCGGATGACGGCGAAGTCACGGAATGGAGCGGCCAGGTGCTGGCCAAGCTGTAACAGCCGCCTTTGCTCAAAATGCCTTGCCAGGACCGGTTCGCCGGTCCTTTTTTTTGGGGTGTTATTTTTCCGTACTGCGGGTGGTCATGTCGGAAAAAGGGCGTATGGTGTATTTATCTCTGAACTGTGCGGTTATTGGACAATGCCTGTCGATACCGGCGGCAGCAACGGTAAGCACCCGGCGATTCCATTCAGGCCATAGGGGGTTGAGTATGTTCAAGGATATCATTGTGGCGGTCTCCACCGGCAATCTTGATGAAAACGCGGTCAAGCTGGCGGCGGACTTCACGACTCGTTTCGACGCCAAACTTTTTTTGCTTCATGTTCCGGGCATGGAACAGGGCTGGGGCTCCATCGAACGCCTCGAGGCCTCGGGAGAGGCTCAGAAGCTCAAGGATGAGATCATCAAGACCTATTCCGGGATTCTTTCCGGCGTGTCCGACTACGAGGTGGTGGTGCACCCGGGCGTGCCGCACAGTGAAATCCTGCGTTTCGCGCGCAACCGGAAAAGCGACCTGATCCTCATGGGGCCGCATTCCCGGGAAAACGAGAAGCGGCGTTCCATGATGTGGGGCATGGAGGGCAGCAACCTGGAGCGTGTGAGCCAGAAGGCCCGCTGCCCGGTCATGATCGTGCACGAGGAAATGGAATGCCGGGAACCGCTGTTCAGCAGGATTCTGGTGGCCACGGACTTCTCCGAGCAGGCCGACTGTGCCGTGAGTTATGGCGGGCAGCTGGCGCGCCACTACAAGTCCGGGCTTACCGTGCTGAACGTGGCCGACCCCGGAACCTCCGAGGCCGAGGCCCGGGCCCGTCTGGAAAAGGAATACCTGCCGAGGCTGGACGGCATCGCCAACATGTCCATGGTGGTGCGCAACGGCGGGACCGCCGCCGAGATCCTGGCCGAGGCCCAGGATGAGAGCGCGGACCTGATCATCATGGCCCACCACTCCAAGGCCCGTGATCCGGAAGAGGCCTTCTTCGGGTCCACTGTGGCGCGGGTGGCCCAGAACGCCTGCTGCCCGACCATGAGCGTCAACCGTCATTTCGACCTGCGCTGCGGTCTCATGTACGACCAGACCGGCGGGGTCAAGCAGGCCTAGCGCCACATACTATTCGAATAAAAAAGGCCGGAGCGTGTGCCCCGGCCTTTTTGTTGTCGCATGGAACGTACTAGCTCGCGTCAGGAACGCGGGAATCGTTGTTCTTGAGGGCCGCCTGCCCCTGTTGGACTTCCTTGTTCAGGTCGTCGAAGGAGAGCAGCTCCTCGTCCGTGGTCTCGTTTTCGCGGACCTTGCGGCGGATGGTCTTGAACACGGGGAGGTATTTCTGGGCCTTGGCAAAGGCGATGCGCACCGCGATGTAGGTGGGTACGAAGAAGAAGCCGGGCCCTACCTTTCCCAGCCAGGGCAGCATGAATTCGATGTCTCCGTAGCGAAGGTCGATCCAGCCCATGACGAAAAAGGCCGGGAAGAGCGAGGATGCGAAGAGGGCAATGCGCGAGAAGAAGTTCTTGCCGAAATACTCGTTGGCCTCCTTGTTCAGGAGCTTGTAGCCTTCCTTGTTCTTGCGCACCAGCATGCGCAGGGACATGTTGTTGTTCCGGACCATTTCCCGGTTGCTCTTGGCAAAGGACTCCTTGTTGCCGAAATAGGCCGCGGCCATGCACAGCTCCCCGAGGACCGTGGCCATGAGGGCCACCACGACTAGGCCCAGGCCGAAGGCCGCCACCGGGTGCACCGGCGCGCGAAAGGCCCAGATCAGGTAGGGGTCCAGGAAAGCGGATATGGCGCTCAAATCCGTCATTGTATCTCCGGTATGAAGGGGGAGCCGCCCCATGGCGGCTCCCCTTGGTTTAACGTGCGTCTAGGGCCAGATGCTGATGCCGAAGAAGCCCTTGAGGGTGTAACGCATGCCCACGTAGACGGCGAGCACGATGAACAGGCGCTTCAGCCAGACATCCGGGATGTACTTGGAGGTGCGGGGGCCGATGAAGGAACCGATCACGATACCCACCAGTTCCGCGCCGATCAGGGACCATTCCACCGGGGTGCCGCGCAGCAGCATGTAGGAGGCAATGGAGTTGACCATGCCGATGAACACCGCGGCTGCGGAGGTACCGGCCACCAGGTACATGGGCAGGCCCGCCACGGCGGTGAGGAACGGCACCAGCAGGAAGCCGCCGCCCACGCCCAGGAACGAAGCCAGGGCCGCGATGACGAAGCCGCCGACAACCGGGATCAGCGGGTTGAAGGAGAATTCAACGCCGTAGAAGGTGAAGGTGCACTTGGTCATGGTGAAGGAGGTGACCTTCACGCCCATTTCGGCGCTTTCCTCGCCCGAGGCAACGCTGGCCTCAAAGGCCTTGGCCGCTTCCTTGGCGGCCTTCTTGCTGCGCTGGGCAGCCGGGGTGGTGTCGTAGAACAGGTAGCAACCCAGGAAGAGCACGAACAGGCCGAAGTAGCCGATGTATTCCTTCAGGTTGACCTTGCCCGCGGTCAGGGCCGGAACGAGCCAGGAGCCGACCACGGAACCGATGGCCAGGGCGATGCCCAGCGGGGCGACCAGGCGGCCCATCTTCCAGTAGTTGTAGGAAGACAGCCCGGCGGAACAACCCACCAGCCACTGGTTGGACACGCGGATGGAGTCGGTGACCACCTTGTTCATCTTCAGGGATTTGCCGAAGCCCTTGGCGTAGTCGCCCAGGCCGTAGATGGTGATGTGTCCCACCCCGGCCATGATGCCGCCGAAGGCGCCCACCGTGGAGAAGATCCAGCCTACCCAGACCGCCCACAACAGGCCGTAGACAATGTTCAGGTCCGGACTGCCCGGGATGCCCAGGTAGCCCTTGGCGGCCGTGGGGTCGATCTTGCCCGCGGCCGTGGCTTCGGCAATGGCGTCCGCCAGGCGCCCTGCCATCGCACTTTCCTGGAGCAGCAGGACCGCAGCCAGTGCGGCCAGCACAATGGTTATACTCCGTTTACTCATCCTCTTCCTCCTCTTCCTCAAAGGTTTTACGATTTTGTTGTTGCCGCAAAGACGGCATAGGGATCATCCGAATGCAGCAGCGCTTTTTCCACGTAGGCTGTCCGGGCCTTTGCTGAGGCCTCGTTCACCTTCAGGTACTCCAGCGCATGGCCGCAGCATGCTTCCACACAGGCGGGTTCAAGCCCTTCATCGAGCCGGTCCCGGCAATGGTCGCACTTGATGGCCTTGCCCTCTTGGGAATCCCACTGGGGGATGCGCCAGGGGCAGGCCTGCATGCAGGCCTTGCAACCCACGCACAATGCCTTGTCCACGTAGACCAGGCCGTCTTCGCGCCGGGTCATGGCCCCGGTGGGGCAGGCCTGGACGCACCAGGGCTTGGCGCAGTGGAAACAGGTCACGTACATGTTCAGGTAGCGCGGTCGGTTTTTACGTTTTACCGGCCCTATGACCACCATCTGCCCCAGGCGGGCATCGCCCGGGGTGTTGTTCTTGGCGGCGCAGCTGGTTTCGCAGGCATAGCAGCTGATGCAGCGATCCGGATTGAAAGTTATGACGTAGTCAGCCATAAGCTCCTCCTCTTCCATAGCTAGCGCAGCAGCCCGGTCCCGGCCTGAACGGCCAGATCATAGACAGGACTTGCCGCCACCCCCAGCAATAGAATGGACAGGGCCATGACGGCCCCGGCCAGCCTCGGGCCCATGCCGAGGGTGAAAGTTTCTCCGGCCGGTTCGGTCTGTTCGGATTGTTCGGTGTAGGCGTGCCGAACCAGGCTCAGATAGTAATATATGGCGATGGCCGTGTTCAGGACGGCCACGATAACCAGCCATTCGTATCCCGCGCCCCACGCCGAGGTGAGCAGGAACAGCTTGCCCATGAACCCGGCGGTGGGCGGCAGGCCCACCAGGGCAAAGGCGGCAACGGCCAGTACGAAAGCCAGCAGCGGGCTTTTTTTGTGCAGGCCGTTGAGGCTGGTATAGGTCGGATTTTCCCCGTCTTCGGCCACCTGGCAGACGACCCAGAAGCAGGCCAGGTTCATAAGCAGGTAGACCAGGGCGTAGAAGGACGCCGCGCCCAGCCCGCCCGTGGTTCCGGAGACGATTCCCAGGCCCAGGTACCCGGCATGGGCCACGGAAGAGTAACCGAGCATGCGCTTGAGGTCGGTCTGTGTCAGGGCGCTCAGGTTGCCCAGCGTCATGGAAACGGCAGTGAAGGCGGCGATGACGTGGGTGATTTCCAGGTCCGGGGTCAGCAGGGCGGCCAGGCGCACCAGCACGGCGGCCGCGCCGAGCTTGGGCATGGTGGCCGCGAAGGCGGCGGTCTCGTTGCCGGTTCCCTGGTACACGTCCGGGCACCAGAAGTGGAACGGGAACAGGGCCAGCTTGAAGAACAGGCCGCACAGGAACAGGAGCAGGCCGGTGCAGGCCAGGGGCGAGCTCGCCCAGGTCCAGTCCTTGCCCGCCAGTTCCGCGATCATGCCGGTGTGCTGCCCGGCCAGGATCCAGGAATAGCCGTACAGGGCCAGCGCAGTGGCCAGGGCCCCGAACATGATGTACTTGATGCCCGCCTCGGCGGCGCGCTTGTCCTGGGCCCGCAGCGGGATGGCCGCATACAGGCTGTAGGAGGAGATTTCCATGGCCACGTAGATGGTGATCAGGTCCACGGCCGACGACATGAGCATGAGCCCCCAGGCCGAGATGGTCAGGAGCATGAGATAGTCGGGACGGTCGTTATCCGAGACCTGGCCGTTGCGGCGCACCAGCATGGAGGTGATCACGAAGCCGGCGGCAATGGCGGCCTTGAAGAACTGCGAGAGCATGTCCACGCGGTAGGTGCCGCTGAACAGGGTTCCGTCCCTGCCCAGGGAGAGCAGGGAAACGCCGAGCACGGCCAGGGCCCCGACGGGAAGCCAGGCGGTGCAGCTCAGGGAGTCCTCGCTCTTGCGGCTCATGAGCGTGGTCACGAACAGCAGGGCCGCCACCAGGAGCAGGGCCAGTTCGGGCAGGACGAGAAGGATGTCGAATTTCATGGCTACTCCCCTTTTTCCGTGGTTTCGCTCAGGGCCAGCAGCTTGGGCCGGGCCGGCGCCTGCTGTTCCATTTGGGCCGTCTGACGGGTCTTGGTTTCATAGAGCTGGAGCATGCGGTCCACGGACGGGGTGATGACCCGCAGGGTCAGCCCCGGGGCCAGGCCGATGTAGAACACCAGCACGGCCAGGGGGGCCAGGTAGGCCCATTCGCGCTTGTTGAGGTCCGCCCAGCCCTTGTCCTTGGGCGATGCAGGGCGTCCCCAGGCCATCTTGAGGCCCAGGCGCAGCATGTAGGCCGCGGCCAGCAGGGCCCCCGGGATGACGATGAGACCGGTGACCGTGTCCGAGGCAAAGGCCGCGATGAGCACCAAGGCCTCGCCCACGAAGCTGTTCAGGCCCGGGAAGCCGAAGGACGAAAGCGCGAACAGCCCGAAGAAGCCCATGTAGGCGGGCATGAACTTGCCGAGGCCCAGGTTGTCGGAGAGGTCGCGGCTGTGGCTGCGTTCGTAGACCAGGCCCACCATCATGAACAGCGCGCCCGTGACGATGCCGTGGTTGAGCATGACCATGACCGCGCCCTGCGCGCCCTCCTGGTTGAACAGGAAGATGCCCAGGGTCACGAAGCCCATGTGGGCTACGGACGAATAGGCGATGATGCGTTTAATGTCGTTCTGGCCCAGGGCCACCAGGCCGCCGTAGATGATGGAGATCACGGAGATGGCGATCATGGCCGGGGCGAAGAACTGGCTGGCGTCCGGGCAGATGGGTAGGCAGAAGCGCAGGAACCCGTAGGTGCCCATCTTGAGCAGCACCGAGGCCAGGAGCACGGACCCGGCGGCCGGGGCCTGCACGTGGGCCGCGGGGAGCCAGGTGTGGAACGGGAACATGGGCACCTTGATGGCAAAGGCCAGGGCCATGGCCAGGAAGACCCATGTCTGGAATTCGGCCGGGAAGTGCATGCCCAGCAGTTCGGGGATGGAGAAGGTGCCGCCCTGGTAGTAGAGGGCCACGATGGCCGCCAGCAGCAGGGTGGAGCCCGCTAGGGTGTACAGGAAGAACTTGATGGAGGCGTAGCGCTTTTCAGGACCGCCCCAGACCGCGATGAGCAGGTACATGGGGATGAGCATGGCCTCCCAGAACACGTAGAAGAGCACCAGGTCCATGGCCGCGAACACGCCCACGCAGGCCGCGGTCATGAGCAGCAGGCAGAAGTGGAATTCCTTGATGCGTTTTTCGATGTAGGTCCAGGAACAGAGGACCGTCAGCGGCAGGAGCAGCACGCTCAGGAGCACCATGAGCAGGCTGATGCCGTCCACGGCCAGGGAATAGGAAAGGCCCCACTGGGGCACCCATTCCATGTGCTCCACGAACTGGAACCCGCCCTCGGACAGGCTGAAGCCCGTGAGCAGCGGAATGGCCAGGGCGATTTCCGCGAAGCCCGTCCAGAGGGTGAAGCGGCGCACCGCGAGCTGCCCCATGGGCAGGACCATGAGCAGGAAGGCTGCTGCCAGGGGAACGAAGATCAGGGTAGTCAGGATCGGATAGCTCATCACAGCGTTGCTCCTAGGACGTCAGCAGCCAGACCAGGGCGGAGACGCCCAGGCCGGCCAGTATTGCGGCCGTGGCGTATGCCTGCAGCCTTCCGTTCTGGATGATGGTCGCGCTTTTTCCCACCGAGCGGACCGAGGTGGCGGTGCCGTCCACCACCGTATCGATGCCCTTGCGGTCGAACAGGGAGGAGAGCCAGGCCGAACCCATGAGCCCGCGCAGGCCCAGGGTGCGGTAGACGCTGCTCCAGACCGTGTCCACGGCCGCGAAGGGGCGGGAGAACAGGGCCAGGAACAGCTTGCCTCCCAGGATGTACAGGTATTCGAAGTCCACGTTGCGCTGGGCGTGGGGCACCAGGATCTTGCGCATGGCGGTGAAGCCCAGGCCGGTGAAGCCCAGCAGCATGAAGGCCTGCAGCAGGTGCCAGATCGTGTAGGGCACGTAGGGGTGCTCCACGGCCTCGGCCACGTGCTTCACAAAGGGCGAATACGCGGCCACGCCTTCCCGGAAGGGAAGCTGCATGTACAGCAGGTCCGGGTACAGGCCGGTGATGATGCACAGGGCCGCGCCGATGCCCATGCCCACGTACATGTTGACC
Source organism: Salidesulfovibrio onnuriiensis (assembly GCF_008001235.1). Classification (GTDB taxonomy): domain Bacteria; phylum Desulfobacterota; class Desulfovibrionia; order Desulfovibrionales; family Desulfovibrionaceae; genus Pseudodesulfovibrio; species Pseudodesulfovibrio onnuriiensis. The sequence goes on along the minus strand of NZ_CP040751.1, from coordinate 3,810,598 downwards.
GGGATGGGCTTGAGTTCGCCCGTGTATTCCTTCTTGGAGTAGAAGGCGAAGTACGGGAGCTTGAGGCCCACGGAAAGGAAGGTGCCCACGGCCGCCAGTTCCATGCCCAGGGCCAGCCAGGTGCGGTGCGCCTCGGCTGCCCCGGCAATGGTCATGGTCTTGCTGACGAATCCGTTGAAGAAGGGCATGCCCGAGATGGAGACCCCGGCCACCACGTAGAGGATGAAGACCCAGGGCAGGCGGCGGACCAGGCCGCCCAGCTCGGTGAGCTTGGCGGTGCCGGCCGCGTGCAGCAGGCAGCCCACGGACATGAACAGCAGGCCTTTGTAAAGGATGTGCGCGTAGGCGTGGGCGCAGGCCCCGTTCACGGTCATGGCCGTGCCGATGCCCACCCCGGCCACCATGTATCCCACCTGGGAGACGATGTGGTAACCGAGGATGCGCCGCGCGTTGTTTTCCATGGTCGCGTAAAAGACGCCGTACAGGCACATGACCACGCCCGCGATGGCCAGGACCTCGAACCCGGCAAAGGCGCGGGCCAGCACGTAGACCGCGGTCTTGGTGGTATAGGCGCTCATGAACACCGCGCCCGTGACCGTGGCCTCGGGGTAGGCGTCCGGCAGCCATGCGTGCAGCGGCACCACGGCCGCGTTGACGCAGAAGCCCAGCAGGATGAGCCAGTCATAGTACATGGCCCCGGAGGGATCCACGGGCACGAAGCTCATGGTGCCCAGGTCCGCGTAGCGCAGCAGGATGCCGCCCAGCAGGAACAGGCCGCCCAGGGTGTGGAACAGGAAGTACCGGAAGCCCGCCTTCACGGAGCGGTTGTTCTTGTTCAGCCAGACCAGCATGGTGGAGGCCACGGACATGACTTCCCAGAAGATGAACAGGGTCAGGTAGTCGCCCGCGAACACGCAGCCGAACCCGCCGCCCACATAGGCCAGGGAGGACATGTGCTGTCCCTTGTCCTTGAGGTGCATGGCAAAGACCAGGGCGATGAGCCCCTGCACCGCGAAGACGTTGGCGAAGATGGTGGACAGCGCGTCCACCCGGAAGAAGGTCAGGTCCATGCCGATGTAGTGCGCGAAGCCCGTGGTGCCTGTGTCCAGGGTGACCACGGAAACGATGGCCAGCAGCGCCGGGATGGGCAGCAGCCACTTGAGCAGGCGCGAGGAGATGAAGGGCACCAGCAGGGCTGCGCCCAGGAAAAAGAGGGCCGGGTGGCTGAGCAGGCTGTTAGTCGCGGTCATAACAGTCCTCCTCCATGGCCAGCATCGGCCCGATGATTTTCTTCATGACGAACGCCAGGACCACGGCCCCGATAAAGCCGAATACGGCCCAGAACCCGGGCCAGTGCTCGGCCGCGAAGTGCGGATGATGCGGCAGTTCGAAAACGTTGGCGACGAGCAGCACGGCCAGGAAGACCACGAAAGCCCAGAACCAGAACGCGCCCCTGGGGCGTTGCCCGGCAAACCATTCTCCCAGTCTGTTTTTCATGCCTAGAACCCCTTGAACGTGTTGATGAAGTTCAGGAACGCCTGCGGGTAGAGCCCCAGGAACACGGACACTGCGGCCGTGATGCACAGGGGCGCCACCATGATCAGCGGGGCCTCGTTGTATTGCTCGATGGCCGCGTCGGGCGCCGGGTCACGGAAAAATGCCCGGAAGATGATGGGCATGAAGTAGCCCGCGTTGAGCAGGGTGGAGGCCAGCAGGGCGCAGAGCAGCACGTAGTGGTGGATGGCGACGGCCCCCTGGGCCATGTACCATTTGCTGACGAAGCCGCAGACCGGGGGAACGCCGATCATGCTCAGGCTGGCCACGGCGAATGCGCCGAAGGTCCAGGGCATGCGGCGTCCCAGGCCGTTCATGCGGCTGATTTTCTTGATGTGGGTGGCCACGTAGATGGAACCGGCACCCATGAACAGGGTGATCTTGGAGAAGGCGTGGTGGGCGATGTGCATGAGCCCGCCCTGCACGGCCACGGGCGTGAGCATGGCCACGCCGATGACCACATAGGAGAGCTGGCTCACTGTGGAGTAGGCCAGCCGCGCCTTGATGTCGTCCTTGGTCAGGGCGATGACCGAGGCGGCCACGATGGTGAAGGCCGCCAGATATGCCGTGGGGATGCCCAGGAACAGGCGGTCCATGGTTTCCACGCCGAATCCCGAAAGGATGATGCGGCTCAGGGAGAACACGCCCGCCTTGACCACGGCCACCGCATGCAGCAACGCCGAGACCGGGGTGGGCGCCACCATGGCCGAGGGCAGCCAGTTGTGCAGCGGCATGATGGCCGCCTTGGCCAGGCCCGCCAGATACAGGATATAGGTCAGGGTCACCAGGGTCGGGTTGGCGTCGGCCGGGAAGATGCCCGTGACCAGGTCGCCCAGCCGGAAATCCAGGGTGCCGCAGAGCACGTAGGTCAGGATCATGGCCGGCAGCAGGAAGAGCTTGGACGTGCCCATGAGGTAGACGAAGTACTTGCGGGCGCCCGAGAAGGCCTCGTCATCCTCGTGGTGGGCCACCAGCGGGTACGTGAACACCGAGATGATCTCGTAGAAGAGATACAGGGTGAAGATGTTGGCCGCCGTGGCCACGCCCACGGCCCCGAAGATGGCCGTGGCGAAACAGAAGTAGTACCGGGTCTGGGCGTGCTCGTTGAGGGAGCGCATGTACCCGATGTTGTAGGCCGTGACCAGGAACCACAGGAAGGTGGCTATGAGCCCGAAGATCATGGCCAGCCCGTCCGCGCAGAACTTCACGGTCATGCCCGGCAGGATGGTGAACAGGGTATAGGTGTATATCTTGCCCTCAAGCACGCCGGGAACGAACGAGACGATGGCGGCGAATGCCAGGGCCGCGGCCGCGAACGAGACGCCTTCGCGCATGTTCTGGTCGCGGCGCAGCAGCCAGATGGCCAGAGGGGCCGCGAAGGTTACGGCCAGGGGGATGAGCAGTGCGGGTGAATGAATGAATGTGACCATGCCTACCCCTTGAGCTCGGATGCGGTTTGTGAGGAAGCGTTACCGAAACGCTTGGCCACCACCAGGATGATTGCCAGTGCCAGGGTTGCCTCGGCTGCAGCCAGGCCCATGACCAGCAGGGATGAAAGCTGGGCCAGGGCCCCGTCGGACGTGGTGAGCTGCCCCGAGGCCGTGATGCTCAAGGCGGCGCCGTTGAGCATGAGCTCCACGCTGATGAGCATGCCCACCAGGCTTTTGCGGGCCATGAAGCCGTAGAGCCCCAGAACCAGCAGGAAGAGACTTACGAAATGGTATGCGTGCAGGGCGGTCATCGCGCCATCCTCCTTTCGAATCCCAGGACCACGGCCCCGGCCATGGCCACGAAGAGCACCACCGAGATGAGCTCGAAGGCCAGGACGTATTCGCCCAGCAGCTTTTTGCCGAGTATGGCGATGTCCACCAGCTGCGGCACGTTCAGCACCGCCAGGTCGGACTTGAGCATCACCAGGCCCAGGAGCAGGGGCAGCAGCAGGCTTGCGGCCAGCAGGGCCAGCCTGCCCATGGCCGGAACGCTTGCGTCGCCGTCGTCGCCCCGGGTGAGCATGATGGCGAAGAAGATGAGCACGGACACCGCGCCCACGTAGATGAGTATCTGCATGAGCGCCATGAAGGGCGCGTTCATGAGCAGGTAGAGCCCGGCCGTGCCGAACAGGGCCGCGATGAGGCCCACCATGGCCCGGACCAGGCTGCGCGCCGAGACCGCCATGATGCAGCCCGCCGCGATGACCAGGCTGTAGAGTGCGAAGAGGGCTTGTGCCGCAATGGTTTCGCTCATGATGCCTCCTTTGCGGACCGGCGCAGCCGTTCCAGCAGGTCCACGGTCAGGTCCTTCTTGTCGGTTTCGGCCCAGTACACGTGCTTGGAGTGCTGCAGGGACTTCACCGGGCAGTGCAGGACGCACAGGCTGCACAGGGAGCACAGGCTGTAGTCCAGGCTGAACTTGGACAGGGTCTTCTTGGGTTTCTTGGGCTGGGGAGGCGGAACCTGACTTTCCTGGGGCCCTTCCTCGACCTCTGGCTGGGGCGGAAGCTTTTCCGTCTGGGCCTTGATGGAGATGCAGCCCGAGGGACAGATGCGCATGCATTTCATGCACATGATGCAGCGGGGGGTGTCCGGGGTCTTGGGCTTGCCCACCAGTTCGATGTGGCCCCGGTAGCCGGTCAGGGCCTCCGGTTCCACGGTCTGGCGCGGGTAGTGCACCGTGACCTGTTTGCCCGCGAAGTACTTGCCGGTGACCCCGAGGCCCACGATGAGGCTCCAGAGGCCCTTGGCGGTTTCGCGCAGGGTGCCCAGGACTCCGGTTTCCGGTTTCGGCGTCTGTTTGATTCTTGCTTCAATGGCCATGACGACTCCTAAAAGACCTTCACCAGAACGGCGGTTGCGAGCAGGTTGACCAGTGCCAGGGGGATGAACCATTTCCAGCAGATGTTGAGCACCTGGTCGAAGCGCACGCGCGGATAGGTCCAGCGGAACCACATCATGACCGTGAGCAGGGCGTACATCTTGACCAGGAACCACCATGCCCCGGAGAGGAACGGCCCTTTCCAGCCGCCCAGGAACAGGATGGTCGCCAGGGAGCAGACCACGATCATTTCCGCGTACTCGGCCAGGAAGAACAGGCCGAAGCCCATTCCCGAATATTCGGTGTGGAAGCCCGCGGTGAGTTCGCTTTCCGCCTCGGGCATGTCAAAGGGCGCGCGGTTGGTCTCGGCCACGGCGCAGGTGAAGAAGATGACGAAGGCCAGGGGCTGGGTGACCAGGTTCCACTGCCAGGGCCAGGCCCCTTGCTGGGCCACGGTTTCGCTCAGGTCCAGGGTGCCGGTCATGAAGGCCACGGCCAGCAGCGAGAGCAGCAGCGGGATTTCATAGGCCACGGACTGGGCCACGGCGCGGGCCGCGCCCAGAAGCCCCCACTTGTTGTTGGAGCCCCATCCGGCCAGGCACAGAGCCAGCACGTTGAATCCGGCAAAGGCCAGGATCAGCAGCAGGCCGAGGTTGGTCTGCACGCCGAAGAGTCCCGGCCCGAATTCGATGGGCAGGAAAAGCACGAAGATGGGCATGAAGGACAGGATCGGGGCCGTCCAGAACAGCCACGGGTCCGCGCCCTGCGGGGCGACCAGCTGCTTGCCCACCAGCTTGAGGGCGTCGGCCACGGGCGTGAGGATGCCGTGGGGGCCGACCTCGAAGGGGCCGGGACGGCGCTGGATGTGGCCCGCAACCTTTCGTTCCATGTAAACCAGCAGCAGTCCGTTGAGTCCGATGAACACGGCCAGGGCCACGATGCACAGGACCAGCCGCAGGGCGGGTTCGGGTATGGCGGTGAATTGCATCATCTGTCGATCTCCGGAATGACGAGGTCAAGACTGCCCAGAATGGACACGGCATCGGCCAGCAGGGAGCCCTGCGCGCAGTCCGCGAACAGGCTCAGGTTGGAGAAGCTGGGAGAACGGAGCTTGACGCGGTAGGGTTTCTTGTCGCCGTTGCTGGCCACATAGACCCCGATCTTGCCTCGGGCCCCTTCCACAACGCCGTAGGCCTCTCCCTCGGGCGGGGTGAACCCGGCGTTGGGGGCCTTCTTGGCCACGTGGCCGTCGTCCGCGTTTTCCAGTTGATCCAGGGCCTGCTCCACGATCTTGATGCTCTCGGTCATTTCGTCCATGCGCACCATGTACCGCGAAAGGGCGTCGCACCCGTCGTAGGCCGGGATCTCGAAGTCCAATTCATTGTAGAGCGAGTAGGGCGAGTTCAGGCGCACGTCGTAGGGAACGCCCGAGCCGCGCAGCACCGGGCCCGTGGCCCCGTAGCGGCGGCACATGTCCTGGCCGATGTGGCCGATGTCTTCCACGCGTTTGCGCAGGATCACGTTGTCGGTCACCAGGGCCGTGAACATGGGCAGCCGGTCCCTGAGGGTCCTGACCACGTGCCGCGCCTCGTCCGCGAACCCGGCCGGGGCGTCCTTCATGACGCCGCCGAACAGGAAGTAGCAGTAGGTGAGCCGCGAGCCCGTGAGCACCTGGAGCAGGTCCATGATGCGCTCGCGGTCTTCGAACGCGTACATGATGGGTGTGAACGCGCCCAGGTCCAGCAGATAGGCCCCCCACCAGAGCAGGTGCGAGGAGATCCGGTTGAGCTCGGTGGTGATGATCCGCAGCAGCTCGGCCCTGCGGGGCACCTCGACCTCGGCGATCTTTTCCACTGCCAGACAGTAGGCCTGGTTCCAGGCCAGGGCGTGCAGGTAGTCCACCCGGCCCATGTTGGGCAGGTACTGGTGGAAGTTCTTCACCTCGCCCATCTTTTCGTGCATGCGGTGGATGTAGCCCAGCACGGGGTCCGCGCGCATGACGTATTCGCCGTCCATCTCCAGCACGATGCGCAGCACGCCGTGGGTGGAGGGGTGCTGCGGGCCCATGTTCAGGACCAGCCGGTCTTCCTGGTCGGTCTGTTCGAAGTGCCGGGAGTAGTAGTCCCCGTCCTCCACGTCCAGGCGCATGGTGCCGGGCGCGTCCGGCTGGCGGTAGCGCAGTTCCGGGTTGCAGCGCAGGGGGTGTTCGTCCTGCTTGGCCGAATGGAGATTCAGTGCGCAGCTGCAAAGCATGTGGTCCGAGTCGCACTCGATGATCTTGTTGGCCTTGACGATGTCGAAATAGGAGGCGCGGTTCTTTTCCTGCTTTTCCAGGGGGTGCTCGTCGGCCATGTCGTCGGCCAGGAGCAGGGGCGCCGGGTTGGGGTGTTCCTCGTAGTTGACCGGGAAAAAGTCCATGTTTTCGCGTTCATGCCAGTCCGCGCCCGGATAGATGCCGGAAATGCTGGGGAAGCAGGCCTCGTCGTGCGGGGCCAGGGAGCGGATGGTGACCCGGTCCGATTTTTCCCAGTGCCCGAAATGGTACTGGGCCTGGATCCCTTCGGTCACGTCCATCAGGGTGATGTCCTCCAGGTGGTAGCCCGCCTCCAGCATCATTGCCGCGGCGTCCTCCAGCCGGGCCCGGTCCATGTAGACCGAGCATCCCTGGCCCGAGACCAGGTCGTCCACCACGGCGCGATTCTCTTGTTCGTAGGTCAGGAGCAGATCCTTGTGCATGGCTTAGGATTCCTCCTTTCCGGAACGGGGTTCGGGGCGGGGCGGGGCGGCCTCGAAACCTTCGGGCACGGGCCACCAGCGTTTGCCGCTGATTTTTTCCTGGATCTGGAACAGGCCTTCCAGCAGGCCCTCGGGGCGGGGCGGGCATCCGGGCACGTAGACGTCCACCGGAATGAGCTGGTCCACGCCCTCGATGATGCCGTACTGGCCCTTGAATTTGAACGGGCCGCCCGAGATGGCACAGTTGCCCAGAGCCATGACCCACTTGGGCGCGGGCATCTGCTCATAGAGCCGCACCACGGCGGGGGCCATCTTCTTGGACACGGTGCCGGCCACGATCATGAGGTCGGCCTGGCGGGGCGAGGGACGGAAGACTTCCGCTCCGAAGCGGGACATGTCGAACCGGGCCATGCCCGCGGCCATCATTTCGATGGCGCAGCATGCCAGTCCGAAGGTCATGGGCCACAATGACATGGCCCGGCACAGGTCCACCACCTTCTGGACCGGATCGGCGTTGATCAGAGCCGGGTCCACGGTGGTGACGGCGGGATTCAGCGGATTCTGCGGGGCCATGTGAACACTCCCTTTTTCCAGAAATAGATGCAACCGAGGCCGAGAGCGGCCAGGAAGATGAAGACCTTGAGCAGGGGCAGCCAGCCGATGCTTCCGGGGTAGTGGACGGCTACCGGGAACAGGTAGAGCACGTCCACGTCGAAAGCCAGAAAGAGTAGGGCATAGAAGTAGTAGTTGATGCCGAATCGTCCCCATGGGGACCCATGCGGGCGGATGCCGCATTCGTAGGGGGTGTGCAGTTCACCGCCGCGCGCCTTGGGCGCCAGCAGCAGGGAACCAATGAGAGGGCCGCCGGCGAAGGCAACGCCCACCAGCAGCCCGATGATAATCGCAATGTTCAGCCAGGAAAAAACCATCGCAACGCTCTCCCTCGACAGTTTGCAGGTGACGAACATGTCATTGTTTCAAGACAGATAGACATGAATTTTAATACACGGTAAAGGTATTAGCACATATGTACAAAAATTCACAATAATAATTTATTGGTTGAGCGATACTCCAGTAAGATGGGGTCCTGGAAAGTTCGTTTTTTCACAAGAGGGGCATGTTGTTGTTACTGCAGTGGCGGAACTGGTAATCGGGCAAAAAGAAGTATGCCGACTCCAGTCAAGATCCATGACATACATTATATGAGGGAGAGATCAGGGAAATGACCAGAAAGCGAGTCTACAGCGTCTGCGGCATGTGTACGGTCCGCTGTCCCATCATGGCGGAGGTGGAGGACGGAAAGGTCAAGTTCATCAAGGGCAACCCGCACGACAGCGGCATGAAGGGCGCGCTGTGTCCGCGCGGCGCGGCCGGCAACGCCCTGATCACCGACGACGAGCGGCCGCAGTACCCCATGATTCGCGACGGCGAGCGCGGGGAGGGCAAGTGGCGGCGGGTTTCCTGGGACGAGGCCCTGGATTACGTGGCCGGAAAGCTCAAGGGCATCATCCAGGAACATGGCCCGGAAAGCGTGCTCTGGTCCGACCGGGGCGGCCCCTTCCGCGACCTGCACATGGCCTTCATGCGCGGGCTCGGTTCCCCCAACTACTGTAACCATGACGCCTCGTGCGCCCGCAACGTGCAGCACGCGGCCAAGTCGGTCATGGGCATGGGGCGCAAGGACGTTTCCTATGATTATCGCAACTGCAGGCATCTGGTGCTGCAGACCCGGAACATCTTCGAGGCCATCAACGTAAAAGAGGTGAACGGGGTGCTCGACGGCCGGGAAAACGGCTGCGAGATGACCGTCATCGACATCCGGGCCACGGTTTCCGCAGGCAAGGCGGACAATTTCTTCATGATCCGGCCGGGCACGGACTATGCCTTCAACCTGGCCGTGATCCACGTGCTGCTGGCCGAGGACCTCTACAACAAGGAATTCGTTTCCCGCCACGTGCGGGACCTGGACAAGCTGCGCGCCTTCGTGGGCCAGTACACCCCGGAATGGGCCGAGCAGGAAACCGGCGTGCCCGCCGGCGATATCCGCAGCCTGGCCCGCAAGCTGTCTGCCGCAGCGCCCGCGGTCATCTGGCATCCGGGCTGGATGGTGGCCCGCTACAGCGATTCCTTCTATGTCAGCCGCTCGGCCTATCTCATCAACGCCCTGCTGGGATCCCTGGGCGCCAAGGGCGGCCTGCCCTTCACCAACAAGCCCGGCGATTTCGGCCGCACCGGCCTCAAGAAGTTCGTGGACCTGTACCCCAAGCCGGAAAAGGACCGCGCCGACGGCTGCGGCACCACCCTCAAGCATATCGACGGCGGCCCGGGCCTGGTCCATCTCAATTACGACGTCATGGTCTCGGGCGACCCGTACCCCATCAAGGCCTATTTTATTCATCGCCACGATCCGCTCATGGCCCTGCCCGACCCGGACGCCATCCGCGAAAAATGGCGGAATCTGGACCTGATCGTTTCCACCACCTTCAGCTGGTCGGACTCGGCCTGGTTCGCGGACGTGATACTGCCCATGTCGCCGTACCTGGAGCGCGATTCCATCCTGGCCTGCAAGAACGGCCTCAAGTCGTTCCTGTTCTACCGCGCCCGGGCCGTGGAGCCTCGTTACGAGACCCGCGCCGACTGGGAAATCATCTGTGGGCTGGCGGAACGGCTGGGCCTGGATAAGCTGGCCTTCAAGAGTCTGGAGGAACTGCACGACTACCAGTTGGAGGGCACGGGCGTGACCCGCGCCGATTTCGAGGCCACGGGGCAGGTCTCCCTGTCCGACGAGGCCAAGTACCGCACCCTGGACGAGCTTTCCTTCAAGACCAAGTCCGGTAAGGTGGAGGTCATCAACGACACCTGGGAGGACATGGGCCTGCCTTCGCTCAAGCCCTACGAGTCCCCGGAAGCGCCGCCCGAGGGAAAGTTCCGCATCACCTTCGGCCGCTGCGCCCTGCACACCCAGGGCCATACCCTCAACAACAGGCTGCTGAGCAGGAAGATGAGCGAGAACAAGCTGTGGATCAACACGACGCGCGCCGAGGCGCTGGGCATCAAGGACGGCGACGACCTGATCCTGAACGGGGATCCGGACAAGGGGACCATCAAGGCCTACGTCACGGACTTCGTGCATCCGGACTGTGTGTTCATGCTCCACGGCTTCGGCCACAGGCTGCCCGTGGAATCCCGCGCCTTCAATAAGGGCGTGGCCGACCACGAGCTCATGAAGGGCGGCCTGGACCGCATGGACAAGGCGGGCGGCGGCCTGGCCCTGCAGGAACACTTCGTTTCCGTGAGCAAGGCCTGATCAGAGAAATACGTAACACATCAATACCTCTCCTAAGTATTGAGTGCCCCACACAAGGAAAGGGGGAAGCGGTTGAGACGCTTCCCCCTTTCTCCTTTCCTGCCGGTTTAAATGCCGATGCCGGCTAGCCCATCCTGTTCATGATGAAATTGGCCAGACCGTTGACGATGCCATGCTGCCTGTCCACCCACTGATGCAGGCAGACCGTGGTGGAGGGCAGGGCCGGAAAGCCGTCCTGCTCCCCGAGGATGCGCAGCCCCTGTCCCGCCGTGCTTCTTCCCACAGGTGCCACGGCAAGGCCCGCCCGCACGGCGGAAAGCACGCCCGTGAGGCTCGGGCTCACGAAACAGATGCGGTGTTCGATGTTGCGTTCCGTGCAGCCCTCGATGGCCCAGCGGCGATAGGGGCATCCCTCATGAAAGACCGCCAGGGGCAGGGGGCGCTGCTCGTGGACGCCGTGTTCGCCGCTCGTGATCCAGACAATGGGCTCATGGTGTATCACCTGGGCCGCCGCGTCTTCGGGCGGGGCCGGATGGTTCAGGATGGCCAGATCGAATTCCCCCCTGGCGTAGCGCTTTGCCAGGGACCGGCTGGTGCCGCAGAAGACCTCCACCAGAACGCGGGGATACGCGGCATGGAAGGCGGCCAGGATGCCGGGCAGAAAGCAGGTGGCGTAATCCTCGGGCGCTCCGAGCCGCACCCTTCCCTCCATGTCCGGGGCGGTCATGGCCGCCAGGGCCTCGTCGTGCAGGTCCAGAATCTGCCGGGCGTATTTCAGGAGAGTCTCTCCCTCGAAGGTCAGGGCCACGCCCCGGCCCATGCGTTCGAAGAGGCGACAGCCCACCTCGTTTTCCAGCTTGGCCATCTGCATGCTCACCGCGGCCTGGGTGCGGTGCACCTGTTCCGCCGCACGGGTGAAGTTGCCCGTGTCGGCCGCAGCCGCAAAGGTCCGCAAGGATTCCAGGGGGAGATTGAAGGGGGCTTTATCATCAAGCATATTTATGGATATCATAAAATCAATTCGTTTGTCTAATTTCATGAGTGGCGGCATGAAATGGAAAAACAAGGAGATACAAATGGTTGAAAAACAGACGGTCCTCAAGGAATCCCTGGGTGAACATTGGCAATACTGCCGCAAACTCATGCCGGAGTTTGCCGGGATGTACGACGGACTGTCCGGCGAGGCCTATCTGGATGGGGCCGTCAAGGCCAGGGACAAGCGCCTCATGGCACTCACCGCCGCCATCATCAGGGACTGTCGTGGCTGCATCCTGTTTCAGACGGAGCGGGCAATGGAGCAGGGGGCCACCGTCGAGCAGGTCCTGGAAACCATCGCCGTCGCCATTGCCCTCGGAGGCTCGCTGGCCGCATCCGCATCAACGCGGGTCATACAATATTTGCGGGAGCAGCAGCACATTTAGGTGGATTGTACTTGACGAAATTCATTTGGCGGTTTAGGCCGCCTTTTTTATACCCTTTTTTTGGCGGATTGCCTTTTGGCATCTTCAGGGCCGGGAGGGGGGTGCCATTTCCTTTCAAGTGATGGTATAGGGATTTTCAATGACAGAGGTCGTTGATTATTCGATCAATCATTTCGATTGATGGATCAAGGGTTTTGCCCTATGGTCTGATCCAAATTATTGTGGTGGACTGTAGGGTGTCCCAACAGTTTGAATTGAAAGGACTTCTTTTTTGATGTGGCCGCATGGCCGCTGCATGGTGGAAGTCTTTTTTCATAGAGAGGCAGAGAGGCAGGCACGAGGCGGGTCAGGTGTTCCTTTATCCCCTATGGTGTAGGGGATTCACAACGGCGGGTGGCTTGTTGTGAAGAAAAGCGGCGCTTGGCGCGCATCGACGTAATACTGAAGCGAACTGGCCTGGTATTGGCCGGTTGGGAGGAATACGATGCAAAACACCAACGGCTGGAATTGGGAGCCGGGACGCAAGGTACAGGATTTTGCGGACTGTGCTCAGAATTCCGAATGGCTGGAAGAGTGGTGCGTCAGCCCGGATGGCGAGAGCGTGGCCCAGGTGGCCTGTACGGCTCCCGCCGAATTCGCGTGGTGCATCAACGGAAAGCTTTCGGAAAACGTCTATGAGAAGATCATCTGTCCCAAGTACACCACGGACGGAAAGCTGATTGCTTTCGTGTCCCAGGACATGGAATGGTTCCTGTGCGTGGACGATGAGACAGGCGAGGAAGGCTACGGTTTTCTTTGGGATTCCATGTGGGCCGGCGGCACCATTGCCGCAGGCGCGCAGCAGGACATGCAGTACGGTATGGTGGTCAACGGAACCATTTGGGAAAACCTTTTCGAAAACGCCAACAACTTCGTCCTGAGCCCGGACGGCAGGAAATCCGCCGCTGCGGTGCAGGTCAAGCCCATGGCCCAGGCGGATATCTACACCTTCCAGGAAGGCATCTATCAGGTGGCTGTGGACGGTGAGGCGCTTGGCGACGTTTTCATGAACGTCTACACGCCGAGCTTCAACCAGGATGGCTCCAAGGTCGCGGCCCAGGTTCGCGAAACCCTGTACGACTACAGCATCGCTGTTGACGGCAAGGCCTGGGGCACCAAATTCCAGACCGTCTGGGAACCCCGTTTCAATCCCAAGACCGGAGCGGTGGTCGCACCGGTGCGCCAGGGCGGCAAATGGGGCATGGCCCAGGACGGACAGCTTCTCTGGTCCGCCCGCTACGCCCAGCTCTGGCAGCAGCAGTTCACGGCCGAGGGAGACCTCTGGGCCATCTGCGCCACGGACTTCGGCAAGTTCAACCTTGTCCTCAACGACAAGCCCTTTGCCGCAAGCGCATCGGTCATCTGCGACATGGCCGTGAGCCCGGACGGCAAGCGCGCCGCGGCCATGGCCCGCCACAGCTTCAAGAAATGCTTCGTGCTGTGCGATTCGGGCGCCTGGAGCGGCGAATACGACATGGTCTGGAAGCCGGTCTTCAGCCCGGACAGCGCCAACATCGCCGTCCGCGTGGACCGTGGCAGCAGCCAGACCATCCTGGTCAACGGCAAGGCCTACGGCGAGGACTTCGACCAGTGCTTCGAGCCGGTCTTCAGCCCTGACAGCAGCAAGGTGCTCATCAAGGCGCGCAAGGGGGCTGAATACCTCCGCATCGTGGCCGACGTGAGCGAATTCAAATAGGGGGAACGCAATGTACCACAGCATTTACGATCTCGTTACCGGCCCCCTGACCTGGCTTGGCTTCGGCGTGCTCGTGCTCTTCGGCCTGTACAAGATGATTTCCATGTACAGCCTGGCCAAGAAGAAGGACGGCAGTTCCATCTTCTACGTGAAGGCCAAGTACGGCATCCGTTCCATCCTGCAATGGATCATCCCGTTTGGCACCACCGGCTGGAAGGCGAATCCGGCCCTGACCGCCGCCACCTTTGTTTTCCACATCTGTCTGCTGGCCACCCCGATCTTCCTTGGGGCGCACATCGACATGTGGGATTACAACTTTGGCGTGTCCTGGCCCGCCCTGCCTGATCAGGTCGCGGACATCATGACCGTGCTGGTCATTGCCGCCTGCTGTTTCTTCGCCTACCGCCGCATTGCCGACAAGAACGTGGCCTTCGTGACCACCTGGAAAGACTGGTTCGCCCTGTGCGTGACCGTGAGCCCGTTCATCACCGGGTTCCTGGCCTATCACCAGATCTTCAACTACCAGTTCATGATCGTCCTGCATGTCGTCACCGGTGTGGCCTGGTTGCTGTTCGTTCCCTTCGGAAGGCTCAGCCACGCCATTTTCGGTTGGTATTCCCGTGTCTACATCGCGTCCGAATTCCAGGGCGTGAGGCACGTCAAGGACTGGTAGCCCGATCACAAGGAGGATCAAGTCGTGTACAACGAAATATTCGACAGAAAGGTCGATGACATCGGGTTGCAGACGGGGATCGACCGCCTGACTCCCGAGAAGATAGAAAAAACCATCAAGCAGGTGCTTGAAAGCGAGACCGGAGCCAAGCTCAAGGTCTACAACGATACCTGCGTGCGCTGCGGCATGTGTGCCCAGGCCTGCCACTACTACATGTCCCATCTGGATCCGAGCTACTCTCCGGTGGCCAAGATCCACCAGAGCATCAAGGTGCTCATCGACAGGGCTGGCAAGGTGGGCCCGGACTTCATCTACCAGTGCGCGCAGATCGCCTACACCGAATGCAACCTGTGCCGCCGCTGCGTGCATTACTGCCCCTTGGGCGTGGACACCGCCTACATGATGTCCACCATGCGCCGCATCTGCCACAAGCTCGGCGTCACCCCGCAGTACATCCAGGATACCGCGCATTCCCATTCCGCCACCATGAACCAGATGTGGGTCAAGGACGACGAATGGACCGACTCCCTGCTCTGGCAGGAAGAGGAAGCCCGGGACGAGTTCCCGGACATGCGCATTCCCCTGGACGTGGACGGCGCGGACATGATGTATTCGGTCATCGGGCCGGAGCCCAAGTTCCGCACCCACCTGATCTACCAGGCCGCCGCAATCTTCCATGAAGCGGGGCTCAGCTGGACCATGCCGAGCCTGCCCGGCTGGGACAACTCGGACATGGCCATGTATTCCGGCGACTTCGAAATGATGGGCCGTCTCAAGCGCTCCCACTTCGAATGCGCCCAGAAGCTGCACGTCAAGCGCATCGTCATGGGCGAGTGCGGCCATGCCTTCCGTTCCGTTTACGACCAGGGCAACCGCTGGCTCGGCTGGAGCGACTATCCGGTCGAGGTCGTCCACTCCGTGGAGTTCTTTGCCGAGCTGTTCAAGGCCGGTAAGATCAAGATGCAGGACAAGCACCCGGGCAAGGTCACCATCCATGACCCGTGCAACATCATCCGCGGCCGCGGCCTGATGGAACACCTGCGCTACCTGGCCCATGAAATCTGCGAGGAAGTGGTGGAGATGTCCCCCTCCGCGGAATACAACTACTGCTGCGCCGCGGGCGGCGGGGTCATCAACTGCGGCCCGCCGTTCAAGAACGTGCGCATGGAAGGCAACAAGATCAAGGCCGACCAGCTCAAGGCCGCCTACGACAAGGGCGTGCGCACCATCCTGGCTCCGTGCCACAACTGCCATGGCGGTCTGGAAGACATCATCCACCACTACGGCATTGAGATGGATATCAAGTTCCTGGGCGACATCATCTACACCAACATGGTCAAGACCAAGGCTGTGGAATAGGGAGGCGAGAGCATGAAAAAAACCATCACACTCCTGCTGGCTTTCGCCGCTGTCGTCGTGTTCATCCTTCCGGCCTTCTGCCAGGAGGACATCAAGGAACTCAAGAACCCGGCCTTCCAGAAGGCCGAGCGCCCGGCCGTGCCCTTCATGCACGACGAGCACAATGAAAAGGCCGGTCTGGACGGCTGCCTGCCCTGCCACCACGAAGGCAAGGAAAACGGCGAGCTGGTCGAGGGTGATCCCGTGGCCTGCGCGGACTGCCATGAGGCGGCTCCCGCGGACGGATCCATGGACCTGAAGACCGCCTACCACAAGCAGTGCATCCAGTGTCACGAGGACGCTGCCAAGGGCCCGGTGGCCTGCGGCGAATGCCACGTGAAATAGCACTGCCGCGATTCCCAGATTGACAAGGCCGCCGGAGCGATCCGGCGGCCTTTTTGCTGTACGGCAAAAATACTTCCTCTCACCGCACTGATGGTGCTATAGGCAGGGTAAGTGGTTGGAATTCATTCTCTGTGCAGCAACTCACGGAACGTGCCATGCGAAGAAAGGAAAGAACCAAGAACGTCTATGTCGTGAAGTCCTCCGCAGAGGACATGGAGGACATCAAGAAGCGTAAGGACGCGGAATCCAAGAATCTTTATCTGCTCAAGGCCGAAGACCAAGCTGTGAACAAGTACAGCGAGGCTGTCTGGGATTTTGTCGATACGGGCGGTTTGTTCATCGTGCTCAGCGAGGACAAGACCTTTTACGTCAATTTCCGCAACTCCTTTTACAAGGAGCTGGAGATCGAGATGGAGCGCGTTCGGCTGGTGGGCTCCACGGACCGGGCCAAGCAGGAGATCCAGGTCTATCTCGACTACCAGAAGAAGCCATTTCTGTTCATGGACAGTGTGGTGGGCGGCGTTTCCACCTTGCCGTTCCTGGAAAAGTTCAAGGTCGAGTTCCCGGAGACCTTCGTGGTGGTCCTGTCCACCGAGGCGGACAAGGGAACCCTGGCCCGGTTCATGGAGGCGGGAGCCGACAACTTCATCATCAAGCCAGCGTCCGTCAACGTGCTCATCGAGAAGATCGCCTTCACCATTTTTCCGCAGGACGCCATCGAAAAGAAGATCCGCGAGGCCAAGCATCGGCTTCGCCGGGTGGAATTCGCCCTGGCCTATGGCGTGGCCCGGGATATCCTGAAGATAAAGAAGGGCAGTCCGGCCGCGCTCATGATCATGGGCGACGCCCTCAAGGGGCTGGACCGGCGCAAAGACGCCCTGGAGTGCTACGAAGCCGCCGCACTGAACGCTCCCGCCTATCTGGCGCCGCTCAAGAAGCTGGTGGAGTTCTACCGGGAGGACGAGAACGAGGACAAGATTCTCGAGTACCTCATACAGCTGGACGAACATTCACCCCTGCTGTTCGAGCGCAAGAAGGAGATCGGTGAAACCCTGCTGCGGCGGGGCGTTTACGACGAGGCCGGGAAATACCTGGCCGGTGCCGTGACTCTGGCCGGGGCGCAGCACTACGAGGATGCCCCCTTCATTGCCGAGGAATATGCGGACGCGGTGGCGGATCATTGCCCGGAGCATGCGGCCCGTATCTACAAGGATTGCATCAAGTATCGCAAGCTGGCCCGTCTGGACATGGATACCACCTACTATAACCGTCTCGGCAGAGCCCTGCGCCGCATCGGGCGGTGGCAGGACGCCGTCATGGCCTACATGGAAGGGGCCAAGTACAACCGGGAGGACGCCAGCCTGTATTTCAACACGGGCATGGCCTACGTGGAGGGCAAGGAGTATTCCAAGGCCGGGCAGGTCATGAAGAAGGTCACGGAATTGTCCCCGTTCTTTCACACCGAGGACATTCAGATCGCGTACAACATGGGCATGATCTTCAACAAGGCGGGCTACAATGAGCTGGCCTTGAAGATGTTCGATTTTGTTTGTGGCAGGGACCCGGAATACAAGAATGCGGACAAGCTCATGAAGGCGCTGAAGGCGAAGGTGAAGAAAAAAAAGTAGTTTTTTCAATATGAAAGCATGTAGGCCGCCGAAGAAATTCGGCGGTTTTTTTGTTGGGAAAACTTTTCCGGAGCGGTTTTTGCAAAATTGGCATGCAGGAAGGGTTTTCTCATCTCTCAGGGTACACAAGGAGTGGGTCATGGCACTGACCATCAATCGGCCGGGAGTCGAGCCGTACAGCAACAGGCTGTTGAAACACATGGAGGAGCCCGGGCGCTCCGGATTCGGGCATGCGCAGGGAAAGGACAAGGCCGAGGGCAATGAGGGCTCGCAGGCCGCGGTTCGCCTGTCCATTTCCAACGAGGCCCTGTCCATGCTCAATGGCAGGGATTCGGCTGCGGCCGCGTTCGAGGATCTTTCCGCAGAGGACCGGGAGCGCATGGTCGCCCTTACCGGCGAGCTGGACGAGATCGTGGGCAATGCGGGCGGGTTCCGCAAGCTCACCGAAACCCAGTGGGAGCGCGTCGAGGGAATCTTCGGCGAGATCTCGGATATCTACGGCCTGGAGGGAGAGGACAAGCCGCGCATTGATGACCTGAAACGCATCTATCAGCTCGAGGACGAGCTCGACGCCATCTACGGCGACGAGCCGGGCAAGGTGCTTTCCTCCGGCGAAGAGGAACGCGTGGATCAGATCATGGCCGAACTGGGCGAGCTGTGGGGCGAGCCCGGCGACGAGATCGTCCTCACCGAGGAAGAGGAGCGCCGGATCGAAATTTTGCAGTCTCAGCTGGAGGCCATGTCCGCCAAGATCGACGACTGGTCCCTGACCTCGGACGACGAGGAGCAGGTCGAATCCCTGTTCAGCGCCATGGGCAGGATCTTTGAAACCGCGGAACAGCGCATGCTGAACAGTGAGGCCGAGGAACGCCGGGTGGAAGGCGTTTAGCTCATTTTCAGATACGAATGGGAAAGGCTCACCCCTTTTGGGGTGAGCCTTTTGTTTTCAGGTCCAGGCCTTCATGTAGGATGCCGCCGTGCCGCCGTCCCTGATGTGGCTGATGAGCGAGGAGCCCACCACGGCCGCGTCCACCAGGTCCCCGAAGGGCGTGAGCTGGCTCGGTGTCTTGAGCCCGAAGCCCAGGGCCACCGGGATGTCGAAGACCTCCTTGGCCTCGGTCAGCTTGGCCTTGATTTCCGTGGGCAGGCTGTCGCGCTGGCCCGTGGTGCCCAGCACCGAGACCATGTACACGAATCCCTCGGCCTCCTTGGCGTAGAGTTTCATGCGCTCCTTGGAGGTGTTCAGGCCCACCAGGGGGATGAGCTCCACGCCGCGTGGCTTCATGGCCCGGATCACGAAGTCGGCCTCGTCAATGGGCATGTCCGCGATGATCAGGCCCGAGACTCCGGCCGCTTCGCAGTCCTCGGCAAAGCGCTCCACGCCGTATTGCAGCACGGGATTGAGATAGCCCATGAGCAGCAGGCCCGCGTTGAGCGTGCCCTTGCGTTTTTTGAGCCCGTCGAAGATCCACGTGAGGTTGATGCCGTCCTCCAGCACCTGGAGGCAGGCCGCCTCCACCACCGGGCCGTCGGCCACGGGGTCGGAAAAGGGCATGCCGATCTCGATGATGGCCGCGCCCGCCGCATCCAGCATTTCCAGCTCCTTCCAGAACTGGTCGCGGTCGGGGTAGCCCGCCGGAAGATAGGGGATCAGGGCGGTCCTGCCCTGCGCCTTGGCCTCTAATATTTTATCTTTCATGGGTGAACTCATTGTATTTTCCTTCTCTCCGGCTGTTAGCCCAAAACTCGCTCGACAATGTCCATGTCCTTGTCCCCGCGTCCGGACAGGTTCACCAGGACGCTCTTGCCCCGCAGCCTGTCCGCGTTTTCCAGCACCCAGGCCACGGCATGGGAACTTTCCAGGGCGGGGATGATGCCCTCGCGCCGCGACAGGGTCTTGAAGGCGCTCAATGCCTGTTCGTCGTTGACGGTCTCGTAGTCGGCGCGTCCCGAGGCGTTCAGCTCGGCGTGTTCCGGGCCCACTCCCGGGTAGTCCAGCCCTGCGGCCACGGAATGGGACGGCAGGATCTGGCCCTCTTCGGTCTGGAGCAGCATGGTCTTCATGCCGTGTAGTACGCCCTCGGAGCCCAGGTTCAGGGGGCGGAGTTGAAGCAGCCCGGTTCGCCGGTCCCGGCGGCCTCCACGCCCACCAGGCGCACGGACTCGTCCGGCACAAAGGCGTGGAAGGCCCCGATGGCGTTGGAGCCGCCGCCCACGCAGGCGCAGACCACATCCGGCAGCTTGCCGGTCTTGTCCAGGAACTGCTGGCGGGCTTCCCGGCCCACGATGGCCTGGAATTCGCGCACCAGCAGGGGGAAGGGATGCGGCCCGGCAGCGGTGCCGAAGCAGTAATGGGTGGTTTCCTGCTCGGCGATCCAGTAGCGCAGGGCCTCGTTGATGGCGTCCTTGAGGGTCTGGGTGCCGGACTTCACGGGGATGACGCGTGCTCCCAGCAGCTCCATGCGCCGTACGTTGAGCGACTGGCGCTCCACGTCCACCGCGCCCATGTAAACGATGCACTCCAGGTCCATCATGGCTGCGGCCGTGGCCGTGGCCACGCCGTTCATGCCCGCGCCGGTCTCGGTGAGCAGGACAGTCTTGCCCATCTTCTTGGTCAGCAGGGCCTGGCCCAGGGTGTTGTTGATCTTGTGCGCGCCCGTGTGGTTCAGGTCCTCCCGCTTGAGCCAGATGTCCACGCCCGTATCTTTGGAGAGGTTGGGGCAGAAGGTCAGGGCCGAAGGCCTGCCCACGCAGTCGCGGAGCAAATCCGCGAATTCCCGCTGGAATTCGTCGCCGGCCATGATGGTTCGCATGGCCTCTTCCAGTTCGAGGAGCGGCGGCATGAGCAGTTCGGGTACGAACTGGCCGCCGAAGTCGCCGAAGTATCCTTTTTTCATATCATTATCCTTATTACAGCCTCTGTTTCATCGGTTCATTATATCTGTTTGGACAATATTTCGATCACGGATCGCAATTTGGCCTCATCCTTGATCCCCGGGGCCGATTCCACGCCGGAATTGAGGTCCAGCACGTGGGGGCCCGCTTGCGCCGCTGCTGCGACGTTTTCCGGGCATAGACCGCCCGCCAGGAACCAGGGTTTATTTATTTCAATATGTTGCAAAAGGCTCAGATCAATGGAGCGGCCATGGCCGCCGCCGCTGACGCCCGCGTCGAAGAGCAGGTAGGCGCAGTGGGGGGCAAAGCGGTCCACATCCTCCTGCAGGGCCTCGGGAGAGGCGTACCGTTCGGGCCAGAGCGCCTTGACCACCCGTTCCCTGCCCACGACTTCGCAGAACTCCTCGTCCTGGCCGCCGTGCAGCTGGACGTAATCCAGGCCGCACTGGTGGATCATGAGCCGCACTTCGTTGGCGGTCTGGCGCACGAACACGCCCACCTTGGCGGCCGGACCGGTCTGCGCCGAGGCCGCGAACTTGGGGGATACGTTGCGGGGGCTGCCCTCGTGGAAGATGAAGCCCAGGAAGCTTGCCCCCAGCCCAGAGCACAGGGCCACGTCTTCGGCTCGGGTCATGCCGCAGACCTTGATCAGGGGCTTTTTCATGCGTCGGCTCCGGTCAGCCGGGCCAGCAGCGCGCCCGGGTCGTCGGCTAGCATCAGGCTGGTGCCGATGAGCACGGCGTCGAAGCCGAGTTCGCCCATTTCCACCACCTGTTCGCGGCTTTCCACGCCGCTGGCGCTGATCCACAGCTCGTTGTCCCGCCTGTCCATGAGCCTGCGCGAAACGTCCAGGGTGGTGGTCAGGGTGTTCAGGTCCCGGTTGTTGACCTGGATGATGGTGGCGCCGGCCTCGCGGGAGGCCTCCAGATCCTGTTCGTCGAAGATCTCCACCACCGGCTCCAGGCCCGCCATCTCGGCCAGCTGGATGAGCTCGCGCAGCTCGTGGGTGGAGCCGAACATGCGGGCGATGAGCAGGATGGCCGAGGCCGGACTGGACGCTGTCATGGCCACCTGGAGCGGGTCCAGGATGAAGTCCTTGCGCAGCAGGGGCAGGCCGGACTGGGCGCACATGAACAGGTAGTCGGGATGGCCCTTGAAGTACTGGCTTTCGGTCAGCACGCTCATGGCCGCTGCCCCGTTTTCGGCATAGGCCTGGGCAAAGTCCAGGGGGTTGGCGTGTTCGCGCAGCACGCCCCTGGAGGGCGAGGCGGGCTTGAACTCCGCAATGACCGCGCCCGGCCCCTTGGCCCGGAGCGCGCCGGAGAAGGAGGGGCGCTTGCCCTCGTATTTGGCCGGGATGTTTCCGGCAAGGAATTCCTCGCGCAGCGCCTCGATCTCGGGCTGCTTGGCGGCTCTGAACTTATCCAGCATTGGGTATCCCCTTGGTGAGTCCTTGTTTGACGGCGGCGCGCGCCCTGTCCGCGCAGTCGCGCATGGACTGTTGTTCCACAAGGTGGAGGCACACGGCAAGGTTCACGGCCACCATGTCCATCATGGCCTCGGGGCCCTTGCCCGCCAGGATTTCCTGCATGATGGCCACGGCCTCGTCCTTGCCCGCCACCTTGACGTCCTCGGCGCAGTGGGCCGCAAAACCCAGGCGGTCCGGGTTGACCGTGGTCTTTTCCATGATGCCGTCGTGGATCAGGTAGCCTCGGGCCGGTCCGAAGGTGGTCACCTCGTCAAAGCCGCCCGCGCCCGAGATGACCATGGCCCGCTCGATGCCGGTGAGCAGCAGGGTTTCGCCCATGAGCTGGAGCTTGGACGGGTCGCCCACGCCGAGCAGCTGGTGCGTGGGCCGGGCCGGGTTGAGCAGCGGGCCCATGAAGTTGAACAGGGTCCGGATGCCCAGGGCCTGGCGCACGGGCATGATGTGCTTGAAGGCCGGGTGGTAGTTGGGCGCGAACAAAAAGGCGAAGTTGTGCTCGTTGAGCGAGGTGGCGGCCTCGTCCGGGCTCTGCATGAGCGGCACGCCCAGGGCCTCCAGCACGTCGGCGCTGCCGCAGGACGAGGACACGGACCGGTTGCCGTGCTTGGCCACCTTGTAGCCCATGTCCGCCAGGAACAGGGCCACGGCCGTGGAGCAGTTGAAGCTCAGCGAGCCGTCGCCGCCCGTGCCGCAGGTGTCGATGACCGGCAGGTTGACCTGCCCGTCGGTGTAGCCGGGGATGGGCCTGGCGTGGCGCAGCCCGGCGCGCACCCCGGCGGCCAGGTCCGTGGAGTCCTCGCCCTTGGCGCGCAGGCCCATGAGAAAGGCCCCGGCCGAGGCCGGTTCCAGTTCTCCGTCCATGAGCCTGCCGAACATCATGTCCGCCTGCTCGTCGTCCAGGGCCTTGCCCTGCGCCAGCAATTCCAAAACTTCGGATACGGTGGTCATGGTTTTATACCCCCATCTTCAAAAAGTTTTTCAATATCTCAGGGCCTTTCGGGGTCAGTATGGATTCCGGGTGGAACTGCACCCCGTGCCAGGGACGGTCCTTGTAGCTGATGCCCATGACCTCGTCGCGGTCGGCCGTGGCCGTGATGGTCAAGGTCTCGGGCACCTGCTCGGCCCGCACCACCAGGGAATGGTAGCGGCAGACCTCGAAGCCGTCGGGCAGACCCGCGAACACGCCGGTGTTGTCGTGGAAGACCTTGGAGGTCTTGCCGTGCATGATGCGGCGGTTGCGCACCACCTCGGCCCCTGCGTGGTGGCCCAGGCACTGGTGGCCCAGGCACACGCCCAGCACGGGCACCACCTTGGGCAGCCGCTTGAGGAATTCCAGGCAGAAGCCCGCGTTTTCCGGGCGGCTCGGGCCCGGCGAAATGCAGACCCGCTCCAGCTTGCCGTTGCCCGCCAGCTCCAGCAGGTCCTCGCGGTCGTTGCGCACCACCACCGGGTCGGCCCCGAGCTGCTGGAAGGCCTGCACCAGGTTGAAGGTGAACGAGTCGTAATTATCTATGAGTAAAAACATCGCCTGCTCCCTTGCCGGTTATGACCTCGAGCAGCACCCGGGCCTTGTTGTTGCACTCCTGCCATTCCTTTTCCGGGTCCGAGTCGTAGACGATCCCGGCTCCTGCCTGCCAGTTGCACTGGCCGTTGCGGATCCACATGCTGCGGATGGTGATGCCCGTGTCCAGGCTCACGGAATCCCCGCCCGTGCCCATCCAGCCGATGCACCCGCCGTAGGGGCCGCGTTCCTGCGGTTCCAGCTCGGCGATGATCTCCATGGCCCGCACCTTGGGAGCGCCGGAAAGCGTGCCCGCCGGGAACGTGGACTGGAGCACGTCGATGGCGTCCATGTTGTCCCGCAGCCTGGCCTCCACGTAGGAGGTCAGGTGCATGACGTGGGAGAAGCGCTCCACGTTCATGAACTTGCCCACCTCCACGCTGCCCGGGGTGGCGATGCGGCCCAGGTCGTTGCGGCCCAGGTCCACGAGCATGACGTGCTCGGCCCGTTCCTTGGGGTCGGCCAGCAGTTCCTTTTCCAGCTCCAGGTCGTGCTTTTCGGATTCGCCGCGCGGCCGGGTCCCGGCGATGGGCCGCACTTCCAGCGCGCCCTTGTCGCAGCGGACCATCATTTCCGGGGAGGAGCCGAGCAGGACCATTCCGGACTGCACGCACTTGGGGAAACGCATGTAGAACATGAACGGCGAGGGATTGGCCTGCCGGAGCCTGCGGTAGATGCGGAACGGGTCGTCGGGGACGGGCACGGAAAAGCGGGTGGAAAGCACCACCTGGATGCACTCGCCCTCGGCAATGAGTTCCTTGGCCCTTTCCACGGCCTGCATGTATTCCTCTTTTCCCGGATGGACCGTGGGCTCGCCCGCTTCGGGGGCGGCCAGATCCATGCCCCACTCGGTGGCGGCCGGGCGGGGGGTGGAGCCTTCATCCAGGCTCAGGTAGCAGCAGGAATGGCGCAGGTGGTCGAAGAGCACCATCTGGCCGGGCAGGGCCATGCAGGCCTCGGCCTTTTCCGGGGGCAGGGACCGGGCCAGCTTGGGCTCGAACATGCCGCCCGTTCCGTAGCCGAAATAGCCGTACAGCCCGCGGGTCAGGCCGGGCAGCTCCTCGCGCCCGCCGTCAGCGTCCTGCTCAATGCGGATGAGCCGGTTGGCGCGGCGCAGCCCTTCCAGGTAGTCCATGCCTTCCAGTTTTTTCAGGCCCTCGAAGCGCTTGTCCGCCACGTCCACGGCCAGCTTGCCCTGGGCCGGGTAGAGGGTCAGCCGGAAGTCCCAGGCAATGAGGCTGTATCGTCCGAGCCTGCCGTCCACCTCGGCGGATTCCAGCAGGATGCCCGGGCGGTCGCCCACCAGGCCCAGGTACAGGCTGATGGGCGTCTGCACGTCCGCCGGGAGCCATTTCCCGTGTTGCGTGATTCGAATTGGTTCCATTGTTCCTCCGTTAGCATATGTGAAATAAAAAGGCCGCATCCCTGTGAGGGGTGCGGCCTTGGTTTCCTTTTTCTTTACTCTGGTTGTGGTTATCGGGCGCACCCCTCCTGTTGTGTGTCGTTGCGCCACCACCACTGTGCCAGGGATGCCAGGAGATCCAGCTCGCCGCCGGCGGCGAGGCTGAACAGGGACATGAACTGGCGGGCGGTTTCCTGCAGGTAGGGGTTGGCGTCGGAGATGGTGCCGAACAGCTCGCTGTCCGTTGTCAGCATCTTCCGGGCCGCATCCAGCCTGCGGTTGAACGAGGGGGTGACGTAATTCTCGATGCCTTCGACGCGTCCGGCTGCGGCCAGGAACGCGGCGGTGGTGGTGAAGTTGAGGCCCTGGATGAAGGCCACGGCCTTGTCGTGTTCCCCGGCGGTGGTCAGGAAGGAGTGGAACCCCGCTGCGTCGAACAGGCGCGCCACGCGGTTCGCGGCTTCCGTGTCGGATTCGCGTCCGGGAACCACGGCCACGCGCGGGGTGAATCCCTCGGGAATCACCGGGCCGAACAGGGGGTGGGTGCCGACCACCGGGCCCTTGCAGGCCCGGAGCATGGCGCGCAGGGGCAGCTCCTTGACCGACCCCACGTCGGCCAGGACCGCGTCCTTGCGCAGGTGCGGCACGGTCAGGTCGAGCACATGGTCCATGGCCGTCACCGGCACGCAGAGCAGCAGCAGGTCGCAGGCGGAAACCGCCTCGCGGACCTTTTCGCCGTCAAAGGGGCGGTCCAGCGGCCGGACGGCGCAGCCCAGGGCGCCGAAACGCTCGGTGAACAGGCCGCCCATCTGGCCGCGTGCGCCCACGATGGCGATGCTCTTAAACTCGGGGTCGCTCATGCTACTGACCTTCCACTACCTTTTCCCATTCGTTGAAGAAGCCCGGGAAGGACTTGCCCACGCATTTGGGGTTGTCGAAAACCGGGTTGATTCCCGCCAGCTTGAAGATGGACATGCTCATGGGAATCCTGTGGTCGTTGTATGATTCGAAATCGATGCTCGTGCCGCCCTGCAGCGGGGAGGGCGTGATCTTGATGCCGTCCTCGAACTGCTCCACCTTGCAGCCGGTCTTGGAGATCTGCTCGGCGCAGGCCTGGAGCCGGTCGCATTCCTTGATGCGCAGGTGCGCCACGTTGCGGATGGTTGTCGGGCTGACCGCATGGGCGGCCACCACGGCCACGGTGGGCACCAGGTCCGGGCATTTGCCCATGTCCACGCTCACGCCGCGCAGCTTGCGGGGGTAGATGGTGATGCCCTTGTCCGGGGTCACGTTCAGGCCCGCGCCCATCTGGGCCAGGATGTCGATGATGGCCCTGTCGCCCTGCAGGGAGTCGGCGCGCACGCCCATGACCTTCACGGCGCGCTTGCCCACGGCTCCCGCTGCCAGGAAGTAGGAGGAATTGCTCCAGTCGCCTTCCACGCGGTAGTTGCAGGCCTCGTAGCCGCCCGGCTGGACAATGAAGCGCAGTTCGCCCGGCTCGGCCTGGCGCACGGACCTCCAGGGGACTTCCTTCCAGGCACCGTCCTCGAGCACTTCCACGCGGAACTTGGCCTTGAAGTCATCCATGATCTGGAGGGTCAGGGCCACGTAGGGCCAGGACACGGCCTTTTTGCCGGTGAGGTTGATCGTGGTCTCGGTCTCGGACATGGGCGCGCCCAGGAGCAGGCCGGAAAGGTACTGGCTCGATTCCTCCAGGGTGATGTCCACGCTCTTGCCCGTGAAGCCCCGGGTTTCCATGACAAAGGGCAGGAAGCCCTCCTTTTCCTCGAAGGTGATCTTCACGCCCAGTCGGATGAGGGCGTCGCAGAGTTCCTTCATGGGCCGTTCGTGCATGCGCGCCGCGCCGTGCACGCGGAAGGAACCCTTGCCCGCGGCGGCCACCGCGGTCATGAGGCGGCAGGTGGTGCCGGATTCGTGCATGTAGAGCTCATGCGGCTCGGCGTGCTTGTCCTTGCCGTCCGGGTTGGCGCCGCGCGGGCCGTTTTCCGTGCCCGTGACCTTCAGCGCGCCGCCGGAGGTTTCCTCGAACTTCGCGCCGCAGGCGGCCAGGCAGCCCTTGGTGCGGGTGATGTCGTCCGAATCCAGCAGGCCGGAGATGACGGATTCTCCGTTGGCCAGGGAAGCGGCGATAAGGGTGCGGTGCGACAGGGACTTGGAGGCCGGGGCCTGCACCGTGATGATTCCATTCGGGTCGTTGCTCATTGTATCTCTCGTTTTTCGCTTGCGGGTATTAGCGTTCGTTCTCCTGGCGGCCGGAGGGGTAGGTCCCCAGCACGCGCAGGGTGTGGCACTGCTCGCGCAGCATGTTCAGCATGGACTCGTGCTCGGCCTTGGAAAGGTCGCACTCCAGGTCCGTGAAAAAGACGTATTTCCATTTTTCGCCGCGCACCGGGCGGGATTCCAGCTTGGTCATGTTGATGCCGCCGCCCGCCAGGGTGTTGAGCACCTTGGCCAGCGCGCCCGGGCTGTCCGGCACGGTGAACAGGATCGTGGTCTTGTCGCGCTGGTCCTCCTTGCAGGGGGAGGGGGCGATGACCAGGAACCGGGTCCAGTTGTCCGGGTAGTCCTCGATGTTGCGCGCCAGGACATTGAGGCCGTACATCTCGGCCAGCTGCTCGTTGCCCACCACGGCCGCGCCGGGTTGCTCCTGGACGACCTTGGCGGCGGCCGCCGTGGAGGCGGTGGTCAGGCGCGGGCAGTCGCGCATCTTGGCGTTCAGCCAGTCCCGGCACTGTTCCAGGGGCTGCGGGTGGGAGTAGATGGCCTCCACCTTGTCCATGGAATCCACCGTGCTCATGAGGCAGTGGCTGATGCGGCTGTAGATTTCGCCCTGGATGTAGACCCGGTAGAGCATGAACAGGTCTACGACCTGGCCCACGGTGCCCTCCAGGGAGTTTTCCAGGGGAATGACGCCCAGTTCGGCCCCCTCGTCGGCCACGGCGCGGAAGACTTCCTCGAAGTTGGCCTTGGGGGTCAGGTACTGGGAGTGGCCCATGTGCTCCAGGGCCGCGAAATAGGAGAACGTGCCTTCGGGGCCGAGATAGACCGTGCGTTCGGGCCGCTGGAGCCTGCGCGAGGAGGACATGATTTCCTTGTAGATGGCGCGCAGGTGCTTTTCGGGCATGGGGCCGGGGTTGCGGTCCGCGATCTTGTTCATGACTTCGCGCTCGCGGAAGGGCATGTAGATGGGCTCGTCGCGTTCGGCCTTGTAACGGCCCACTTCCAGCGACACGTCGGCGCGCTGGTTGAGCAGTTCGACGATCTTATTGTCCAGTTCGTCGATGCGGTTGCGCATGCCCTTGAGCGGAGAGTCTTTCTTTTCTGCCATGTCCCTAGCCTTCCTTGATCTCTTCGGTGATGCGCATGCCGAAATGGCGGCCCGCCTGGTCGGTCCTGGCCAGGATCTTGTCGCCCACCTTGAGGGTGACCACGCTGACCGGCTCACCCTTGGCCGAAACCACGCGGATGGTCTCCGCGTTCTGCAGGAAGACCTGGCCTTCGGCCACGCCGTCCTTGGTCTTCACCTCGGCCTTGATCAGCAGCATGGGGCGGATCTCCACCTTGCTGCGGCCCACGGTGGCCAGCGAGGTCTCGCCGTCGGCGCCCACGACGAGCACGTCGTCGCCCGAGGTGAGTTCCTCCAGGTAGCTGGTCTTGTCGCCGGGCATGGCGCAGTAAGCGTGCACGGCCCCGGCATTGACCCGGAACGGCCGGGCGGCCACATAGGGGTTGGACTCGGTTTCCGCGTGCACCAAAAAAGTAAAGGCCGAGGAGTTGCCGACGAGCATTCCTTGGCCTTTCTTGAGCACGCTGGTGGTATCCACGCAGACTCGATGTCCGAGCCCCGCGGGTTTGATCTCAGTGACGGTGGCTTCGGAGAGTTGCATGGTTCCCTGCGAGAGTTTGAGTTCCTTGACGATGGCCTTGAGATCGCCTGCGCCCTCGGACAGCACCACGATGGTGTCGGCCCCGCGCTCCAGCACGCCTGCGGCCAGGATGGCCCGGTCCAGGCTTTCCGCTTCCAGGGCCAGGGACTCCACCTGGGCCAGGATGTTTTCCACGGGGATGATTTCCCAGCCCCGGCTCAGGACCACGTCTTCGCCCGCCTGGATGCGCTTGACCGCTGTTTCTTCGTCGGCCTTTTTCTTCAGTTCGACGGCGGGCATGGCCTCGGGAGTGATGACCTCGATCTGGCTCAGGGATTTGACGCCCTGCACCTGGTCGGGCTCGACCATGACCGCGTCCACCCCGGATTCGAGCGCCAGGGTGACGAGATGCTTGTCAAAGGGAATGGCCTTGAAGATGATGCGTTTCATGTCGATTTCCGTTTTGGGTTTGTTCGCCCGGCTATTCGCCGACATGGGCGAGTGCGTCTTTCACTTCCACGTCCCCGTGGACAACCATGTTCAGCGCCTCCACCAGTCGGGTGGGATCCTTGTGCTGGAATACGTTGCGGCCCACGGACAGGCCCGCACCCCCTGCTTCTATGGAATCATGCACCATTCGCAGGAAGTCTTCGGTGCTGTCAAGCTTGGGTCCTCCGGCGATGACCACGGGCACGCAGCAGGAGTCCGTGACCTTGGAGAAGGTCTCCACGTCGCCGGTGTAGCAGACCTTGACCACGTCCGCGCCCAGTTCCGTGCCCACGCGGGCGCAGTGGGCCACGATCTCGGGGTCGTATTCGTTTTTCACCTTGGGGCCTCGGGCGTAGACCATGGCCAGCAGCGGCATGCCCCAGTTGGAGGCGTCCGAGGCGATTTTCCCGAAGTCGCTGAGCATCTTGGATTCGGTTTCGTCGGCCAGGTTGCAGTGGATGCTGACCGCGTCCGCGCCCAGGCGGATGCCGTCTTCCACGGAAGCGACCAGGGACTTTGCATTGGGGAAGGGGGACAGGGAGGTGGAGGCGGAAAGATGGACGATGAGTCCGATGTCCTTGCCCTCGGCGCGGTGGCCGCAGCGAACCAGTCCCTTGTGCTCGACCACGGCGTTTGCGCCGCCTTCGACCACGCGGCCCACGGCTTCCTTCATGTCAACGATTCCGTCGATGGGACCGACCGTGACGCCGTGATCCATGGGGACGATGATTGTCCTTCCCGTGTTGCGGTTGAAGATTCGCTCCAACCTGATGGCTTTGCCGATATGCATGTTTGTCTCTCCTTTCTGGCCCTCGGGCCGGGAGCGCTGCCGGGCTGAACCTCAAAGAAAAGGGCCGCCGGCTATTCGCCCGCGGCCCTTGGAAGTTCTTTTTCTGTATCTTTCTTCAGCTACAGCACAACCCTTCCGTGCCCGCGAGCGCGTGCGTACCAGTACCAAAAATACAGGTAGGAAAAGAGGTTGTTGCTAAAGAATTTGTCCATGTGCTTATCGCTAATGGAGAGGCTGCGGATTTGTCAAGCATAAATATTATTTTATGCCATATTTACAAAAATAGAAATATTATCTGTATCAAGATTAAAACAAATGTTTTATTATTACAAAAATGAAAATCAAATAAAAAATAAATTCCATAAAATAACAAATTTGAAAATTAATGCCGAGGCTGGAAAAGGACTTAAAACACTAAAGTTAATAAAATAAGCTAGTTGAAAAGTTTGGCACGCGGGTTGCCTAAGGGGCTTCAGTCGCAAACGCATTCCATAAGGAGGAATTTAACATGCTGTTCGGACTGTATGCCCGGAAAAACTGGTTCAAGAGGGTGCTTGCGCACCTCACTGTCGCTGTTGTGGCCCTCATGCCCGCCGCCGCCCTGGCCGGAGACGGGGTGGAATTTCTGACGCAGGATAACGCCAACATCCTCTGGACACTGGTCGCCGCCATCCTGGTCATGTTCATGCAGGCCGGTTTCGGCTGCGTGGAAGCGGGATTCACCCGCGCCAAGAGCGCCGGCAACATCATGATGAAGAACTTCCTGGACTTCGCGGCCGGGTCGGTCATCTTCTTCCTGTTCGGCTTCGCCCTCATGTTCGGGACGGACATCGGCGGGTTCATCGGCGGTTCCGGTTTCGCCCTGGGCGGCGTTGCCGAGGCCGACCTGCCCTGGACCTACACCTTCTGGTTCTTCCAGAGCGTGTTCGCCGCCACCGCCGCCACCATCGTCTCGGGCGGCATGGCCGAGCGCACCAAATTTTCCAATTACGTGCTGGTGTCCATCATCGTCACCGGCCTGATCTATCCCATCTCCGGCCACTGGGCCTGGGGCAGCCTGTGGCTCGGCGACGCCGGCGCGGGCTGGCTGGAAGGCTTGGGCTTCAATGACTTCGCCGGTTCCAGCGTGGTCCACTCCGTGGGCGGCTGGCTGGCCCTGGCGGGCGCCATGGCCCTCGGTCCCCGCGTGGGCAAGTACACCGAGGACGGCAAGGCCAAGGCCATCCCGGGCCACAACATCCCGCTTGCCGGGCTGGGCGTGTTCATCCTTTGGTTCGGCTGGTTCGGCTTCAACCCCGGTTCCACCACCACTGCGGACAACACCATCGGCCTCATTGCCATGAACACCTCCCTGGCCGCCGCGGCAGGCGTGCTCGGCGCCATGTGCATCTCCTGGCTGCGCTTCGGCAAGCCCGACATCTCCATGACCATGAACGGCGCACTGGCCGGCCTGGTGGGCATCACCGCCCCCTGCGCCACGGTCACTCCCGGTTCCTCCATCCTTATCGGCCTGATCGCCGGTGTGCTGGTGGTCCTGTCCATCGAGTTCATCGACAAGGTCCTCAAGGTGGACGACCCAGTGGGCGCGGTTTCCGTGCACGGCGTGTGCGGCGCATGGGGAACCATCTCCTGCGGCCTGTTCAACGTGGGCGACGGCCTGTTCATGGGCGGCGGCTTCTCCCTGCTGGGCGTGCAGCTCCTGGGTGCGGGCGCGTTCTTCCTGTGGGCCTTCGGCGGCGGCTACATCATGTTCGCCGTGGTCAAGGGGCTCTTCGGCCTCCGCGTGTCCAAGGAAGATGAGCTCAAGGGCCTGGACGTGGCCGAACACGGCTCCGAGTCCTACAACGGCTTCCAGCTCTTCACCAACGAATAGGCAGCCATTAACTATAGTATAAGGAGATAAAGCCATGAAGCTCGTCATTGCATACATTCGGCCCGAAAGGCTCAACGCCGTGAAGCAGGCGCTCTACGCCAAGGAGGTCTACTCCCTGTCCGTGACCAACGTGCTGGGGTCGGGCCGCCAGAAAGGGTTTACCGAAACCTACCGCGGCGTGGAGATCGAAGTGAACCTGCTCAAGAAGGTCCGCCTGGAGATCGGCGTGAACGACGATTTCCTGGATCCCACCATCGAGGCCATCAACAGCGCCGCCAAGACCGGCAACGAAGGGGACGGCGTCATCTTCGTCCTCGAACTGGCCAAGGCCATGCGCATCAGAACCGGAGAAGACGGTATCCTCTAAGGAAAGCGAAAACATACACTCCGCACCTGCCGCCGGGGAGCAGTCCCACTCCCCGGCGGTCCTTTTTTCGACTTGTCGCCATCCCGGAGCCTTCCCATGCTGCATTCGGATAGAACCGTCCTGGAAATTATTGAAAACGACCGGCTCAGGACCGTGTTCCAGCCGCTGGTTTCCCTGAAACGGAAGTCGGTGTTCGCCCTGGAGGCGCTGACCAGGGGGGCGGACCCGCGCACGGGGGAAGCCATTTCCCCGTCGGTGCTCTTCGCCCTGGCCACGGAGCCGGGGACACGCCTGGCCCTGGACCGGGCCTGCCGGGAAAAGGCGCTGGAGCATTTCGCCCGCATGCAGTGGGCCGACCGCAGCCTCATGCTTTCCCTGAACATGGATGTCTCCTGCCTGGGCCTGGTCGCCCCCAATGGCTCGCGCAGCCTGCTCAAGGCCGTGCGCAGGCACGGCGTTAATCCCAGCAGCGTGATCATCGAGATCACCGAATCCGAGGCCCCGGACACCGAAGTGCTGCTGGAGTTCGTGGAATTCTACCGGAAGCGGGGCTTCCTGATCGCCCTGGACGACGTGGGCGCGGGACATTCGAACCTGGACCGGATCCCGTTGCTCAAGCCGGACGTGCTCAAGATGGATCGGTCCTTGATTTCGGGCGTGCATGAACAGTTTCACAAGCTGGAGGTGGTCAAGAGCTTCTCGCAGATGGCCGGGCGCGTCGGCGCGCTTGTGGTGGCCGAGGGCGTGGAGCGGGAGGCCGAGGCGCTCTGCCTGCTGGAGAACGGGGTGGAGGTCCTGCAGGGATTTCTCTTTGCGCGTCCCGGGCCGCCGGATGCGGATCTTTCCGGGGTTCCCGGAATCGTCGAATCCCTTGCCGCCACCTACAAGGAGCGGATGACGCGGCGTATCAACGAGGGCAAGTATCGCCTGTCACAGTACGACGCGCTCATGCTCACCCTGGGCATGGAGATCGCCGCCTCCGGCAAGGAGGTGGATCTGGAGCTGGCCCGGTTCGTGGACGCCTATACCAGCATAGAGTGCCTCTACGTGCTGGACATGCGCGGCGTCCAGGTCTCCGGCACGGTCTGCAACCCGAACAAGCTCAAGCGTAGCAAGCGGCTGCTGTACGAGCCCGCGGATATGGGCACGGACCATTCCCTCAAGGAATACTATCTGCCCCTGCGGGCCGGGCTGGAAAAATTCACCACGCCCCCGTACATCTCGCTGGCCTCGGGCAACCGCTGCATCACCATCGCCCATGTCTTTCATCACCGGGCCCTGGGCCGGGATCTCATCCTGTGCGCGGACATAGGGGACGAACCCGAGGACGCATGAAAAAGGGCGGGAGCCGCAGCCCCCGCCCCGTGGTTTCTATTTTTTGCGGGCCACCAGCAGCAGGGTCTGGCCGTCCGCGCCCGTGAAGGTGTGGCTCAGGTCCTTGAATCCGGCGGCCAGCAGTGGTTTTTCCAGTTCCCGGTAGGAAAGGAAGTGGGAATCGTATCCCATGAGCCGCGTCAGCAGTTCCACGTTGCGCTTGTAGTGCTCCGAGGCCCCGCCTTCGGGCGCGAAGTGGTGGGTGGCGAAGCAGCCGCCCGGCTTCAGGGACTGGTATATGTCGCGGAAGACCTGTTCCAGGGTGTCCTTGCAGGCGTAGAGGATATGGGAGGTGAAGACCAGGTCGTAGGCTTCGTCCGGGAGGCTGTTCTCGCGCAGGTCAAAGGGTTCGCACGTGACCCGTTCCCCGAAGCCCTTGTCCCGGCAGCGCTGCGCGGCGGGCTCAATCACGTGGGGCAGGTCGAGTATGGTGCTTTTCAGGTCCGGGTTGCGTTCCAGCAGCTCCATGGAATAGTGCCCGTGGTTGCCGCCGATGTCCGCCATGGTGCGGAAGGAGTCGAATTCCGGGAGGGCGGCGATGAATCGGACCGCCTTCTGGAGCTGGCCGTTGAGGGCGTGCTGCAGCGTTCCTTCCATGATGTCGTTTTCGCCCCAGCCGGCGTCCGTCTGGTCCCGCGCCGGGGTTTCCCCCCTGAGCATGGCGGGCAGGTCCTGGCGCAGGGCGTCGTTGTGCTGGAACTGGAGCTCCAGGGCCTGTCCCTGGTAGAGGGGGGATGTGCTGACGAGATATTCCCCGCTCATTTCGGTGTTGGCGTATGCCTTCCCGTCCACCCGAAGCAGCTCCCGGTGGACCAGCAGGTCCAGCAGGGCCTCGAGGGGTTCTTTTTTCAGTTCCAGGGCGGCGGCCAGGGCGGGCGCGTCCGCGGGAGTCTCCAGGTGGTCGAAAAGACGCATGCGCACCGCGTTCATGACCGCCTGGCAGGCGATGGTGTCCATGAGGATGTTTTCCACCGGGGACAGCGATGTCTTGGGAAGCGGAAAGGTCATGGTGATCTCCTTGATGTGTTAAGCTGATTAACTCTTTGTTGAAATTTTTTAGGACAGGTAGTTGTCCATCCACCTGTCCATCTGCCTACAGAATTTCTTGAACACCGCGTATTCGGTGTCGGGCAGGGCGGCCACGTATGTGAAGAATTCGCTGTCATGCTCCATGTGGTATTTCATGTGCCCCTCCTGGGCCTTGCGGCCCAGTTCCGTGGGCCTGACGTTCTGCTTGGACTGGTTGTCCGGGGAGATCTCCCTGTGGACCAGCCCCTTTTTCTCCAGCTTGGAGACCAGCTGGGACATGGCCGCCTTGGAAACGCCGCTGCTTCTGGCCAGTTCGGTGATGCTCATGTTCCCCTGTTCGCACAGGGCGGCCACGGTGTGGATCTCCGAGGGGTAGATCTGGATGCCCACGCCGAAATCAAAGGGCAGCTTGGAGATCTGCACGTATTTTTCCAGTGCGTCCCCAAGGGTGCGGAATTCGTTTTTCATCTCTTCCAAGGTGCGCATGAAAATATGTGTAAAGCTGCTTAACTCTTTTGTCAACAAAAAGGGTGGAAGCGATGCTCCCACCCCTTGAGTGTGTGACGTTTCGCCTTACTAGATCTTGCAGGCGGTGCGCAGGTCGTCCACTGCGTCGGTCTGTTCCCACTGGAATTCGGGAAGCTCGCGACCGAAGTGACCGTAGTTGGTGGTCTTGCGGTAGATGGGCTGCTTCAGCTTGAGGCGGTCGATGATGTAGTAGGGACGCAGGTCAAAGACCTCGGTGACGGCCTTGGTCAGGACTTCGTCGGGCACCTTGCCGGTGCCGCGGGAGCTGACCACCACGGAGACGGGCTCGGGAACGCCGATAGCGTAGGCGATCTGTACTTCGCACTCGTCGGCCAGGCCGGATGCGACCACGTTCTTGGCAACGTAGCGGGCCATGTAGGCGCCGGAGCGGTCCACCTTGGACGGGTCCTTTCCGGAGAAGGCGCCGCCGCCGTGCGCGCCCGCGCCGCCGTAGGTGTCGTTGATGATCTTGCGTCCGGTCAGGCCGCAGTCGCCCACCGGTCCGCCCACCACGAACCGGCCCGTGGGGTTGATATAGGTCTTGAGTTTGCCGTTGACCAGTTCCTCGGGCAGGGTCTTGAGGATGACCTCCTGCATGATGGCTTCCTTCAGGTCGGCCTGGGAGATGTTTTCATCGTGCTGGGAGGAGACGACCACGTTGTCGATGCGCGAGGGCTTGCCGTTTTCGAATTCCACGCAGACCTGGGTCTTGCCGTCCGGGCGCAGGAAATCGAGGATGCCTTCCTTGCGCACGTAGGTCAGGCGGCGGGAAAGCTTGTGGGCGTAGTAAATGGGGGTGGGCATCAGGGTCGGGGTCTCGTTGGTGGCGAAACCGAACATCATGCCCTGGTCGCCGGCACCCTGTTCTTCGGGCTTGGTGCGGTCCACGCCCTGGGCGATGTCCGAGGACTGCTTGTCGATGGAGGAGATCACCGCGCAGGTCTGCCAGTCAAAGCCCATGGTGTCCGAGCTGTTGTAGCCGATGTCCTTTATGGTTTCGCGGACGATGTCCGGGAAGTCGGCGTAGGCGGTGGTGGAGATTTCGCCGGCAATGAAGGCCATGCCGGTGGTGACCAGGGTTTCGCAGGCCACGCGGCATTCCGGATCCTGGGCCATGATGGCGTCAAGGATGGCGTCGGAGATCTGGTCGGCTACTTTGTCGGGGTGTCCTTCGGTTACGGACTCCGAAGTGAACAGGTACTTTCCTTTGGGAAACAACATTCTCGATTCCTCCTGTAAACCTTGATTTGAATCGCGCCTAGAGACCCAGGCTGATTTTGTAGTCTATGATTTCCGCGATCCCGTTGTTCTGGTCGGTGATGACCACGTGGGGTTCGCGGGTGGTTGCTTCGCTTTCCTCCACCCACTGGTAGGTGGCGATGATGACGCGCTGGCCCACCTCGCCCTTGTGGGCGGCCGCCCCGTTGAGGCAGATTTCGCCGGGGCCTCCCGGGATGGCGTAGGTGGTCAGGCGCTCTCCGTTGTCCAGGTTGTAGACGTCCACCTGCTCGAAGGGCAGGATTCCGGCGGCCTTGAGCAGCTCCGTGTCGATGGACAGGCTGCCGTGGTATTCCAGCTTGGCGCAGGTGATGGTTGCGCCGTGGATCTTGGCGCTCAGGAAACATCTCCGTGGCACGGTATCATACCTCTATGTATTGGTTGTCGATGAGCCGGGCCCTGCCCACGAAGACCGCCACCGCCGCCAGCACGGGCGCGGTGATGTTCCTGACGGGTTTCAGGCTGTCCGGTTCCACCAGTTCGATATAGTCCGCGCGCCCCATGGGAACGCCGTCCCCGATGCGGTCGCGGATGAAATTCTTGACGGTTTCCGCGTCCCTTTCCCCGTTGCGCACCAGTGCGGCGGCAGCCTCCAGCCCGGCGTGGATGGCCGGTGCGCAGGCCCGTTCCTCCTCGGTGAGGTAGGCGTTGCGGGAGCTCATGGCCAGGCCGTCGGCCTCGCGCACGATGGGGCGTCCGTGGATCTCCACGGGGATGTTCAGGTCGCGGACCATGCGCCGGATGATGGCCAGCTGCTGCCAGTCCTTTTCCCCGAAGGCGGCCAGGCTGGCCTGGGTGAGCATGAACAGCTTGGTGACCACGGTGCACACTCCCTGGAAATGGATGGGGCGGGAGCCGCCGCACAGGCCCGTGGAAAGGTCGGGCACGTTGACCCAGGTGGCGTGGTCGGAGTCGTACATGGCCCCGGCCTCGGGCGCGAACAGGATATCCGCGTCCTGGTCCTTGGCCAGTTGGGAGTCGCGTTCGAAATCGTGCGGATAGGCTTCCAGGTCCTCGCCCGGCCCGAACTGGGTCGGGTTCACGAACAGGGTCACGATCATGCGGTTGCAGCGCGGCCGCACATAGTCCATGAGCGAGAGATGCCCGGCATGAAAAAAGCCCATGGTGGGCACCAGGCCTATGGTCAGGCCCTGCTGCCGCCACTGGATGCAGAGCTCCTGCAGCTCTCTGGGGTCGGTGATTGTTCTCATATCAGTCCTGTTACCGTCATGGGGAGATACCTTGCTATGATATATCGGAGAAGATGTCTATATCTTTATGTCTTGATATAGTTATGTGTGCGCATTTTTCCCAGAGGGCCTTCGGCGGTGAGCCCGCCGGGGGAATTTTTCGTTTGAGAAAAGTGCAGACAGGCTGTAAGCTCCCGGCATGAGGACAAAAGAAGCGGTTTTCGTAGACGGATGCATGGCCCTTTCCCGCCAGGAACTCATCGATCACGAGCACGCGCTCAAGGATGCTGTTTCCGAGTTTCTGACCTTTTCTTCCTACAGTCTTTTCTTCCCGCGCACGGGTGAGGACCCCTTCGAGGCCGGGGCCCGGGCCGAGCCCGAGTTCCGCAAGGAGGACGGGGAGCTTTTTCTGCCCCTGGTGCTGCGCGGCGAGCTGCTGGGCTATTTCGTGGCCCGGGGCGTGCGCCTTGCCGCGCCCAAGGTGGCTCCCAGGTATGTCATGGCCCTTGCCTCGGCGGCCCTGGAGCGCATCGTGCTGGAAAAGCGCGTCATCACCGACCCGCTCACCGGGCTTTCCAACCGCGAGTTTTTCCTGAGCGAACTGACCCGTTCCATCGAACAGGTGCAGGACTGCCTGCACACCGGGGCCTGCTCGGCCAAGCCCCTGAACATGGAGCTGCCGTCCTTTTCCGGCACGTTCGGGGTCATCTTCATCGACCTGGACAACTTCCGCCGGGTCTGCGAGCGGTACGGCTACCTGATCGGCGACGACATCGTGGGCGAGGTGGGGCGCATGATCCGGATGGTCTGCCCCAAGCACGTGACCGCCTCGCGCTTTGCCAACGACAAGTTCGCGGTGCTGCTGCCCGACGCCAAGCCCAAGGCCTGCTTCCAACTGGCCGAGGTCATCCGGGCCGGGATCGCCAAGCTTTCCTTTGTGGACGAGATCACCCAGGACATAATCCGTATTTCCGCCAGCGTCGGCTATGTGAACTACCCCCAGGCCATGGAGGGACCGCAGTTCCGTAGGGAACCGGCCGAACAGGCCCGGGTGCTGCTGCAGAAGGCCCGGCGCGCCGTGTCCACGGCCAAGGACCTGGGCCGCGACCGCATCTTCGCCTTTGCCGATATCCTGCAAAAGGGCGGCAAGGTGGTGGAGATGCTGCCCATGGGGCGTATGGCCGTGAGCCTGGGAGCCAATGTGGGGGCCAGGGTGGGCCAGCGCTTCCTGGTCAGTTCCCCCAAGTCCGGTGGGCTGGCCACGGCCCAGCTTACCGAGGATGAGCGGCTCAGCGGCCGGTATCCCACGGTGTACAAGGGCGAGGCCGTGCTTATCGAGGTGCAGGAGGAAATGGCCTTTGCCGAGCTGCTGCACGTCAGCGATCCTTCCCTTTCCGTGAGCGCGGGGGACCGGCTGCGTCTGGTGGCCGAGCACGAGAGCATTTTCGAACCCGCTGACGAGGACGGTCCGCGCAAGGACCAGGAAAACGGCATTTTCGCCTACAGGGATTTCGTGGCCCACGTGGAAAAGGACCGCCAGTCCAGGGAACGCTTCGGGCTGACCCTGGTGCGCATGCTGGACGAACTGGGCGACCAACCCGGCAGTTTCCAGAGCTTCATGGATTCCATGGCCCGCAAGCTGACGGGGCTGGCCCGGAGCCTGTTCGGCGAGGAAACCGTGGCCGGACGCTACGGCCTGGGGGGGCTCATCCTCTACCAGCCCGGCATTTCCGAGCAGGACCTGCGCGAAAAGGTCCTGGAGCTGGAGGCGCTGGCCTCCCGCCAGCTGGACATGGAGATCGCCGTGGGCGGGGCCGCCTATCCGTATCTCAATTTCCGGCGTACGGACATGATGGACAACTGCCGCAAGGCCCTGGAGCATGCCGTGCTGCTGCCCAAGCCCTGCGTGGCCGTGTTCGATTCCGTGTCCCTCAACCTTTCCGCGGACCGGCATTTCACGGACGGCGACATCTACGGGGCGGTGGAGGAATACAAACTTTCCCTGCTGGCCGACGAGAAGAACCTGCTTTCCCGCAATTCCCTGGGCATCTGCTATGCGCAGCTGGGCAGGCTGGCGGAGGCGCGCAAGGAGTTCGAGACCGTTCTCGCGCACGACAAGACCGACGCCATGGCCCTGTACAACCTGGGCTGGGCCAACCACCGGCTGGGCAAGTTCAAGGAGGCGCGCACGGCGTATGAAAAGTGCCTCAAGCACGATCCGGCCCATATCTTCAGCATGATCCGGCTGGGCAACCTGGCCGAGCGGGATGAAGACCTGGAGGCGGCCGAACAGTGGTATTCCAAGGCGGGCGAGGTGCCGGGCGGCGACCGCCTGGTGCTGCGTTCCCTGGCGCGGGTGCACCTGGGCCGGGGCGACCAGCAGCAGTGCCGCGAATACCTGCATCTGGCGCTCAACGCCAACCACAACGACGACCACGCCATGCACATGCTGGCCACCATGTATCTGGACATGGGCGAGGATCCGCAGGTGGCCGAGGTCCTGGCCCGCCAGTGCGCGGCCCTGCGTCCGGACAAGGACGATTACTGGGAGACCCTGGTTCGTTCCCTGCTCGAACAGGGCAAGGACGAGGAGGCGCAAAAGGTCCGGGGAAGGGCCAGTTAGCGGACCATGCTTCCCAATTGGCGCCTCCGAGGCGTCGCAGTAAAAGAGACAAGCCCTCGCGTATATTTTGCGCGAGGGCTTTTTGTTTTCTTGCCATTTGCTTTTTGGGAGTGCCGGACTGCTGGTTCTGCACGGCGCGCTTTTTTCGTGGAATCGGGTCGGGAATTCCTGTTTCCCGAGAGGTTTCCTCAATCTTTTTCAACTCTTCGTATAGATTCCCCCTTAGAGGGATACGGTTTTTCTTGACACCCCTGTGCGGCGTCCGTAATACATGCGGCTGTCTATTTGAAAATGAATTTCTTTTTCAACTACAAAAAGGAGTACCCACTCATGTTGAAACGGCATGTATTCATCTGCTCTCTTCTGTTGATCCTCTTTGCCGCCACCGCGGCCCAAGCCCACGACATGTGGCTTGAAAAGAAGGGCGACAAGGTGCACCTGCTTTACGGCCATCCGGGTCATACCGATCCGTATCCCCTTTCCCGCATCATGGCCCTGAAAGGCATCACGGGCAATGCCTGGACCGTGGCTCTGGAGCCGGTGGAGTGCAAGGGCGAGGCCTTTGCCTGGCTCAATGACGAGTACGCCATGCTCACCGTCGATTTCGACAACCGGTATTGGTACAACACCGAAGAGGACGGCTGGCGCAATTTCAATTTCCCGCAGGAAGTGCGCGGCACCATCCTCGACGAGGGCCTTTCCTTCAAGAATTCCAAGGAAATCGTGTCCTGGAAGCCGTTCATGAACAAGCCCGTGGGCCAGCGCGTCGAGATCGTGCCGCTCAAGGACCCCACCACCCTGAAGCAGGGCGACACCCTGCCGGTGATGCTCTACTATGAAGGCAAGCCCATGCCCGCAGCGGGCGCTCGCGTTTCCGGCACCTCGGATTCAAGCATCGAGCACCCCGAACTGCTGGAGCTGAAGAATGGCAAGCCGGTCAACGTCAAGATCGGCCCGGCCGGCCGCCAGATCATCATCGGCAAGTATGAAAAGCGCCTGGATGACACCCATCGCGTCTGGTACGCCTTCTCCCTGACCTTCACCACCAAGAAATAAGGAACGACACAGGCGCTGGAAATCCGCTGAACCGGGTTTCCGGCGCTGTTGTTTGCTTCCGCCTGGAGAACTACCATGATCAAGACCATGAAGATGCTTCCCGTGCTGGCCCTGCTGGCCTGCCTGCTCGTTCCTGTCTCGGCCTCGGCCCATTCGGCCCTGTGCTCCTGCCTGGACAACGGCGACGGCACGGTCACCTGCGAGGGCGGTTTCTCGGACGGCTCCTCGGCCAAGGGCGTGCGCGTGTTCGTACGTGACGCCTCGGATACCACGGTGGCGCGGGGCAAGATGAACGAGGACAGTGAGTTCACCTTTGACAAGCCCGAGGGCGACTATACGGTCATCTTCGATGCCGGCCCCGGGCACCAGGTCGAAGTCAAAAGCTCTGATATCGTAGAGTAGCAACTGTCCATGTTCACCCGTTTACGGCGTCGCTGAATATGGGTCCTCGCGCATGAATGTATGCGCGAGGGCTTTTAATCTGAGTGGGTGAGGCCTCGTTTTATGATTACGGTTTATGCGGATAGCGCCGTCCACGACCGCAGTCTTGAAGACTCGCCTTGCCCTGGATGCCGTTTTTACCTTGGATTTGGGGCTGGGCCTGGAGCAAGGACTTCATTCGGAGTAATGGCTTGACAGTGGCGTATAGCGGCTATACGGTTCCGGCATGTTGGTTTGTAGCAAGGAAGAATCCGGTGTCAGTTACCAGCTGTTGCGCGTGGCGTGGCTGCTCTTTGATTATGACAAGAAGACTCATTTCTATGGGACTGATAAACGTTTGTTCGAAGCCGAGATCCATCTGATCGTCGCGATCAAGGAGAATCCGGGATTTCACGTGGCGGCCCTGGCCCAGAAGTTCGGCGTCACCAAGGGGGCCGTTTCCCAGCTTGTCCAGAAGTTGCAGAAAAAAGGGATGGTGACCAAGCAAAGCGACCCGGACAACCAGTCGAAGGTCTTGTTGCGTCTGACCACGAAGGGGCAGACCGCTTATTCGACGCATGCAAGTTTCCATCGCGAATTTGATGAGAAGGTCAACAAGTTGTTGGAGGAAGAATCGGAGGATCACGTTCTGTTTCTCAAACGCTTTCTGAGCACGATGGCGCAGGATATCGAATCCCGAGAAGAATAATTTTTTACCCAAAGCGTATAGCTACTATACGCTTTGCCTCATTAACCGACCAGGGAGAATTCCATGAGCGAAAAAGACAAAAGAATTAGACTGTTGAGTGAGGGGAAGGTTTCGACAGTCCTCCTGAAGCTAGGGCTTCCGACCATCATAGGCATGCTGATTTCGGCTTTGTATAATGTTGTGGACGCGTACTTCATCAGTTGGCTCGGCCCCAGCCAGATGGCGGCGGTTTCCATTGTTTTTCCGGTCGTGCAGGTTGTCATTGGTTTGGGGCTGACATTTGGAACCGGAGCCGCGTCATGCATCTCCCGCTACATGGGAGACGGCAACATGTTCGCCGCGAACAAAACCGCTTCTTCCGCCATTTTTTCCAGCATTGCCGCCGGGGCTGCCATTACAATCGTCTCCTTGTTTTTTTGTGAGGAACTATTGATAGCCTTGGGTGCCTCGGAAACAATTTTGCCGTATGCCAAAAGCTATTTTACTGTCTATATGCTGTTTGCCACGGTCGGTGTCTGCTATATAGCAATGAATAATGTGGTCATCTCTGAAGGCGCGGCAAGAATGTCGATGCTTGTCATGTTGTTGGGCGGAATTTTGAACATACTATTGGACCCTGTTTTCATCTTCATGTTCAGATTGGGAGTTTATGGTGCAGCTGTTGCAACTGTCATCTCTCAAATTTCCATGCTTGCGATTTTCATTTGGTATTTTTCCAGCTCCAGGGCAAATGTTGAAATAGCGCCACGTCATATAGCTTTTGAAAAAAAAGTATATCTCGATGTGCTCAAGATAGGCCTTCCAATGTTCGCTTTTCAGCTGCTTTCAGGTGTTTCAATGGGAATGACGAATACGGCGATCAGCGAATATGGCGACGCAGCTGTGGCCAGTATCGGAATCGCATTGAGAATATTGGCTTTGGTGTCGTATGTTATTTTTGGATTTGTCAAAGGGTTTCAGCCGTTGGCGGGATACAGCTATGGGGCCGGCAATTATGGTCGTCTCAAGGAATCCACGGCCGCCGCGCTCAAATGGACAGGGGGGTATTGTGCTGTCGTGGCGCTGTCGCTCTGCTTTTTTAATCACGAAATTATGGGACTTTTCAGCCACGGTGATATGAACATCGTGCAAATAGGCGGAAGCGTTCTCCTGTGCAACGGGGCCGTTTTTATATTGTTTGGATTTTTTATGGTCTATTCGACGCTTTTCCTGGCTCTGGGAAAGGCCAGGGAAGGAATGATTCTGAACTTGAGCAGGCAAGGGATCTTTTTTATCCCGGCGATCCTGACCTTACCCGGAATATTTGGAATGGATGGTGTGATCTATAGCCAGCCTGTGGCTGAGGTTCTGTCTTTTGCCCTTGCGTTTTTGTTGTTCATCCCGTTGAAGAGGGCCCTTGATGGGCACGCCGGGGCCACCGCCTTTGCACCGGACCATGGAGTATGACCAGCTGGTTGAGGAATGCATTGGCAGTGAATCTTGATTAGGTTGGAAAGTTCAATCCGATGCCGTCCATGACGCGAGGACGACACGGCAAAGCCGCCGCCAAAAGGGGGCTCGGGGGAAACTCTTTCGAGTGAAAGGGGTTCCCCCGCTTCTTTTTACAGGGAACCGAACACCCAGCGGATGGAGCCGGGCATGAGGTGGGCGAGCATGGCGTGGTTGCGCTCGCGGTTGGTCTCGTCCTGGGCGAAATGGTTGTTGAGGGCAAAGCCCTTGAACGGGATGCCGCTCGTGGCCAGGAAGTGTCCGTTGAGCTGGGCGTCGCTCAGGCAGCCGAGCGCGTTGGGCACCACTATCACGGTCTCCAGGCCGCAGAGCTCAGCGATCTCGTAGCTCCGGCGCTTCTTGTCCAGGGGCACGAGCAGGCCGCCCGCGCCTTCCACCAGCAGCACGTCGCAGTCGCGCACCTTGTTGATGGCGTCCAGCACCCCGTCCAGGGGGAAAGTCTCCCACAGGAAACAGGGGGCCACGGGCTCCTCGCCCGTGAACAGCA
Organism: Salidesulfovibrio onnuriiensis; assembly: GCF_008001235.1. Classification (GTDB taxonomy): domain Bacteria; phylum Desulfobacterota; class Desulfovibrionia; order Desulfovibrionales; family Desulfovibrionaceae; genus Pseudodesulfovibrio; species Pseudodesulfovibrio onnuriiensis. Next base: position 3,766,037 of record NZ_CP040751.1, on the reverse strand, counting down.
CGCGCGCGTCGTCCTCGGAAAGCCCCGCGTGGCGGCGTACGAAGGCCGCGTCGTCGTCGGCCGGGTATCCGGTCTGCACGGGTTTGATGTACTTGACGCGCTTGCCCTGGCGCGAGAGTTCGCGGGCCAGCCATGCGCTGAAATGGGTCTTGCCGATTTCGGTTCCGGTTCCGGAGATGTAGAGCTTTTCCATTCTGATTGCCTCGGGATTAATCCAGCACGGCCCGGACGGACTCGCGGGCGATGTCCACCAGGGTTTCGATTTCGGTTTCGGTGATGACGTAGGGTGGCAGGAAGTAGAGGATGTCGCCGAGGTTGCGCAGGAGCGCGCCTCGCTTGACGGCCTCGCGGTAGATCCGGAATCCGGTGCGTTGCTTCCAGTCGAACGGGTCCCTGGTGGCGGGGTCGGCCACCAGCTCCACGGCGCAGATGAACCCGGTGGAGCGGATTTCGCCCACGTTCGCGTGCCCGTGGAACCGGTCTTCCACGCAGGCGCGTAGATGCTCGTGCTTGGGCCGGTTGACGTTGATGACGTCTTCGTCGCGGAAGATGTCCATGACTTCGCAGGCCACGGCGCAGGCCAGGGGATTGCCCGTGTAGCTGTGGCTGTGCATGAAGGCCTTGAGTTCGGTGTAGTCCGCGTAATAGGCCTCATAAATATTGTCGTTGGTCAGCACCACGGAGAGCGGCAGGGTGCCCGAGGTGATGCCCTTGGACAGGCAGACGAAGTCCGCGCAGACGTTGGCCTGCTCGGCCGCGAACATGGTGCCGGTGCGGCCGAAGCCTGTGGCGATTTCGTCGAGGATAAGGTGCGCGTTGTGGGCCTCGGTGCAGGCGCGCAGCTTTTTGAGATACACGGGCGGGTACATCTTGAAGCCGCCCGCGAACTGCACCAGCGGCTCGGCCACGACTGCCGAGAGCGAGTCTGCGTTTTCGGCCACGGCCCGCTCCATGTGCTCGAAGCAGGGCGCGTCGCAGGATTCACGGTGTTCGCCGTAGGGACAGCGATAGCAGTCCGGCCCCTGCACGCGGATGTTCTGCGGCATGATGGGGCCGTAGAGATTGGTGTACAGCTCCTCCCCGCACAGGGAGAGCGCGCCCAGGGTTTCACCGTGGTAGCCGCTGTCCAGGGCGATGAATTTGGTCTTTTCCAGGCGGCCCGTGTTGTGCCAGTATCCGTAGCTCATTTTCATGGCCGCCTCCACTGCCGCGGATCCGTTGTCCGCGAAGAAGACGCGGGTCAGTTCGGGCGGGGTCAGGGCCATGAGCCTTTCGGCCAGTTCCTCGGCCGGGGAGTGGGTGGTCCCCGCGAAGATGACGTGGTCCAGGGTGTCGGCCTGGCGCTTGAGGGCGGCCATGAGCCTCGGGTTGCAGTGCCCGAAGAGGTTGACCCACCAGGACGAGACCGCGTCGATGTACGAATTGCCCTCCGGGTCGAAAAGATATATGCCTTGAGCGCTCTGAACATTGATGAGGGGGTGATCCTCCACATCCTTCATCTGGGTGCACGGATGCCAGATCGTGTGCCTGTCCATTGAAATTCCTTTTACTTAATCATTTGAAATGAAAGCACTTTGGTTGAAAAAGCGTATGACGGCGAGTCTGGAAGACCTTAGGGCAGACGCGCGCTTTCGTCAAACCCCGGGCCTGGACCGCGGTGCTGACCGTATGCTCGAGTGCGGGGGAAGGCAATACCTCAACCTGGCGTCCAACAACTATCTCGGCTTGGCCGGGCATCCGCAGGTGAAGCGGGCCGCCATGGAGGCGGTGGAGCTATACGGCGCGTCCAGCGGGGCCTCGCGGCTTATCACCGGCACCTATTCCCTGTATGACCGGCTGGAGACCGAACTGGCCGGATTCAAGGGCTGCGAAGACGCCCTGGTGCTGGGCTCGGGCTATGCGGCCAACCTGGCCATTGTTTCCGCACTGGCCGACAGGCATGCCGTGGTCTTCTCGGACCGGCTCAATCACGCCAGCATCGTGGACGGCATCAGACTCTCCGGCGCAAGACAGGTGCGCTACCGCCACAACGACATGGACCACCTCCGCGCCTGCTTGGAACAGTACAGGGAGGCCGAACGCAAACTGCTGGTCACGGACACGGTCTTCAGCATGGACGGCGACGTGGCCGACCTGGGGGCCATTATCGAACTGTGCCGGGAGCATGACGTGGCCGTCGTGGTGGACGAGGCCCACGGCGCGGGCATATTCGGCGGCGGGCGGGGCTTGGCCCACGAGCTGGGCCTGACCAAGGAAATCGACGTGCACATGGGCACTTTGGGCAAGGCTTTGGGCGCGCATGGGGCCTATGTAACCGGTGACCGGACGCTTACCGATTGGCTGCGCAATACCGCCCGGCCGTTCATTTTTTCCACGGCCTTGCCCCCGGCTGCGGTGGGCGCGGCCTTGGCCGCCGTTCAACTGATCGGTGAATCGCCGGACATGGGCCGCACCGTGCTGGACATGGCCGAACGCCTTCGCAGCCATTGCCGGGCAGCGGGGCTCGATACCGGAGAATCCGCGACGCAGATCGTGCCCGTCATCCTCGGTTCCAACGAGCGGGCCCTGCGCGGCCAGGAAATCCTGCGTGAACGGGGCGTCTGGGCCGGGGCCGTGCGGCCGCCCACGGTGCCCAAGGGCAGCGCCCGGTTGCGCCTCTGCCTGCGGGCCGATCTCACGGATCAGGACATGATTCTGCTGGAAAGCGCACTGGAATCGCTGGCGGAGGAATTGGCATGAGTCTGACCTTTGTTTCCGGGTGGGCGGGGTATCCCGAGCTTTACCCGGGCCTGGCAAAGCGGGCCGAGTTTCTGCTGCCCTTCGTGGGCATGGACGAGCGTACCATCGTGCGGCAGTTGCAGCGGGGCGGGGACACGCTCATGGCCTGGTCCACGGGCGCGCACATGGTGCTCAAGTACTGGCGGGCCATCGAGCCCCATTTCGGGCGCATTGTCCTGGCGGCCCCGTTTCTCGATTTTACCTCCTTTACCCCGGAGCGGGTGGTCCGGCTCATGCTACGCCAGTTCGGCAAGGACCCCGGGGCCGTGCTGCACCAGTTTCTGAAGAACTGCGGCTGCCCGCGCACGGTCGCCTGCGATCCCGCCCATGCGGAGCCCCTGGCCCAAGGATTGCGCTATCTCCTGGAGTCCCGCGCCCATCCCGCGCACAGCGGCGGGCACAAGGTGGTCCTGGTTCACGGCCAGCATGACCGCATTGTTGCCCCCGAGGCCTCGGAGGACATTCTGCAACACCTGCACGGCGCGCGGTTCCTGGCCCTGCCGTGCGGTCACTGGATACCCGAAAATGAGCTTTTCGTCCTGCTTGACTAAGGAACGCATCAGCCGGAGTTTCGACCGCGCCCACGCCAGCTATGTGCGGTATGCCTCGGTGCAGGCCGAGGCGGCGCGGGCCTGTGCGGATCTGATTCCCCCCGGCCGGTACGGCTCGATCCTGGAGATCGGCGCGGGCGGCGGCGTGCTCACCCACCCGGCGGCCCGGCGGTTCGGCCATGACCGCTACGTGGCCGTGGACATAGCCCCGCGCATGCTGGAATCCATTGATGTCTCCCAGCTGGACAATCCCGAGCTGGTGGTGGCGGACGGCGAACACCTCGATTTCGAGCCGGGCGCCTTCGACCTGCTGCTTAGTTCCTCCACCATGCAGTGGTACGCACACCCCGGCGAATCCATCCCGGCCAACCTGGGACTGTTGCGGCCGGGAGGCCGGTTTTCCCTGTCCATCTTCGTGCGGGGCTCCCTGTGCGAGCTGGCCGAAGCCTGCGCGGCCACGGGATTCGGCTCCATGCTGTCCATGCGCCCGGCCGGATACTACGTGAGCCTGTTGGAGGGTATGGACGGACTGCGTTTCCAATGGGAGGTGCGGGAGCACGTCAGCGTGCACGGCTCGGTGCGCGAGTTCCTTAAGGCGCACCAGGCCACCGGGGCCACGGCCACGCAACGGAAAAAACCGGCGCGCCCCAAGGCGTACCGGGAATTTATCCGTTTCTACGAAACCCGCTTCAGCGTGCCCGGCGGCGTGCGGGCCACGTCGCAGGTGCTGCATCTCTGGGGGCAACGGCTTTAGACCGTTCATCCCGTCTGGAGCTGCGCGGCCCTGATCAATCCCCGATTTCCAGGGTCATGCGGCACCGGGGGCGCTGCAGGATGTCGAATCCCATGGCAAACATGGTTTGTCGGCCTTTGAGGATGGTTTCGTTGCCTTTCTCGAGGACGGGCGCGGCTGCGGCCCGCGTCTGACCGATCCAGTTCAGGACGCTTTCCCTGGTCACCCAGTTGCCCATGTCCTGGGGAGTTTTCTCGGCCCAGGCCCGTATCCGGGCCAGGACATCCACCGCATCCAGCACCTGTGGTTGTTGCGGATACCAGACGCCGAGGACGTTTTCCAGGTACCGGCCCTGTGGATTCGCAGCGTAGAGGCGGACGGAATTCACCCCGGCCATCTGCGCGACAGGAGCCAGTCTGTCCAGGGTGAAGGCGGCGGTCTTCTCCTTGCCCAGGTTCACCATGGTTTGCCCCCATATTTTTTCCTGCTTCTGCGGCGATGTCACGCCGAGATATTGAAGCATGCCGTAGGCTTCTCCTGTGCCGTCCATATCGGCCCGTTTGGCTTCCGGGTACAGGCTGAAGGCCCCGTCCTCGGCAACATAGTAATTATCGAAACGGAAGCGGATGAACGCCTCCATGAGTTTTTCCGCCTCTGTCCTGTCCTGGGCGGAGACATGCCGCCACAGGTAACGGGTCAGGAACCGGAATCCCCGGTCATTGATCATGATCCATTCGTGCAATTCGTCCAGGTCGTCGGGCTGGGGCGTGGACAGGCAGTCCAGGGCGGACCGAATGAGCTGCTGATGATGCCTGAGGGGATATTCGGCGTGGAGGTCGTTGCCTTCAAAGTCGACGAACATCTTGATCACCTTTTCGCTGTCCGTGAGCGAACCTCCGTCGACCTGGGTGTTGTCTCCCCTCCAGCGCGAGCCCCACAGGCCGGTTTCGGGACTCTGGTCTTCATAGAACCAGCCGTACAGGGCCTGTTTCCACTCCGGAGCAAAGGAACGGATGCCGAGCCGCTCGCATTGCTCCACCAGGGCGTTCAATTCGGCCACGCATACGTACGGTGTCTTGAACATGGCCCCGACCCGGCCCACATGCGAGGCGTCGTCCAGGAATGCGCGAAGTTTTTCCGGGGTGTCTATGTCATCAAAAAAGGCCAAGTTGTGGTTCAGGGCGAACTGTTCACCTGCTTCGCGGGAAAGATCCTCGATGAATTCGATCATGTTGGCTGTAGGACCTATATAGGTGAACAGCGGGAACCCACTGGTCATGAAGGCGCCTGTTTCCGGATTCTGCAGCGAGCGGTAGAATTCGAGTTTTTGCTTGGCGGTGTCGAATTTCGGCGTCTTGATCAAGCCCCGGCCTGTTTCCAATTGGTGCTCAAGGGCGTCCAATATCGAAAACGCCGTGAGATAGTTGCCCTGGTCGAGGTGATAGGCCGCCCCGAGCATTTGAAATTCGAACTCCGAAAGATAGTAGCCCTCGGCCTTTCTGGCTTCGTTGAGCCTGAAGATGGTTCCTACCTGGCTCTTGGTGCGGTAAGCGGCATAGCCCCCGGCAACCAGCAAAAGCAGAACGACTCCGGTAAGAATGAATGCGGTATACTTGAGAACAGTGTGGGATTTTGCTGTGTGAGGCATGGAGACTCCGAAGTGTATGTGAGGTGGATTACTGCATTGTAGGAGAATGAGTATAGGCAGGCAATAGCCGCTTTATAAAAAAGTATTTTGCCTGCTCCGGCCATGTCCACGCAACGGAAAAACCCGGTGCGCCCCAAGGCGTACCGGGAATTTATCCGTTTCTTCGAAGCCCGCTTCAGCGTGCCCGGCGGCGTGCGGGCCACGTCGCAGGTGCTGCATCTCTGGGGGCAACGGCTTTAGAACCGTTCGAAATCCTCCTCTCCATGGGGCAGGGCCTGCACCGGGGCCTGGACCGCTACCGTGTGCCGCCGTTGGTGCCCATTGACCCTGAAGTAGCTGATTTCCCGTTCCAGCAGGGCGGCCTGGGAGGCCAGTTCCTCCGCGGTGGAGGCCAGTTCCTCCGCAGAGGAGGCGTTCTGCTGCACCACGCCGTCCATCTGGCCGATGGCCTGGGTGATGATGTCCGTGCCGCTTCGCTGCTCGTCGCTGGATGAGGATATCTCCTGCAGCAGGTCCGCAGTCTGGGTAATTTCCGGCACCATTCGTTCCAGAACCGATCCCGCCTCCCTGGCCACATCCATGCTCCGGGCCGAGAGCTCGCTGATTTCCACTGCCGCCTGGCCGCTTCGTTCGGCCAGCTTGCGCACCTCTGCGGCGACAACGGCAAATCCCTTGCCGTGCTCTCCCGCGCGGGCCGCCTCAATGGCCGCGTTGAGCGCCAGCAGGTTGGTCTGTCGGGCGATTTCCTCGATGATGGATATCTTTTCGGCAATGACGGTCATGGCGCTGACGGTTTCGGTGACGGCCTTGCCGCCCCGTTCCGCCTCGGATGCCGCGCGCACGGCGATGTCTGCGGTCTTCCGGGCCGTGTCCGCGTTGCTGAGGATGTTGGCCGACATCTGTTCCATGGAAGCGTTGGTTTCCTCCACGGACGCGGCCTGTTCCGTGGTCCCCTGGGCCATGGACTGCGAGGACGCGGACAGGGCTCCGCTGCCGGAGGCCACGTTGGTGGAGGCCTCCATGATGTGGCCGATGACCTCCCGGAGTTTGTCGCCCATGGTGTTGATCACGGAGCCGAGCTCCTCAAATTCGTCTTTCACCGCATGCTTGTAGATATTGCAGTCGCGGCAATCGAGCCCCTTGATGGCCTTGGGACAGTGCGGGTCCGCATTGAAGGAGCCCGCTTCCACCCAGCAGTAGGAATCCTTGCCGTAGGAGCGGCATTCCGGCTTGTTGCATCCGGCGATATTGCCGCAGTTGATGGCCTTGCCCATGGGAATGTAGTCCACTGCCAGGTTGCCGAGATTGAACTCCTTGAGCACGTTGGCCACGCGCATGATGGCGTGGCTGAGGAATCCCGCCAGGTAGAAGCTCGAGGCCGTTCCCGCCAGGAGGAAGGCGGCTGCGGCCGCGATGGACCATGTCTTGAGCGAGGAAATGTTTTCCCCGACTTGGCGCGCGAGCTCCGCAGTGGCCGTGTCTTGCCCTGCCGCCGCAAGGAGCGGTGCGATCTGCCCCGCCTTCCAGTACAGGATGGCGATCATTCCGGCCGCGGTAAGGCCCGTCAGGCCGGTTCCGAGAAGTTTGATCTTGTTTCCCGTTTTCATGTGCTGCCCCCCAAAGGTTTGGCTTGATTGTCTCCGCCGTTGCTATCCCTCCATTCTCCTATTGCACGAAGAGGAATGGAGAGGAATTAGAAAGGCGACGGAAAAGGGAGGTAATAACAGGAAACGGGGTTTGTGCCCTGTGCAAAAAAAAGGCGCCGGGTTCATGCCCGGCGCCTTGTTGGATGCGTGCGCGTTTGCTTGCTCAGCAGCCCGAGGCCTTGAAGGCCGCGTTGACGATCTCCTGTGCCTGCGCCTGGATGGTCTTGAGATGGGCCAGGCCGATGAAGCTTTCCGCGTAGATCTTGTAGATTTCCTCGGTGCCGGACGGACGGGCCGCGAACCAGCCGTTCTTGGTGGTCACCTTGAGGCCGCCGATGGGGGCGTCGTTGCCCGGCGCGTTGGTCAGGATGGCCTCGATGCGTTCCCCCGCCAGGGAATCCGCAGTGATCATGTCCGGGGTCAGGACCTTGAAGGCCGCTTTCTGCTCGTTGGTGGCCGGGGCGTCCGTGCGCTCGTAGACGGGCGAACCGTGGCGTTCCACCAGGGCCTGGTAGTGCTCGCCCGGGTCGCGTCCTGTCTGGGCCGTGATCTCCGCGGCCAGCAGGTCCATGATGATGCCGTCCTTGTCCGTGGTCCAGACGCTGCCGTCGCGGCGGGCGAAGCTGGCTCCTGCGGATTCCTCGCCGCCGAAGGTGCAGCGGCCCGCGAGCATTTCGTTGGCGAACCATTTGAATCCCACGGGCACCTCGAAGAGCGGATGCCCCAGTTCCTTGGCCACCCGGTCGATCATGGAGCTGGAGACCAGGGTCTTGCCGATGGCGCAGTCCTTGCCCCAGCCCGTGCGGGTGCGGAACAGGTAGTCCGCGGCCACGGCCAGGTAGTGGTTGGGATTGAGCAGGCTCGAGCTGCTGGTGACGATGCCGTGCCGGTCCGCGTCCGGGTCGTTGCCGAAGGCGATGTCGTAAATGTCCTTGTGCTTGATGAGCGAGGCCATGGCGTGCCGGGACGAGCAGTCCATGCGGATCTTGCCGTCCTTGTCCACGGTCATGAAGGAGAACGTGGGGTCGATGCGGTGGTTGGCCAGGACCAGGTCCAGCTCGTAGGTGTCGGCGATGGGGTCCCAGAAGCCGATGCTCGCGCCGCCCATGGGGTCCACCCCGATGCGCAGTCCTTCCGCGCTGATGGCGTCCATGTCCAGGATGTTCCGCAGGTCGCGCACATAGGGCATGACAAAGTCGTAATGGGTGACGCAGTCGGCGTGGATGGCCTTTTCAAAGGGGATGCGCTTGATGCCCTTGGTGCCCTTTTTCAGGATCTCGTTGGCCCGGTCCTGGATGACCTGGGTGATGGACGTGTCCGCCGGGCCGCCCTGGGGCGGGTTGTACTTGAATCCGCCGTACTTGGGCGGGTTGTGCGAAGGGGTGATGACCACGCCGTCGGCAAGGCTCGTGTTGTTCTGGTTCCAGGTCAGGATGGCGTGGGAGATGACCGGGGTGGGCGTGTAGCCCCGGTCCTGCTGGATGTGCACGGCCACGTCGTTGGCGGCGAAGACCTCCAGGGCAGTGGCCAGCGCCGGCTCGGACAGGGCGTGGGTATCCATGCCCATGAACAGCGGTCCCGTGATCTTGTTCTTTTTCCTGTATTCGCAGATGGACTGGCACACGGCCAGGATGTGCGGCTCGTTGAAGCTGCCGTTCAGGGAGGAGCCCCGGTGGCCGGAGGTGCCGAAGGCAATGCCCTGGGCCGGATCTTCCGGGTCGGGGGTCGTCAGATAATAGGCAGCGACCAGTCTGGGGATGTTTTCCAGCAGGCGCTGGGGGGCCAGCTTTCCGGCCAGTTCGTGTAGGGCCATGGTTGCCTCCGTTGAAAAAAAGTGCTGCGTGTTCAGCGCATTCCGTCCGAGAGTATGGACGATTATCAGCCTAGCGGCAAGAAACTGTTTCGCACAATGATTACAATAAAGATCTTTACAGAAGTTGAATCGAAATTTTAAGCAGTTCATGGTCAAATCAGAAAAATCTCCGCATTGCCCGGCGCACGGCGCAGTGCGGCATGGACCTGGCTTCGGGAGGGCCTCGGGTTCATGAAACCGGTTGGCCGTCCAATCAGCCATGAGGGAGGCTGCATTGCCAGGCACGGCCCAAGGAGTTGTCATGGTACTGAATGTTTTTCGGAAGAAGCTCGCGGCCATGATCATCGTGCCGGTGGTCCTGGTGATCATGGCAGGCGTGAGCGCCCTTGTGATCTACGTATCCGATTCCTCGTATCAGATGGTGCTCAGGAATGAGACCCGGGCCGCAGCCAGCCTCTCCGAGACGGTGGCCGAATCCCTGGGCCTGTACATCAAGGGCCTGGAGGTCGAGGTGGACATGCTGGCCGAGCAGCAGAGCCTGCGCGACGCCTTTGGCGGATACGACTCCCGCGCCCTGGAACTCATGGGCAAAACAGTGCGTGACTCCGAGGACATCTGGGGCATCCTCCTGTTCGATGCCCGAGGGGATATCGTCGCGAGCCTCAAGTCCGACGGCAGAAGCATCGGCAACTTCAACGTGGCCGACAGGGACTATGCCCGGGCCGTTCTCGCCAACGGCAGGACCTTTGTGGCCAAGACCGTGCTCCAGCCCAAGGACGGGAGCGACAGCCTGGTCTTTGCCGTGGCCAAGGGCGTCTACAACAACCAGGGCAAGCTCCTGGGGGGCGTGGCCATGTTCCCCCGATGGAGCTCGTTCACTTCCAAGTTCATCGACCCCTTCACCATCGGGGAAATGGGCTACGGTTTCATCCTGGATTCCGCCGGGCGGTTCATCCACCATCCCAGGAACCGGGACCTGATTCTCAAGGACTACAGCGGCGAGGACTTTGTTCGCCAGGCCCTGAACCGCAAGGACGGGGAGCTTTTTTACGACTGGAAGGGCGATGCCAAGGTCATGACCTTCACCACCGAGCCCCACACCGGTTGGGTCGTGTGCATGAGCGCCTATGAAGGCGACCTGGCCTCGGCCGCCGTAACCCAGCGCAACGTGCTCATGGGCGTGGGCGCGGCCATCGCGCTTCTGGCCATCGGCCTGATTTTCTGGGTGGTGCGCACCTTTGTGCTGCGGCCGGTCAGGGAAGGGGTGGCCTTTGCCGGGGCCATGGCCGCCGGGGACCTGACCCGGGAGATCGCCGAGGTGAGCCGCAACGAATTCGGCCTGCTGGTCAACGCCCTGAACAACATGGTGGGCAAGCTCCGCGACATCGTCTCCGGAGTGCTCAGCGCCTCGGAAAACGTGGCCGCCGGAAGCGAGCAACTCAATGCCGCTGCCGAGCGCATTTCCCAGGGAGCCACGGAACAGGCCGCATCCGTGGAGGAAATATCCGCCTCCATGGAGCAGATGACCCAGAACATCCGCAGGAGCATGGTCGTGGCCGAAGAGACCTACACCATGATCAGCAAGACCGCCTCCGACGTGGTGGAGGGCGGTCAGGCCGTGGATGAAACCGTGGAGGCCATGCGCAATATCGCCGAAAAGATCGCGGTCATTGAGGAGATCGCCCGCCAGACCAACCTGTTGGCCCTGAACGCGGCCATTGAGGCGGCCCGGGCCGGGGAGCACGGCAAGGGATTCGCCGTGGTGGCCTCGGAGGTGCGCAAGCTGGCCGAACACAGCGGCGCGGCCGCAGCGGAGATCGGCGCCTTGTCCGCCTCCAGCCTGGGGGTCGCGGAAAAGGCCGGCGGCATGTTCAAGTCCATTGTTGACGAGATCCAGAGCAACGCAGAAAAGATGCAGGAGGTGGCCGCCAGCAGCCGCGAACAGGTGCACGAGGCCGAGAACATCTCGGGCGCGGCCAGCCAGCTGGAATCCGTGGTGCAGCAAAACGCCTCGGCCTCCGAGGAGCTGGCCTCCACGGCCCAGGAACTCTCGGGACAGGCCGAGGAACTGGTCAGCACCATGTCCTTCTTCTCGGTGGACCGGGTCATGGGCGGCAACGGCCATGGCAATGGACAGGGAATCGGTACTGTCCGCCGGGTGGCGGTGGCCCGCACCAGCCCCAGGTCCCTGCCTGCGGCGCGGGCGGACAGCGAGTTTGAAACCTTCTAGACCCGGCGCAGGGCCCGGATGCGCTGCAGCACGGGCGGGTGCCCGTACTCCAGCCAGACCGTGAGCCAGTGTGGCGTCAGGTTGGAAAGACTGTTGGCCGAAAGCCTTTTCAGGGCGATCACGAGCTGTTCGTGGTCGCCCGTTGTTTTGGCGGCAAAGGCGTCGGCCTCGAATTCGTGCTTGCGGCTCACCCGGTTGGCGAGCAGGGAAAGGACCATGGAGACCGGCGTGTAGAGCAGGCCGAAGAAGACCAGCCCCGCATAGGTGCTCATCTGCTGCATGCCGAAGGCGTCGAACAGCCCCTGGTTGCCCAGGAACAGACTGAGCAGGTAGAAGACCGCCCCGGTCTTGAGCACCATGGTCAGGAGCTGTTTTTTGATGTGTCCCAGCTTGCCGTGGCCCACCTCGTGGGCCAGCACGGCCAGGAGCTCGTCCGCGGTGTGGTTTTCCAGGAGGGTGTCGAACAGGGCGATGCGCTTGGTTTTGCCGAAGCCCGTGAAAAAGGCGTTGGCCTTGGTGGAGCGCTTGGAGCCGTCCATGACGAAGATTCCCGACACGGTGTAGCCCTGTCCCGCGGCGTAGGCCTCGATTTTCTGCTTGAGCTCGCCGTCCTGCAACGGCGTGAACTTGTTGAACTGGGGCAGGATCCATTGCGGGGCCACATAGGTCAGCAGCAGGCTGAAGCCCACGGTGATCCCCCAGCACCATGCCCATGCCCAGGCCCCGGCGGCCTGGAAGAACCACAGCACGGCGCCCAGCAGCAGCCCCCCGATGATTCCGGCCAGGACCACTCCCTTGATCTTGTCGGCCAGGAAGGTTTGCCAGGTGGTGGTGTTGAACCCAAAACGGTTTTCCAGGACAAAGGTGTGGTATATGTCGAAGGGAAGCTCCACCATGCCGCTGATCATTCCCAGGGCCGCGAAATAGAGCAGCCCGGTGGGAATGGGGCCCAGGCCCGCGGAGCGCACGGCCAGGTCCAGGAGGTTGAAGCCCCCAGCAGGATGAAGGCCAGGGCCAGGGCCGTGTTCACGGTCTCGTTCACGTCCGTGAATTTCATGTTGGCCCGCGCGTATTCCTGGCTCCTGGCGTAGCGGTCGGCATCCAGCACGTCCCGGAATTCCTCGGGCAGGTCCGGATTCAGGGCCCGTGCATTGAGCCGGCGGGCCGCGAAGTGGAGCGCATAGACCCCCAGGAGCGAAACCAGTATGATGAGCAGATATGCGTTCACGCGAAGTGTCCTTTGATTCAGATGCAAGCGCAGAATTGCGTTTTGCGGGGGAGCTTGCCCCTCTTGTGCGCCGGTCCGGCCATGATGGAATGGTACGCTATCCGGTGCGGCGCAGGGCGTCAATAAAGGACGTGGTCGAGGCCCTGGGCGTGCCGCATACCGAAATCTACGGCGTCCGCGTGGAAGGGCGCGAGGCGCATTGGGACCACCTGCTCGCGCCCGGAGCGTCCGTGATGCTGCTGCCCGCCGAGCCTCCGGTGGACCCGACACGGCCCACTTCATTGCGCCCCCATGCCCTGCCCCGATTGCGTTTCGTGGTGGACGAGAATGTTGCCGGGCTGGCCCTGCTGCTGCGGGCCCTGGGATTCGACGCTGCCTATGACCGCACCTGGGACGATGAAGCCGTTGCCGACCTGGCCAGCCGGGAGCGGCGGTTCGTGCTCAGCCGCGACAGGGGGCTGCTTAAGCGGGGTGCGGTACAGTGGGGGCGGCTTGTGCGCAGCCAGGACCCGGACGGCCAGCTGGCCGAGGTCGTGGCCCTGCTGGGCATCACCGAGGCTCCCGCGCCTTTTCTGCGTTGCCTGCGGTGCAATGCGCTTACCGAGCCCGTGGACAAGGAGCTGATTTTGCACCGCCTGGAGCCCAAGACCAGGAAATATTTCAATGAATTCAGACTGTGCCGGGAGTGTAATCGTATTTACTGGCGCGGCTCCCACCACGGCCACCTGCTCTACAGGCTGGAGGCGGCAGGGGTCAAAATTGGCTGAAGCCCTTGGTATTCGTGGCGATTTATCATTGTCTCCTTGATAAAACGGTTTTACTGTATTAGCCTCGGAGTCGAGAAGGGATTGGAGAGACAATGAGTGTAAGTGCAAAGACAATCCGTGAAGATATAGCCCGCGCCCGTGCCTATGCGGCCAAAAACAACTACCTGAAGACCTTGGCGGCTCTGGCCCGGGCACTCCAGGCACTGAACGGCAGCCAGGTTTTCGGTCGGGAAAAGTTCGAAGTCCAGGCTCTGCTTGAAGAGGCGTTCCGGGATCTCAACGGAATGCAGATGATCCAGAAGCTGTTCCCCAAGGGCATCAACTATGCGCGCGGCAAGGAAAAGACCGCCTACATCACCCTGAAGCGGCTGCATGAAAAGTTGGAAGAGGCCATGGAGAAATCCAAGCTGGCCCGCCAGCGCAAGCGCCTGTCCGTGCTGGACGACAACCTCATCAAGGCCCAGGAACTGATCAAGAAGGGTGACGCCCTGGAGGGGCGCAAGATTTTCCGCAAGGCCTCGGAATACTATACCGACATCGACGGGTTGGATTCCGATATCGGCAATAGGCTGCTCATGGGCGGGCTGCCGGGCGAAGCCGTGGAATATTTCAAGAAGGCCCTGGACAAGTATGCCTCGGATCAACGGGCCCACAACGGGCTGATCATGGCCTTTGAGGCCATGGGCGAGATGGAGAAGGCCGCCGAGGCCATCAAGGACGCCATGCGCCGCCTGGGGGGCACCGAAAGCCTCATGTTCAAGCTGGCCAAGATCAGCCTGGAGCGGCGCGACTGGACCGAGGCGTACAACAACGCCAAGTCCGTGCTGGAACGCAATCCCCTGAACACCGAGGCGGCCAAGATCGTCAAGCAGGTGGAACCCCGCATTTTCGGCTCTTCGGGACGCAAGCCCGGCAAGAAGGGCGGCCCCATCAATCTCGATTTTTAACCAAAGACGTCTTGAAACGGTTTGGGCCGCAAGTGGCTGCAAACCGCTCATGCCGCGTTGCTGAAGCAAAAATATCACTCGACGTAGCGCTGTCACGCCTGCGTTTGGCTTTTATGCAGCAACGCGGCAGGCGTGCGCTTATGGACTGCCTGACGTAGAAAGGCCCGCTACCACATGGTAACGGGCCTCTTTTCCGACCGGGTCGCAACACCACCAGACAATGTGCCGGGACCACCCCGGCTTCATTTTTCTTCCTTATTCAGGAAGCCGGTCGAAATTTTATAGTCTCTTGTCAAGGTGAGGGGTCGTGTTCCCCTCGCGTGAGTCGTTTCTCCTCCAACTTGACTCAGATGTCCAATATATATTTACACCATGATTGATATTCTGTAGATATCAATCATGGAACTGAGACACTTGAAGTACTTTGTTGCCGTGGCCGAGGAGCTGCATTTCGGGCGGGCCGCCCGGCGGCTGCATATTGCCCAGCCGCCCCTGAGCCAGCAGATCCGCCAACTGGAGGACGAGCTGGGGATCAGACTTCTTGAGCGCACCAGCCGCAAGGTCGGGCTGACCTCGGAGGGAGAGCTCTTCCTGGACGAGGCGCGCAAGGTCCTGGCCGGGCTGGACCGGGCCGTGGAGCGCGTGCGGAACATGGCCCATGGCGGGGAAGGCAACCTGTCCATTGGTTTTCTGGGGCCCGCCGCCCTCAGTGTGCTGCCCGAAGCCATCCGGGAGTTCCGGGAGCAGAACCCCGGCATCCGCCTGGACCTGACCTCGGCCTCCACCCGCGACCAGCTGCGCATGCTGCGTTCGGGCCGTATCGACGTTGCCTTCATGCGGCTCTTCGGCCACGACGCCAGCGAGTTCCGGACCCGCTTGTTCGTCAGCGATACCTACATGCTGGCCGTTCCCGAGGGACACCGGTTTTCGGCCCTGGAATCCGTGCCCCTTTCCGAGCTCAGGGACGAGCCGCTCATTCTCTATCCCCGCCATCTGGAGCCGCAGCTTTTCGACGCCACCATCGCCTGTTTCCATCAGGCCGGGTTCAGCCCGAACATTGTCCAGGAGGCCAACACCGAACAGACCTCCATGGCCCTGGTGGCCGCCGGGCTGGGTTGCGCCCTGGTGGCCCGATTTTCGCGCAAGAGCCGGTTGCGGGGCGTTTCCTTTGTTCCGGTGGTGGGCGAGCTCCCCTCCTGGGAGATCACCATGGGCTGGTCCGAAGCGGCCGAGGGGCCCATTCTCGACCGCTTTTTCGAGGTCATCGAGCGCTACCGCCGCGTCTAGCCGGGGGATGGAAAACGCACGCTTTGGACCGCACGGCGGGTGCGGAGTTCCTATTCTTGATTGCCTTTGAGCAGACCCCGTTCCACGAAAACCTCCTTGGCCGCGAAAATGCCGTTGAGCGCGGCGGGGAAGCCCGCGTAGGCGGACATCTGGATCATGACCTCGATGATCTCCCGCCAGGTGCAGCCCACGTTCAGGGCCGCGTGCGTGTGCACCTTGAGCTGCGGGGCGGCGTTGCCCAGGGCGGTCAGGGCGGCCACCGTGGCAATCTCCCGTTCCTTGAGCGTCAGGCCGGGCCGGGAATAGATTTCGCCGAAACCGAATTCGATCATGTAGGTCGCCAGGTCCGGGGCCACGTCCTCGAGCGCCTCCATGACCGCCTTGGCCGCATGGC
Organism: Salidesulfovibrio onnuriiensis; assembly: GCF_008001235.1. GTDB lineage: Bacteria > Desulfobacterota > Desulfovibrionia > Desulfovibrionales > Desulfovibrionaceae > Pseudodesulfovibrio > Pseudodesulfovibrio onnuriiensis. The sequence goes on along the minus strand of NZ_CP040751.1, from coordinate 3,750,015 downwards.
CGTCCACTTCCCTGAGTTTTTCCAAGCCTCGTTCATACCGTTCATTGGTCATTGCATTTCTCCTTGCATGGGTTGATGCAAAACTGTATCTCGTGGATTTAGATATATGTACAATATATTTTAGAACAGGACTGAATACCTTTGAGGTATAGGCGGGGTGTGAATGGAACTGAGACAGCTGAAATATTTCCTGGCAGTGGCCGAAGAGGCGAGCTTTACCCGGGCTGCCGAACGGGTGCATATCGCTCAGCCGCCCCTGAGCCGCCAGATCAAGAACCTGGAAGAGGAGCTCGGGGTCAGGCTTTTCGTGCGCGAGAGGCACGGTGTCAGTCTCACGGCGGAAGGCAAGTATCTCCTGGGGGTTGCCGAGGAGGTGCTGCATAAGCTCGATATTGCGAAAACTTCTCTGGAAGGCATGCGCGAGGGCAGGATCGGGCGGCTTGCCATCGGTTTCATACCGGCTGCCACGCAAAGCCAGTTCCCCCAGGTGATCAAACGCTTTAAGGACAAGTATCCTGAAATCACCATCGAGCTTGCAGAGTTCAACAGCCGCAACATGCGCCACCTGCTGCACGACGGCAGCCTGGATATAGCTCTTGTGCGTAGCTGCGGCATGGACAGGGAGTTTGAGTCATTCCCGTTCTTACGCGAGCCGTATGTGCTGGCCGTTCCCAGGGGACACGCCCTGGACGGAAGGGGCATGGCCAGCCTCGGGGAACTTGACGGCGAGCCCATGGTGTTTTTCGAACGCAGCGGGCATCCCGGGATTTACGATGAAATCCTCGGTACGTTCAGCCGGCTGGGCGCCACGCCGGAAATAGTACAGAACGCGCGGACCAAACAGACGACCCTGGCTCTGGTTGCCGCCGGAGTGGGGTTCGCCCTGGTTCCGGCCATGAGCAGCAGGCTTTGCGGCCATGAGGTTTCCTTTGTTCCCATCGATCCCGCGGACAACCTCATGGAAGTGCGCATTTCACTGATCTGGAAACAGGGTGCGTCCCCGCTTGTGGCGAATTTCATTGACGAGGCCAAGAAACTTTCTCAGCGGTCATAGGTCCCGCTGTTGAAACCGTTGTCGCCTGCACGTTGTCGGTTACGATATTCTTGAGTTCGCACATGCCCAGCATGGCCATGCAGATGGACCCGAGCAGGACCAGGGCCCGCAGGGTGTTGGCTGCATCGTATCCCGGGTCCTTGCGGCCGGTTGCGCCGGAGTTTCTGCGAATTTCCTCGTAAACGCGCTTTTCCAGTTCATACAGGCTGTCATTCATGGTCATTCTCCCGGCTTGTCTGAATATATGATGAAACTTGCAAACCTCTTTTCCTGCTAGTATGACCAGGAAAAACGATATGTCCAATACATATAAAATCAGAAGTCGATATCTTTTTCGTATCGAGAAGGTCGTTTAAAGAGGGAATGCCATGGAACTCAGGCAACTCAGGTATTTCATTGCCGTGGCCGAGGAATTGCATTTCGGGCGCGCCGCCGAGAAGCTGTACATAGCCCAGCCGCCGCTGAGCCAGCAGATCAAGAAGCTGGAGGAGGAGATGGGCGTGCTGCTGTTCGACCGCTCCAACCGCCGGGTGCGGCTGACTCCGGAGGGGCGCAAGTTCCTGTGCGTGGCGCGCAATACCCTGGAGAATCTCAGTTGCGGGGTGGAGCAGGTCAAGCGCATGGCCCGGGGCGAGATCGGCAGGCTTCGGGTGGGGTTCATCAATTCCGCTTCCCAGTCCAAGCTGCCGGGGGTGGTGGCCGAATTCCGCAGGCTGCACCCGGGCATTACCCTGGATATCCGCGAGATGCATTCCCACCTTCAGCGCGCAGCCGTGCTCGAGGGAGAGTTGGATGCCGGTCTGGTGCACAGCTGTTGCGCCAATATGGCGGGGTTCGACTGGCTGACCTTTCTGAGCGAAGAGTATGTGCTGGCCGTGCACGAGGATCATCCCATCGCCCGGCAGGAGAGTTCCCGGGACGAGGATCTGCACGGCGAGGATCTGATCATGTTCCCGCGCGAGTTTTATCCCGCCTCCTACGACAAGACCATTGCCCGGTTCCACAACAAGGGCATTCAGCCCAACATCGTGCAGGAGGCCGGAACCCACCAGACCAAGCTGGCCCTCATTTCGGCAGGCATGGGAGTTGGCTTTGTGCCCCAGCGCATGCAGCGGGCCTGCCCGCCCGGCGTGAGGCTCATTCCGCATCTATGGGGCGAGCACAAGGGGACCAGCGACGTCAAGCTGATCTGGAGGGATGGGGAGGTTCCCCCTGCGCTGGCCTGTTTCATCGAGGTGATGAAGGCCCACTGCCAGGAAGGCAAGACCTGCCATATCTGCGGCTGATCCGGGTTCAATACGCTTTTCGTTATTCAGCGAGACGAAAACTGTATTGTGCATTTAGTGGTGTTTTGAGGTATCAGGCCTTCAGTAGTATCACCTCAACCTCTCGTGCTCCATGGAACTCAGACAGCTTCGATATTTCTTGGCAGTGGCGGATGAAGAGCATTTTGGCCGTGCGGCTGAAAAGCTTGGTATGGCCCAGCCTCCGATTAGCCAGCAGATCAAGAGGCTGGAAGAGGAGATGGGGGTCCAGCTTTTCATGCGTACCAGCCGCAAGGTGGAGTTGACCAAGGAAGGTCGGGCTTTTGCCGGTACAGTGCGCAAGACCATTTCCGACATGGAAGAGGGGGTGAACAAGGTGCGCATGATGGCCCGGGGAGAAAAAGCCAGGCTGCGCGTGGGATTCATCGCCTCGGCAGCCCACTCTGATTTTCCAAAGATGGTGGCTTACTTCCGTCGGCGGCATCCCGAAATCATATTGGATCTGCGTGAGATGCACTCCCTTCAGCAGTACGATGCCCTTGTCAGGGGAGAGCTGGATGCCGGGGTGATGCAGTTTTTCCAGAGTCAAATCTCCGGGTTCGAAAGTCATTCCTTCTGGAAGGATCCCTATATGCTTGCCGTGCGCGAGCGGCATCCTCTGGCATCCGTTCCGGTTGCGGACATATCCATGCTGCATGGGCAGGATTTCATCATGTATCCCCGTGACCACCATCCCACAACCTACGACACCATCATCGCCCGGTTCGAGCGGGCCGGAGTCATCCCCAACATCGTGCAGGAATCGGAAACCCTGCAGACCAAGCTGGCGCTTATTGCCACGGGAATGGGGGTGGGTCTGGTGCCGCGCAGGATGCAGCAGGTTTGTCCGGCCAACGTTGTCATGCTTCCCTTCGACTGGAAGGATGAGCCGCTTGTAAGTGAGTTGCGCTTGGCCTGGAAGTATTCGGGGCAGACCTGCGCCCAGATGAGTTTTTTCAAGGTCATCAAGGAATTCGGCAGGAGTTGTGCCTGTACCAATTCATGACCCCGAAACGGGGCTGTGCAAGTGAAAAGGCCCGGTCCATTGGACCGGGCCTTTTCGTGCATGTTTGAAAAATCCGTTGGAGTGAATTTTTCTAGAAAGACAGGGGCAACATGAACACGGCCAGTACGGCCAGGGTGGCGATGCGCAGGCCCACGCCGATGGCGGTGGCCTGAACGCTTTCCAGCCGGGTGTGGCTGGAGGCGTTGTCGCGGATTTCCTGCTCAATGTTGTTTTGCAGTTCAAAGAGACTATATTGCATGGTGGTGGCTCCTCATTTATGCCTTTCGGCGTCGTGTTGGAACTCCGTCTAGGTTCGGTATGCGAAAGAGTCCAATACAATTTTTATTCAATTCTAATACGAAAAAGATATTAATTGCTCGTTCCGTAAAATTTGCTGCGTTATTTTCTTTGTTTTTTTCGTATCGACACCGTTTTTTTCCTCCTTGCAAGGACCGAAAAGCCTCTTTTCCGGGGCCCGGACAGGGGGCTTTTGCCTGCTAGACCATGGCCGGGATGGCAAACGCCAGCACGATGGTCAGGATGACCGCGGCCCTGGCGAAAGTGGCCAGGTCCATGCCCGGGGCCGGACGCTCTTCAGCGGAAAAGCGTGCATTGGCGTGTATTTCCCGAAGCATTTCCTTCTCGACATCATACCATGTATAGTGCATAGGGACCTCCATGTTTGGATGCGCCTTTTCCGGCGCGTTTGGTCCAATTATGGCCAGGGAATATGGTTTGTCCAATACGGATTGAATTCTATTCTGAGACGAAAAAAATATTATGGAACTCCGACAACTGCGTTATTTCATCGCCGTGGCCGAGGAAAAGCACTTTGGCCGGGCCGCCGACAGGCTGCATATGGCCCAGCCTCCATTGAGCCAGCAGATCAAGAAGCTGGAGGAAGACCTGGGCGTCATGCTTTTCAACCGCACCAAGCGGAGCGTGAAGCTGACCCGCGAGGGCCTCCAGTTCCTGACCGTTGCCCGCAACACGCTGGATACGCTCAATTCGGGCACCGAACAGATCCGCATGATGGCCCGTGGCGAGATCGGCAAGCTGCGCATCGGGTTCATCAATTCCGCGTCCCAGTCCAACTTTCCGGATGCGGTGGCCGAGTTTCGGAAGAAGCATCCGAGCATCACCCTGGACATCCAGGATATCCATTCGGACAAATCCCTTGCCCTGCTCCGGGTCGACGAGCTGGACGCCTGTATCGTGCAGGGAGGCACCGCCGATTTCAGGGATCTGGAGTGGATGACCTTCATGCTCGATCCCTATGTCCTGGCCCTGCGCGAGGACCACAAGCTGGCCAAGTGCAGCCATGTGGGGTTCGCGGCCCTGCACAGCGAGACCCTGATCATGCCGCCGCGCGAGTGCTATCCGGAAACCTGGACCGCCATCATGCATATGTTTGAGGAGCGGGGCGCCACCCCGAGCATTGTGCAGGAGGCGGACACGCATCAGACCCGCCTGGCCCTGGTGGCTGCGGGCATGGGGGTGAGCTTCGTGCCCCTGCGCATGGAGCAGTCCTGCCCCCGCAGCGTGAAGATGATGCCGTTCCGCTGGCCCCAGGATCCTCCCATGAGCGAGCTGCGCCTGGTCTGGCGGCGCGGGGACGACTCCCTGGCCCTGTCCCTGTTCATCGAGGTCATGAAGCGCTTCGCGCACTCCGAAGGGAGCTGCGGACTGTAGCGTATGTTTCGGAAATGAAGAAGGCGGCCCTGACGGCCGCCTTTTTTATATGCTGATGGCGGCCTATCCGGCCACCGTGGTCTTGACGTTCACGAATTCTCGTATTCCCCAGGCGGCCAGCTCCCGGCCGTAGCCCGAGGCCTTGATGCCGCCGAAGGGCAGCAACGGCGTGCTGCTCACCAGGGCGTTGACGAACACGCTCCCGGCCTTGATGCGCGCGGCCATCTCCAGTCCCTTTTCCCGGTCGGAGGTCCAGACGGAGCCGCCCAGGCCGTAGGGGGTGGCGTTGGCCAGATCAATGGCTTCTTGCTCGCAGAAAACCTTGAACACGAGGGCCACCGGGCCGAACAGTTCCTCCTGCGCCACTGGGGCGTGGGAGGGAACGTCGGTGATGATGGTGGGCGGATAGAACGCGCCCGGGCCGTCTGGGATGCCGCCGCCCAGCACCAGTGTGCCTCCGGCTGCGATGCAGCGGTCCACCTGGTCCTGCAGCTCGGCTCGCAGAGTCTCGGTGGCCATGGGGCCCATGTAGGTTTCCGGATCCGCGGGATCGCCCACTCTGAGGGCTTCCATCCCCTTTTTCATGCGCGCGACGAATTCGTCGTACACCGAATCCATGACAATGAAGCGCTTGGCCGCGATGCAGGCCTGGCCCGTGTTCTTGCAGCGCGAGCACACGGCCACCTGCACGGCCTTGTCCAGGTCCGCATCCTCCAGCACCACGAAGGGATCGCTGCCGCCCAGCTCCATGACCGAGCGCTTGAGATGCCTGCCCGCCAGGGAGGCCACGTTGCGCCCAGCGGCGTCGCTGCCCGTGAGGCAGACGCCGGCGACCGAGTCGTGGGCCAGCACGTTTTCCACCTGCCCGGCCCCGATCATCAGGGTGCGAAAGACATTGTGGGGCAGGCCCGCCTGGGCCAGCACCCGTTCAATGGACAGGGCGCACTGGGGCACGTTCGACGCGTGTTTGAGCACCATGGCGTTCCCGGCCATGAGCGAGGGCGCAGCAATGCGGAAGACCTGCCAGAACGGGAAATTCCAGGGCATGACCGCCAGCACGGTGCCCAGCGGTTCATAGGAGACAAAGGCCTTGCTGCCCACGCCGTCCACGGGTTCCGGGGCGAGATAATGCCCCGCGTTGTCCGCGTAGTGGTCGCAGACCAGGGCGGATTTGTCGATCTCCAGCCGTCCCTGGGTGACGGGCTTGCCCATTTCCAGGGCCATGAGGTCGGCCAGCTCCACGCGTTTTTCCCTGAGGATCTCCGCGGTCCTGCGCAGGATGGCGGCGCGTTCGGACAGGGAGGTGGCGCTCCACGGTTTCCATGCGGCGGCCACGTCATCCAGGGCCCCGCGGGTCTGGTCCTCGGACCATTCGTCAAAGGTTTCCACCACCTGGCCGGTGGCGGGATTCATACTCTGTATCATGGGGGTGTCTCAGGCCCTGCGGCCTTGTCATTCTGTATTCGGTTGTCTCTCCCGGCGCGCATTCCGCAAAGAACGCACCGATCCGGCCCGTTTTGCGGGCAGTATGGCGAGGGACGTAACGCGTTTTGAAGGGGAAGTCCACGCCTATGAGCCGAGGCTTGCCAACAGCGATTGGCGCAGCCGACCGCAGCTCACGGGCGCTTCGCGGACGCGGACCCGGATCTGGTCCAGCGTGGTGGCCGGGAAAAAGTCGTCCTCTATGGCCGCTCCGAACCACAGGTCGCGGGAATCTGCACGGGTGTGGCAGGTGGGGATATACCCTTCCTCCAGGGTATCGGCCTCATGCCCGAAGAGCTGGGCGGGCGTTTCCGGGCCGAGCAGCCCCAGCTGGGTTTCGATGAATTCGCGGCGGCCTTCCATGCTGCGCAGGTTTTCCGGGTGCAGGGAGGCGGTCAGGATCTCCTGGTAGACCAGGGTGGGCCGGTGGATGAACCGGATGGGCATTTCGGCTACGGTGTCCATGAGATCCCGGTTGGTTTCGAATGCCTGGGCCAGGGTCTTCAGGGTGCGGGCAAAAGAGGCGGCCACCGTCATCTCGAACCCGCATACGGGCACGTGCTCGCCGTCCAGGAACGGCAGGCAGTATGGCCCCGTGCAGGGCAGTTCGGCCAGCTCCATGTGCAGGGAATCCCTGCCCCGGTCGCGCCAGACGAATCCCTTGAAGCTGCCGTCCGGGGCGGGCGCACAGCCCAGGGCCGAATAGTCGTAGTCGCGCCCCGGAACCGGCACCATGCCCGAACGCCTCAGGGTGTGCACCCCCGTGCGCAGCGGCTGCATGGCGGTTTCCAGGTCCACGGGGACGGGGAAGCTTTCGGACGGCACCATGTTTTCGGCATGGAAGTCCACCCCGCCCAGCAGGTACACCAGCGCCAGGTTGGCCCCCTGCCGCTGGAAGAACAGGCGTACGTCCTCCATGTTTTCACAGGGCGTGCGCTCGATGAACTGCTGCCAGCCATAGGGCCCCATGTCCAAGGTGGCCGGGCCCTGATAGGCCTGCCAGCCCAGCTCGGCATTGAGCTGGGGCGCCAGCCGGGCGAAAAGCACGTCCGCGGCCATGGGCCGGGGCTTGTAAACCAGGCGCTTGCCGTCGTGGAAATGCAGCATGCAGACGCCCGCGCCGCCCTCGTGCAGGTCCGCGCAGTCGGCCTCCATGCCCGCGAGTCCGCCCAGGCCGCACGGGATGCCCAGACAGTCGCCGATGTCCGTGGCGTCATTCCTGAGCCGCCGCAGCATGGCGTCGAACTCGAAGCTCCAGTCCGAGACCACGGACCACGGCAGGGAGGAAAGGCCCTTGTACTTGTCCAGCAGGACATCCTGCAGGCGGCGGGAGGCCAGCATCTCGTCGAATTCGTGGTAGCGGCCTTCCGGTGTGTCGGCCTTGAGCAGCCCGTTTTCACGGGCCTCGGCCATCTCCACGGCCAGGGCCATGTTCAGCACCGGGGCAAGGCGGCGGGCAATGGCCCGGGCCAGCATGTTCTGGTTCCCGTTCTTCCACAGCAGAGGCCATTGGGCGCAGATACCCATGACGCACCCGGTGGCCAGGGAGTCGAGGGTTCGGGGAAAAAGAAAGTCGTCCGAATGCAAGAGCATGGGCGAATACAGGGGGCGGAATTCAAAACCGGTCAAAACCGGCTGTTCCTGAACCGCCCGAAGCTATAAACGTCCCGGTACGCGCGTGTCCGGGACAAAGGTGTCCGGCGTGCGGGTATCCGGCACAAAGGTGTCGGGGCACCGGGTGTCCGGGATGCGGGTATCGGGCACCTTGGTGTCGGGAGTGTTGGCGATGGCGGTCATCAGTTCTTCGACAGAGGGAATCACCTTGCGCATTTCCATACGAGCCTCCTCAGGAATTATAACTATTACAACTATACTTATTGAATATGCAATATAGATGTCAATCAATAACATGTTTCGCACAAAAAAACAGGCCTTGCCCTTGCCAAAAGGCAAATCGGGATTAGCTTGTGCTGTATTATGAAGACATGGACCATTGCCGACGGAACCCTTGCGATCCGGCAGGGAGATCTGACCTCCATGCGGGCGGACGCCATCGTCAATGCCGCCAATTCGCGTCTTGCAGGCGGCGGGGGCGTGGATGGCGCGATTCATGACGCGGCCGGGCATGCCGAACTCCAGGCCGCCTGCCGCAAGATCATTGCCGACATCGGCTCGCTGCCCGCGGGCCGGGCCGTGATCACCCCGGGCTTCAACCTGCCCGCCAAATACATCATCCATACCGTGGGCCCCATCTGGCGCGGCGGCTCGGAGGGCGAGCCCGAGAAACTGGCGAGAGCCTACCTGAGCAGCCTGAAGCTGGCCCATGAAAACAACCTGAAGACCATCGCCTTCCCGGCCATCAGCTGCGGCGTCTACGGCTATCCCGTGGAACAGGCCGCCGCCATAGCGCTGCGCGCCCTGAAAACGGGGCTTGAGCAGGGGCTGGTGGAGCGGGCCTCCATGGTCCTGCACGGGGCGGACGCCTACAACACGTGGCTGAGAACAATGAGTGAGATTAGATAATGGGTAGTTTTTTTAAATCATTTTTGAAAGTGATCGGTTACGTTTCTGGAATTTTGGGGGTAATGAGCGTTGGTTACTGTTCGTATCCAACATTAAATCCTTGTCCTTCGGCAACGGTTGTAGAGACTAAAGATAATGAAATTAGCCGGTTGAAATTAGTTGAGAAGGATTATTCAACGCTCGAAAAAAAATATGAAAGCGTCCATGCTCGTAATGGAAAGTTGTTAGATTTATCTAATGAATACGCTAAAACAATCAAAGATCTCAAATCAAAACTAGCTTCATATGGTGAACAGGATTTGCATTATAGAATAATCAAGTCAGAAGATACTAATATCCTAAATGGTACAGAGAGAAAATACGATAACGGCAAAGTCGTTATACGGATTCAAAGTTGTTACACAGCTGGGGGGATGGACATGAAAACCCCTTTAGTCCAAGGCTACTTCTACTCCACTATTGATGGGCCAAGAAAAGAATTTACTGAAACAATAGGATCTCCTTTCTTTTACAAGGACTACAGATTTGTTGCTACTTCCATTAGCAACGTTGACGTGAACCTTTCAGTCTCAAGAGGAACATATGAACCTTAGAGGAACCACCATTCTGGCCATGCTGGACGAGAACGGCACGGCCATGGCCGGTGACGGACAGGTCACCCTGGGCCAGGCCATCGCCATGAAGCACACGGCCCGCAAGGTGCGCAAGATCTACAAGGACAAGGTCACCGTGGGATTCGCGGGCGCAACCGCCGACGCCTTCACCCTGTCCGAACGTTTTGAAAAGAAACTGGAAACCTATTCCGGCAACCTGCTGCGCGCCGCAGTGGAACTGGCCAAGGACTGGCGCACGGACAAGTACCTGCGCAGGCTCGAGGCCATGCTCCTGGCCGCCGACGGCGAACACCTGCTGATCATCTCCGGCACGGGCGACGTGATCGAGCCCGACGACGGCCTGGCAGCCATCGGCTCGGGCGGGGCCTATGCCCTGGCAGCGGCCCGCGCGCTCAAGCAGAACACGGAGATGCAGGCCCGCGACATCGTGGAAAAGGCCATGAACATCGCCGCGGACCTTTGCGTCTACACCAACGCCAACCTGACCATCGAAACACAGGAAAGATAATGAGCACTCTGACTCCCCGGGAAATAGTCTCGGAACTGGATCGCTACATCATCGGCCAGCACGACGCCAAGCGCATGGTGGCCATCGCCATGCGCAACCGCTGGCGCAGGCAGCAGCTCGACCCCGAACTGCGAGACGAAATCGCTCCCAAGAACATCATTCTCATGGGCCCCACGGGCGTGGGCAAGACCGAGATCGCCCGCCGCCTGGCGCGCCTGACCGGCTGCCCCTTCTTCAAGGTGGAGGCCACCAAGTTCACCGAGGTGGGCTATGTGGGCCGCGACGTGGAATCCATGGTCCGCGACCTCATGGAGATCGGCATCAACCTGGTGCGCAAGGAAGAGACCGACAAGGTGCGCATCAAGGCCGAACGCAACGCCGAGGAACGCGTCCTGGACCTGCTGCTGCCCGGCAACAAGCCCCAGACACAGGGCGTGGGCTTCTACATGTCCAATTCGGACTCCAACGCGGAGTCCGGCAAGGAACCGGAACGGCCCAAGGATGATTCCACCCGCGAGAAATTCCGCCAGATGTTCCGCAAGGGGCAGCTCGACGACCGCGAGATCGAGGTGGAGGTCACGGTGACCGGCGGGCCCCAGATGGAGATCATGGCCATGCCCGGCATGGAGGACATGGGCATGCAGATGTCCGACATGCTCGGCCGCATGTTCCCCAAGAAGAAAAAGACCCGCAAGATGAAGATCCGCGACGCCTACGAGGTGCTCATCGACGAGGAAGCCGACAAGCTCATCGACATGGACAAGGTCACGGACCTGGCCCGGGAACGCGTGGAGCAGACCGGCATCATCTTCATCGACGAAATGGACAAGATCGCCGCGCGCCAGGACCACGGCGGCACCGACGTCTCCCGCGAGGGCGTGCAGCGCGACCTGCTGCCCATCGTGGAGGGCTCGGTGGTCAACACCAAGTACGGCATGATCAAGACCGACCACATCCTGTTCATCGCCGCGGGCGCGTTTCACTTTGCCAAGCCCTCGGATCTGATCCCCGAGCTGCAGGGACGTTTCCCCCTGCGCGAGGAGCTGCAGGCCCTGGGCAAGGACGAGTTCTACCGGATACTTACCGAGCCCAGGAACGCCCTGACCGTGCAGTACAAGGCCCTGCTGGAGACCGAGGGCATCACCGTGGACTTCTCCAGGGAAGCCCTGGAGGAAGTGGCGGAGTTCGCCCAGAAGATCAACGAGGAGACCGAGAACATCGGCGCGCGCAGGCTCTACACCATCATGGAGAAGATACTGGCCGACCTCTCCTTCGAGGCCCCGGACAAGTCCGGCCAGTCCGTCAGCGTGGACAAGGAATATGTCTGCTCCAAGCTGGAGGATGTTTCCGAGGATCGGGACTTGTCGCGCTATATTCTTTAGGCTATAGGGTCATTCGCTCAAGACGAAGGCCGTCCCCTGGGGCGGCCTTTTTTATTTTCTCATGGAAATCCAAGGATACATCTCATGCCAATAGTTAAAAAATCCCTGTACCTCTCTTTGGCGGCTTTGCTGACTCTGACCTTTCACTTGTGTCTTGCCCCGCAGGTGTTGGCCTCCGGGAAAAAGCTTTCTTTTTCCTACGAGATCCTTGTTGGCGAAAACAAAATCGGATCCATCAAAGTGACCAGGACGCCCGTAAAGTACAAAGGTAAACCGGCGCTTCTTGAACAACGCAACAAGAAATGTCTGACAACGGCTGACAATGCGGACACATCCGATTTTGGAAATATCAGGATCGAAAGTTTACAGGGAAGTGTCTTTGACAAAAAGCCGAATTTTTTCCCTGAACCTGGCTCCGATGAAGGAAAAACATGGAATCTGGGCTCCTCAAAGACATCCGTGAAAAACAAGTCTTGGGCTAAAATTATCCTGGCGAGGGACGGAAGTCTCCTGAACTACGATGCCGGCACCGACGAAATCGCCGAGAAAAAGATGTATGGCATCATGGTTAACAAGGAAGTCTGGAGCTACGACGCAGGCCCCAAAGGCAGGAGAAATACAAAAACGAAGGTCATCTGCGAGCAGGGAGTCATCAGCATTACCTCCCGAAACGGAATGAAAGGTTTTTCCGTAAAGTACAGGGAGGACCAATTGGACTACACCTCCGCCTATCTGCCCTTGGACAAGCTTAGGGTGTCGAGCCCCAAAACCTACCGCATGCTTGATCTGGAAAAGGGTGATATAATTAACACGATGCTTCTCAAATCCAGGAATGACATAGTGACTGTGGGAGAGAAGAAATACGAATGCGTCGTGATCATGTCCCAGGTGGGGCCCATGAAAACCAAGAAGTGGATGACCAGGGATGAAAACGGCTACGGGATGGTGGTCAAGGAAATCGTCAGGGTCGGTTCCGAGGAGCAGGAAGTCATACTTACCGAATGCAAGACGGCGATGTAGTCCGAATCTGAGAACAAGCCTCACCGGATGGGATTGGGGAATCAAAAGGCCTGCGGATTACCGCAGACCTTTTGTTGTGTGCATTCGCCGGGAAAGCTATTGGCGGGCGCAGCCCATCTTGCGCATCATGAAGCTGAAGAACCGCTCCACGTACTTGCCCGAGGCCACGTCGGGCAGGGAGAACATGGGGTGCTCGTCCAGGAGTTCCGAGGTCAGGGCCAGGTAGATGTTCTCGGACAGGGTGCCCAGGCGCGGCTCGAATTCCTCCCAGAAGGCTTCGGCCGCGTGCTCCTCCATGCCGAAGACCCGGCAACTTACCGGTCGGCTGTCGAACAGCAGGCAGCGGCCGTCCTCCAGGAGCGGGCAGATGGTGCCCACATCCGAAAGCACGGCGTCGACGTCGCGCAGCCTGCGCCGGGCCGAGCGCTCGATGCCTGCGGCCTCCACGGCCCGGCCGATGATCTCCTCGCGCTTTTGGCTGCTCAGTTCGCGGTTTCGGGCCATGCTCACGGTCACGGCCTCCATGAGGCAGAGTTCCTTGGGCGAATGGCAGCAGCGGTCGTGGTCCCGGCCGCATTGCTCGGTGAGCCCGTGGTCCGCCGCGTATTGCTCCACCTCGGCCAGCAGCTTCTGGTAGTCCTGGACCATGGGGGAAAGGTCCACGGCCCGCTTGAATTCCAGGCAGGGTTCGCGGACCGTGAGCTCCCCCGTTTCCTTGCCGTATTTGCGGATGGTGCGCCACTGGGCGAAGTTGGCGGGCTTGGAACGCAGCTTCTTGAGCCTGCGGTTGGCCAGCTTGTGCCCCAGGCCGCGCCGCAGCAGATAGGCGTTGAGCACCGTGCCCGTGCGGCCCATGCCGAAGCGGCAGTGGATGTAGACCTTCTTGCCCAGGTACAGGGCCTCGTCCAGCCAGGCCAGGGCCTTTTCCAGCTCCACCAGGTCCGGGGCCTCCTCGTCGGTGATGGGCAGGTAGTAGACCTCGAACCCTTCCTTTTCCTCGATCTCGTGCAGGTCCAGGAATTCCCGGCACAGGTTGATGATGCCGGTGATCCCTTCCTTGTGCAGCCGCTGCATGGCGGCCTTGGATGCCGGGGCCGGGCCCACGGCCAGTTGGTCCGTGACCCAGGTGACGGTGCTTTCCTGCGGCCTCATGGGCTCTCCTCGCCCGCGGTCCGGTCCTGTTCCAGGAACCGTTCCGCCAGCTCGACCGCGGTTTCCTCGGTGGGCAGCTTGAGGTCCAGCATGCGCGAATGGGCCATGAGCCTGCCCAGGAACACCAGGCGCTGCCGGGTTTCGTTTTCGGTGCCGTGGGTGAACTGGGCCGTGAGCATGTCGCCCCGGCTCTTGGTGCTGAATCCCTTGGACTCCATGGTGTGGCGCAGGAAGGCCAGCCGGTTCATGCGCTGGTCCCAGTCGCCCCCGCCGCCCTTGAACCGGAAGGAAATGTGATTGGGGCCCGCGCCGCCGCACACGGAATCCACCACCGTGAAGTGGTAGCCGAAGCGCAGCAGCAGGTGGGTGTAGTCCTCGGCCACGATGGAGTAGCTGGCCAGCAGCTTGGAATCCTTGGTGAAGATGCCCGCGCTGATGCGGTCGAATTCCTCCCAGTCCACGTGGATCAGCTTTTCGTCCCAGGTGGCCCCGCTCTTGGAAAGCCCCCACCACAGGGCCCACATGGGCTTGCTGACGATGTCGTCGGGCGTGATGGACTTTGCGTCGCGCACCGAGGAGAACAGGCCGCCGCCCAGGTCCAGCACGTAGAGGACAAAGGGCAGCTTGCTGGTCAGCTTCTTGACCCGCCCCAGGCCGCGCCCGGACCTGCCCACCAGAGAGAACATCTCGTTGAGGGAGATCTCGTGGGCGAAGCGGATCACGTCGTGCATGGACCGGCAGCCCTCGGGCTGGAAATTGTCGCCTTCCGGGTCCGTGAGGTTGAGGATGGAGAGATGCGGCATGATGGCTCCGAGGCGCTTGGCGGCCCAGGTGCCCCTCCATGCCTCCCTGCGCGGGTCCTGGCGTCTGAGTTCCTCCACGCATCCCGCATAGACCTGGCCCGTGTCCGCATCCATGGTCACTTCCTGGCCGTCGGAGAGTTCCTCGATCTCGTCCAGGACCATGACCGGCAGCCCGAATTCGCGGGCCACGGAAGCAAAGTGCCCGGCGCGGGAACCCCTGCGGGCAATGACGCCGTCCAGGCGGTCCAGGTGGCGGGCCAGGGCCGGGGTCAGCGTTTCCGTGACCAGGATGGCCCCGTGCGGCAGTTCCGCAATGGCTTCGGCGTTGCGCACGATGCGCCCCACGGCCGTTCCCGCGGAGATGCGGACGCCGCCGGAGAGCATCGGCAGCGCGTTGTCCGGCACCTGCTTGGAGATGTCCCTGGCCGTCGCGTTCTGGCGCAGGGGGCGGCTTTGCAGGATGAACAGCCTGTCCCGCTCGTCCACGCCCCATTCCACATCCTGGGGCGTCTTGAAGAAATGTTCGAGCTTGTCCGCGATGCGTCCCAGTTCCAGCAGGGTTTCGGAGCGGGGATTGTCGAAGTGGGGGGGGCGCAGCAGCACGTGCGGGTTGTCCTCCTTGGTCAGGCAGAACACGTCGGGCCTGGCGCGCCCGGAAACCAGGGATTCCCCCAGCCCCTTGACGCTGTAGATGGAGGCCACGCCCTGCACGCACTGGGTGGCGTCCTCGTCCGTGGTGTACATGACCCCGGCGGCCTTGACCCGGACCATGGGCTGCACCAGCACGGCCATGCCGGTTTCCTCGTCGGTCATGCCCTTGAGGATGCGGTAGGCCACGGCCTGGGGGCTGTATTTGCCCATGAGCACTTCGCGGTAGGCTTCCGCCAGGTTCTCGGGGCTCACGTTCAGCACGCTTTCGTAGACCCCGGCGAACGAGGATTCCCCGTCCTCGGCAATGGCGCTGGAGCGGACCGCCAGCGGGCCCGCGGGGAGCTTCTTCGCCTGGGCTTCCATCTCGCGCAGGATCTCGTCCGGCACCGGGGTCTGGCGTATCATTCCCCGGATTTCCTCACATTTTAGGGAGAGCCCCTCCCTGTCGCACAGGTCGATCTGCGCCAGGAGCCCGGCGATGGGAACGCGGAGGTCGCCCGCCTCCATGTAGTAGTTGTAGGCGTTGGTGGTGATGCAGAATCCCGGGGGAACCGGAATGTCGGTTTCCTCGGCCAGGATGCCCAAGGCCGCGGCCTTGCCCCCGGCCAGCTTTTCCCTGCCGGCGGCCTCTTCCCGGGACAGGCAGTAGGGGGGCGCGATTTCGGGCGGGGGCGTATCCAGCCCCATGTCTATGTAAAAGGCTATCTTGCGGACGTATTCCTCCAGCCCCATGCAGCGCAGGGGGGCGAGCACGGTCAGCAGCCGGGCGATTTCGCCCACCTCCCGCTCCAGCTCGGCGCACAGGAAGGCCACGCGGTTCCAGTCCGCAGTCTCGGAGCCGGTGTAGATCTCCTCCAGGCCGGCCAGCAGCTCCATGCTGCGCAGGTCCACCTCCAGGATTTCCCGGAACGCGTTGTATTTCTTGCGCAGCAGGGTGCCCGGGGCAAAGACCTGGAAGGTCCAGCGGCTCAGGAGTTCCTTGAGGGACATGGGGCGTTTTCTCCGTTATTCGCCGAGCACGGCGGCGACCTTTTCTTCCAGCTCGGCCTTGTCGATGGGCTTGACGCAGTATTCGCTCGCGCCCAGTCGGATGGATTCGCGGGCCGTTTCCAGGGTGGGGTAGCCCGTGAGCATGATGACCCTGGTCTTGGGCGAGATCTTTTTGATCTCCTCCAGCACCTCGACGCCGTTCATCTTCTTGAGCTTGATGTCCAGGATGGCCAGCTCGGGCGCGTTCTTGGCCACGAACGCCAGGGCCTCCTCCTCTTCCGTGAACGGGGTGACCTGATGGCCCTGGCGGGTCAGGATGCGGCCGATGAGCACGCCGGAGTCGTAGACGTCGTCCAGGACGATGATGTTGGCCATGTTATTCTCCTTGCAGTGGTTCTGTGTCGTCGTCGGAATAATCCAGGGGCAGCCGCACCGTGAACATGGTGCCCGGGCCGAGATGGATGTTTTTCATGTCCTCGGGCTTGTGCGGGTAGTCCTCCAGGGGCACCGGGCTGTCCACGGCGATGGTGCCGCCGTGGGCCTCGATGATGCCGAAGGAGATGGCCAGGCCGAGGCCCGTGCCCTTGTCCACGCCCTTGGTGCTGAAAAAAGGGTCGAAAATCTGGGTGATGATGCTCGGGGGAATGCCTTCGCCCGTGTCGATGACCTGGAACATGATGATGCCTTCGTCGCGCATGAGCCGCGAGCGCACCAGGATGAGCCCGCCCTGGGGCATGGCGTCGCGGGCGTTGGTCAGCAGGTTGACCCAGACCTGCTTGAGCTGCTCGGGGCTGCCGTTGATGATCGGCATGCGGTCGTCCATGTCCTTGAGGATGTGCACCCCGTCCAGCTCGAAGGGGTGGCTGATGAGGGAGACCACCTCCAGCACCGAGTTGTTGAAGCACATGCCCTGCGTCTCGCTTCCGCCCTGGCGGGAAAAGTCCAGCAGCCCGGCAACGATGCGCTTGCAGACCTGGGTCTGCTTCTCGATGATCCTGAGGTCGTCGCGCATGGGGTTGCCCTCGGGCACGTCCTCCAGCAGCAGCTGGGCATAGCCCAGGATGATGCCCAGCGGGGTGTTGATCTCGTGGGCCACGCCTCCGGCCATGGTCCCCAGGGATTCCATCTTCTGGGACTGGATGAGCTGGGTCTGGTAGCTCTTGAGCTCGGTGATGTCGCGGGTGGTGCGCAGCACGGAGTTGATTTCGCCCGAGGAGCCCCGCACGGGCACGCAGATGACGTGCAGCCACAGGCGCCGGTTGTTGCGCTCCACCTGCACTTCGCGGTTCACGGGCCTGCCCGAGCGGAAGATGACTTCGATCATGCCCGGGTCGTTGAGGGGATCGCTGTTCGGCAGCAGGGAGTGTTCGTGCTTGCCCACGGCGTCGGTGGGCGTCAGTTCCAGGAAATTCGCATAGGCGCGGTTCAGGGCCAGG
Source organism: Salidesulfovibrio onnuriiensis (assembly GCF_008001235.1). Lineage (GTDB taxonomy): Bacteria > Desulfobacterota > Desulfovibrionia > Desulfovibrionales > Desulfovibrionaceae > Pseudodesulfovibrio > Pseudodesulfovibrio onnuriiensis. Next base: position 3,732,398 of record NZ_CP040751.1, on the reverse strand, counting down.
ATGATGCCCTCCCGGTCCAGCAGGCAGACATGGTCCGGGGTGGAGTCCAGGACGGTGCGCAGCAGTTCCTGCTGGTGGGCCATGGCCTTTTCCGTGTCATAGAGCTCTTCCAGGTGCAGGCGCAGGGTCAGGGCCAGGTAGTCGAAGGTTTCGGCCAGGTCCTGGATCTCGTCGCCCGCGTTGGTCAGGAAGACCGGGCAGCGGCTGCAGCTCCCCGGGGTGCGCTTGGGCGTGGACCGGTTCCCGGCCGTGTGCCAGCAGGGGCGGGAGTCGTCGCCGTAGGCCGCGCATTCCTTGAGGTTGCAGTTCATGAGTTCCCAGCAGTTGGCCGTGGGCTTGGGCGCGGCCTGGGCCATGAGGTCCCCCGTGACCAGGGCTTCGGCGTGGGCCCGCAGGTTGTTGAGCCGCCGGGTCATGCGGTTGGCGAACAGGGTGCCCAGGAACACGGCCACGATGAGGGTGCCCAGGGAAACTCCCATGACCGGGTGCAGCAGCTGGTTGATGGTCTGCTGGACGCCGGTGCGGGAAAGCCCCAGGCGCACCGTGCCGATGCGGCTCTGGCCGATGCGTACGGGCACCGCGAAATCCAGGATGAGAATCTGGCCGTTGTCGAGCTGCCGGATGCTCAGGTCCTGGGCCGGTTCCAGGTGGTTGGCCTTGAGCAGGTCCACGGGAAAGCCCCCTGTGAACGTATGGGCCAGCACGTTACCAGCCTCGTCCTGCACAAAGGAATAGACCACGTTGTCGCCCACGCTGCGGATGGAATCCACCAGGTCCTTGAGCTGGAGAAAGTCGGCGGAGAGGATGGGGTCCACGGCGCGCAGGGCCAGGTTTTCCGCCTGGACGCGGCCGTGCTTCTTGCCTTCGTCCAGCAGCACGCGGGTGGCCAGCACGCTGAAGGTGAAGGTCAGCAGCACGGCGGCCAGCACGACGATGAGGCTGGTGCCCACCCCGATCTTGGTGCTGAAGCGTATCTTGTCGATGTTGATCAAGGGATGAACCCTCCGTCCTGCTCGCGGATGCGCTCCACCAGTTGCCGCACCGGGTCGTAGTCGCCGTCCTCGGCCGGGATGATGCCCCGTATGCCCGCGTTGTTGAGGATCACGGCGTCGTCGGCCCGGTTGATGTCCAGGGCGAACATGGCGTCGGCGATGCGCGCGGCCTGGGCGGGCGGGAAGCCCTTGCGGCAGGCGTATACCCAGCTCGGGTAGGGGCGCGTGCGGGCCAGCACCCGGATGCGCTTCAGGTCGATCTTGTCCTTGAGCAGGGCCAGGGTCCCCTGGCGGATGGAGCCGATGTCGAAGGCTCCGGCGAACACGGCCAGCACCACCTTTTCCTGCTTGCCGCCCGGTCCGGGGGCGAACTCGATGTCCGAAAAGTCCCGGGGCGGGATGCCGTTGTCCAGGAGCATGCCCAGGGGGAAGAGAAAACCGCCCGCCGAGGACCTGTCCACCGCGATCCAGCGCTTGCCCCGGCAGTCCCGCAGGGTGCGGATGGGGCTGTCGGCCCGGCAGATGATCTCGCCGAAAAAGTCGGGCTGGCCCGAGGGCTCAACGATGCGGGCGAACGCGCGAGCACCGAGCTGGGCCAGCTGCAGATAGATGAGCGGGTTGGAAAAGGAGATGTCGATCTCACCGCGTTTGACCATCTCCACATGCTCGTCGAAGGTGTCCGGGTAGACCTGCCGGAAGGGCAGGCCCGTGGCGTTGCTCAGGTATTCGATGAGCAGCTTGTGGCGGCCGTAGGAGATGGCGTGGGAATACTGGGGCAGGTAGGCGTAGGTGATGGCCTTGGTCTGCACCGGCAGGCTCATTTCCTCGCGCTTGGAAAAATCCACGCGCACGTATTCCTCGTCCCCGCCGCAGCCGCAGGGGACCAGGCAGAGCAAAAGGAGCACGCAGGAAAGGAAAGCCGTTTTGGAGTGCATTGTTCATACATAGCAGACCCTTTGTTTCCCGCAAAGGGGGAAGGCGGCGGCTTTGCCGGGCGTGCCCCAAATAATAAAAGGGCCCCGAAGGGCCCGGAAAGAGTGCGGGCGGTCCTAGAACCGGCAGCGGGGCTGCTCGCGGCCCATGCCGTGCTTGGTCATGACGACCTGCCAGAGTTGGATGTCGCGGGCGCGGAAGGCCCCGGCGCACGAGAGCAGGTAGTATTCCCACATGCGCTTGAAGCGTTCGTCGTACCGGGGGGACAGTTCGGCCCAGTTGCGCTGGAAGTTGTCGTTCCAGGCCATGAGCGTCCTGTCGTAGTGCGGCCCCAGGTTGTGCCAGTCCTCGATGACGAACAGCCCCTCCGCGGCCTCGGCGATCTGGGCAGAGCTGGGCAGCATGCCGTTGGGGAAGATGTACTTGTTGATCCAGGGGTCGCAGCTGGTCCGCGACCTGTTGCTGCCGATGGTGTGCAGGAGGAAGACGCCGTCGTCCCGGAGGACGCGGCGCACGGTGCTCATGAAGGTGCGGTAGTTCTTCATGCCCACGTGTTCGAACATGCCTACTGAAACGACCTTGTCGTAGCGCCCGTCAATGGCCCGGTAGTCGCCGTCGAGAAAGCTCACCGGCAGGCCCGCGCAGTCCTCCCGCGCATGGCGGAGCTGCTCGCGTGAGATGTTCACGGCCGTGACCAGGCAGCCCCGTTTTTCCGCCATGTACCGGGCCAGCCCGCCCCAGCCGCAGCCGATGTCCAGCAGGGTGTCGCCGGGCCGCAGCTGCAGTTTCTCGGCAATGAGTTCCAGCTTGTTTTCCTGGGCCTGCTCCAGGTCGTCCGTGCCCTTGAAGTAGCCGCAGCTGTACTGGCGGCGCGTATCCAGGAAGGAGAAGAACAGGTCGTTGCCCAGGTCGTAGTGGCGTCTGGCGATGATGCGGCTGCGCATCCGGGACTGCATGTTCAGGAGCAGGCCGGGCAGGAGCCGGGCCATGTAGCGCATGCTGCCCCGCACCTGTTCCTCCAGGCCGCCGCGAAGCAGCCGGTTGATCATTTCGTCGATGTTCAGGCAGTTCCACCAGCCGTCCATGTAGGACTCGCCCAGGCCCAGGTTCTTGTCGCGCCAGATGCGCGTGTACCAGCGTTCGTCAAGGACCCGGATATCCCACGGGCTGTGGCCGTTGAGTGAAATTCCCGCATGTTCCATGAGTTCCTGGATGGTGTCGGCTATGATCATGGCGCACCTCCTTGCTTGATCATGCTGCCTCGTCGTGGAGGGCGGGGCGTTCGCCGCCTTGGTATGGCTATGAGTATATACCTTATGCGGTAATAACGAAGTCGCGTTTTTTTGCCAACCCGGGGGAGCGAAAAAAAGGGGAGGGCGAGGTTGTTTTTCCGACGGCCGCCGAAAAAGGCCGTCTGGTTCGTCCCGGCATAATGAAGCCGGAGCCCCGCTTGGGAACAATTCACGCGGCGGAGTTGTCGGTCCGGTTTAATTTACTTCGGGAACAAAATTTATTTCCAACGATTTCAAGAAGTCTTCGACAACGTTTGCGGAAACCCCCAAACGGGCGATTGACACAGGCTGGCCGCGGGTCTAAGGGGGTTCGGTCTGCTGTTCGCGTTCACGGGCCGGACGCGGCATTCAACAAAGACAAATTGGTGTGAGTACTTCTCGGGGCAGCGACCATCTTCACCCTGAGAGAAGGGGAAACCTTTTACCTAAAGACGGGCCTGTTATGACCGATACATACGACCGCATTTGGGAAGCTGCGCTGCCTTACCAGGATAAACGGGACGACGCGGGACACGCATACGTGACCTACACCTACGCGCAGGAGCTGCTGCAGCTGGCGCCCGGCACCCCGGAAGTGGTGCTGCCGGCAATCATCATGCACGACACGGGCTGGAGCAAGCTGAGCCGCGAGGAACGCTTCGTCATCTTCCAGCCCGGCACCACCCCGGAAGACGAGCTGGCCGTGCGCTACAGGCACCAGGACGAGGGCGTCAAGATCGCCCACGCCATCCTGGAGGACCTGCGCTATGACGCCAAGTGGACCAGCGAGATCCTGGAGATCATTTCCGAGCACGACACCCGCGACCATTTCATTTCCCTGGACGAGGGCCTGGTGCGCGACGCCGACAAACTCTGGCGTTTTTCCGAGATCGGTTTCCGGGCGGACATCGAGCGCTTCGAGTTCGACCCCGGATTCCTGCACGACAAGATCGAGGCCCAGATCGACAAGCCGGGATTCTTCTATTCCGATGCGGCCCGCGAACTGGCGCGCCGCGAACTGGCCGCCCGCCGCGAGCAGTACGGCATCCTGCTGCGGGGCATGGACGAGGCCGTCACGGAAATCTCCGCCGAGGAGTATTCCGAAGCCGCCGTCTAGGGCTGCGATTCATGGAAAAGGAAAACGGGGCGGGCCATGCGGCCTGCCCCGTTTTTTTGCGCGCTGTCCCGGCTAGAAGCGTTCCAGCTCCTCGTCCGGAATGTCGTCGACCATCTTGAATTCAACGCCCTGGGGCGCCGTCTCCTGGGCGCTGGCCGTCTCGATGGCCATGGGCGCGGGCCGCACCGTGGGCCGGGCATGGAGCTGCGGGCGCATGTGCCCGTTGCCGTCCATCTTGAAGAAGGACATGGTCTGCTCCAGCATCTGGCTCTGGCTGGCAAGGGTCTCGCTGGTGGAGGCCATTTCCTCGGCGGCGGCAGCGTTCTGCTGGATCACGGCGTCGAGCTGGCTGATGGCCCGGTTGATCTGTTCCGCGCCGCTGCTCTGTTCGGAGCTGGCCGAAGATATCTCGCGCACCAGCTGGGCGGTCTTTTCGATGTTGGGCACCAGCTTTTCCAGCATGCTGCCCGCGCGTTCCGCGGATTCCACCGTGGTGCTGGAGAGTTCGCTGATCTCCCCGGCCGCCTCGCCGCTCCGTTCGGCCAGCTTGCGCACCTCGGCCGCCACCACGGCAAATCCCTTGCCGTGTTCCCCGGCCCGGGCCGCCTCGATGGCCGCGTTCAGGGCCAGCAGGTTGGTCTGCCGCGCGATCTCCTCGATGATGGATATCTTTTCCGCGATGTGTTTCATGGCCCCCACCGCCTTGATCACGGCCTGGCCACTCTGGTTGGCGTCCTCGGCCGCGGACTGGGCGATCTCTTCGGTGGCCTTGGCGTTCTGGGTGTTCTGCTGGATGTTGGAGGCCATCTGTTCCACCGAGGAAGAGACTTCCTGGATGGATGCGGCCTGTTCCGTGGCCCCTGAGGACATGGTCTGGGCCGAGGCCGAAAGTTCGGTGCTGCCCGAGGCCACGGCCGTGGAGCCGTCCCGCACCTCGCAGACCACACGGGTGAGCTGCTCCGCCATGGAGCGCATGTGGGCGTAGACGCCGTGGGCGTTCTCGGCAAAGGAAATATCGAGGGAGCCGTCCGCAATGGACTGGGCGATGTCCGCGATCTCGGCGGGGTCCTTGCCCAGCTGGCGGTTGGTGGTGCGGATGAGCAGCCATGCCGTGCCCGCGCCGAGCACGATGGCCACGATGCCCAGGATGCCCATGGCGCTCATGGTCATGGCGTTGGCCGCCTGCACCTGCGGGCCGAGCCTGTCCTGTTCGCCCATGACCGAGAGCTTCACGTTTTCCACGTCCTTGGCGATCATCGGGCCGAGCTTGTCCAGGTGCTCGGAGATGACCTGGTTGCGGGCGAAGATGACTCCGGTCAGCTGGTCAAAGGCCTTCCCATAGCTGTTCCGGATATCCATGAGCTCTGAGAGCAGCCTGCGGCGTTCTGGGTTTCGCAGGCTTTGTTCCAGGGTGGCGAATTCCGAATCCAGGGTGGCCATTTCCTTGTGGACGCGGTCCACCGAGGCCTGGGAATTGTCCTCCAGGAACTTGACCACGTAGAGCCGGGCCAGGAGCAGGTTGCGCATGGCAAGCCCGCTGCGGAAGGCTGCGGTCATGTCGTTGTCCCGCTCGGCCGTGGTCAGGATGGTGGTCAGGTTGCGCTCCATCTGCGGGCCCTGCACGTTGAGCACGTCGTTGACCAGGTGGTCGCGCTGCGCGCGGAACTCCTTGACCTGGTCGAAATACTTTCCGTACTCGGTCATCTCGCTGTCAGCCCTGTCGACCATGGCCGCCCGCTCGGGGTTGTTGATCTGCTTCTGGGCCGTATCCATGAACCCGCGCGTCTGTTGGAAATACTCGTCGAACTGCTTGAGGTCCTTGTCGCTGCCCGTGAGGATGAAGTCCTTCACGTTCATGCGCACCATGAGCATGTTGGCCTGGAGCCTGCCGCCGAGGTTGGTGTCCAGGGCCAGCTTGCGGTACCGGCTGAAGCCGTCGCCTGCGTAGTCCAGCGCCCAGAAGGAAAGCCCCGCAAGAACCACCAGCAGCGCCAGAACACCCCCGAATCCCAGGGAGAGTTTTGTTGACAGTTTCATAACCGAATCTCCTTTAATGGATTATGCTATATAAACTGTTGGGGAATGAGCCATAATCGCATGAAAGGAGAGTTTTTCCATATTGGCAATAGGAAAAGTGTAATAATAACCTGTTGACGATATGCGCGGGGTTTTACGGGGGATGCGGCCCGGCCGGGCGCGAACGCGAAGCCGGGCCGTTGGGGATCAATGGTCAGGCAACCACCCAGACCGTGCAGTCCTTGGCCGAATGCACGATCTTGTTGGAGACCGAGCCGAACAGGAATTCCTCGGCCTTGGACAGCCCGCGCCTGCCGATGACCACGGTGCCGAAGCCTCCGGCCTTGAGGGTGTCCAGGATCTCCAGGGCGACGCTGGTGCCCAGGCTGCACTTGGAAGTGCTGTCCGTGAACGGGGAGTGGCAGCTGGTGACGTAGTTCTCGGTGATGGCCTTGGGGTCCACGCCCAGTTCGGCCAGCCTGTCCCTGGCCCGGCCGAGGAAGTCCTGCAGGTTGGCGCGCATTTCCTCGCAGCCCATCTCCCACTTGTCGTCGTCGGCGTAGAGGTCCCGGTGGGGGAGCCGCTCGATGCACAGGAGCTGCACCTCGAAGCCCGGGTTGCCGCCCACGATGTTGCCCGTGTACTCCACGGCGCGCAGGGCGTTTTCGCTCGAATCCACGGCCAGCAGAATCTTCTTGAAATTCATGATTGCCTCCTTTCGGCCTGCGGTTGCGGCAGGAGTTTCAGGCAGGGGCGAAGGTCGGTCAGGAATTCCTCCACGGAATCGTAGTAGACTTCCGCACCCTGGGAAAAATGCATGAGCACGTTGTTCAGTTCCATGGGAATATAGGGGAACAGGCGGCGCAGGTTTACCAGCCGGTTGCGTATGACCGGCGAGAAGTCCGAGCGCTTGACGTTCTGGCCGCCTTCCATGTGCGTGATCGCCTGCGGGGTGTATATCTGCTTGCCCACGGTGAAGAGCAGGCTGTTGCCCAGGCCGAAGAGGTCCAGGGCAAAGGGGTTGGCCCGGGTCTCGTAGGCGTAGTCGAAATCGATCCAGCGCATCTGCCCGGTGCCGGCCTCCTGCCAGAGGTGGTCGCGCCGCACGTCGCCGTGCTGTTCATAGTTGCGGTGCAGGAAGTCGATGGCCTCGGCCCCGGTGATGAACTTCTCCAGCATGGGGACCAGCTGGGTGTCGAAGTACTGGCGGTGGTCGCCGGGGAGCTCGTCCACAACCACGTCGAATCGCTTGCCCCGGATCACGTCCAGGATGCGGATCAGGTTTCCGGCCTCGTCCCGCTCCGCGATGCCCTGCATGAAGCGGATGTCGCCCCGGACCAGGTTGAGAATGCGCGCCTCCTTGTTCTGGCTGCGGAAGCTGCGGATGCTCATGGAGCCGATCTGCTGGGTGAACTCCTCGTGAAAGACCAGCTTGAGGATGGCGGACGCCCCGGTTTCCAGGCACTTGCAGCGCTTGACCCAGAACTTGAAGTCCTCGAGCCCGAAGCGGCGCTCGGCCTCGTCACGCAACACCATGTAGTGCCTCTCGCCCAGGCGGATCACGTCGCCGTAGGTGATGGAGGTGAAGTCCGTGGTGTCGGTGACCAGCCGGCGAATCCGGCGGAGCGGAAAGGTGGGCAGGTGGTGCTGCACCAGTTCCCGGATGTCCTGTTCCATGCGTCCCCCTTTGCCCTCATTGTAGGGCATGGGAGATAAATCGGTATTATTTTTGGGGGAATGTTGCGCGTCTGGTAGGGGATTGCGCGCATGGTTGAACAAAGGGCCGCGCGGATGTAGACAGGGTGATATCCATCTTCAAAAGGAGGCTCCATGTCCGCGCAGCAACACACCGCTCTTCCCCCGCACGAACAGGCTTTCACCCTGCGCTCCAGGCGTGTGGCGGATGATTTCTCCATCCGCGTGGCCCTTCCCGCCACCTATTCCATGACCGAGGCCCGCTATCCGGTGCTCTACGTGCTGGACGGCGACCACAGCTTCGGGCTGGCCGCGTCCGTGCTGGCCTATGTCAACCTGGGCGGCAATTTCGGCATGGGCAAGGGCATCCCGGAGATGATCGTGGTGGGCATCGGCTACGACCGGGGCACGCTTCCCTGGCTGTTCACCCGGGTGCGCGACTTCACGCCCACCGAGGATGCGTCCTTCAATTACGACAACCCTCAGTTTTCCATCCCGGAGAGCGGCCGGGCCGATGCGTTCCTGGCCATGATCCGGGAAGAGCTGAAGCCGGAGCTGGAATCCCGCTTCCGGGTGGATGGTTCCCCGGGCGTGCTGGCCACCCATTCCCTGGGCGGGGTGCTGGCCCTGCATGCCATGCTCCGGCCCGAGCCCGTGTTCGGCAAGTATTTGCTGGCCTCGCCCTTTGTGGGCTGGGATTCCGGGGCCATGTTCCGGCGCGAGGAGGAATACGGGCTGGGAAACGCGGGCCTGGCCGCCGAGGCCTTTTTCGCGGTTTCCGGGCAGGAGCCCACGCCGCCGTACCGCGAGGAGGTGGAGCGTTTCTGCGCCGCCCTGGAACAGCGGCGGTATGACCGCTTCCGGTTCGAACTCAGGACATACGACAGGGACAATCACTTTTCCATGTGGCCCAAGGCGTTCATGGACGGGCTGGAATACCTGTTCAATTGATGGCGGGCTTGTTTACTTTCTAGCGGCGCTCCAGGAGCAGGATGCGCGTCTGGGCCGTGGGGTGGTTGTGCATGGCGCAGCGCATGACCCGGGCCGTGTCCATGTCCAGCCCGGCGCAGTGGGCCTCCACGGCCTGCGCCTCTTCCTCGCCCCCGGGGTGGCCCGTGTAGAGCACCAGGGAGAGGATTCCGCCCTTTTTCATGACCGACAGGGCCGCATCAATGGCCGTGCGGGTGGTTTCGGCCCGGGTGATGATCTGGCCGTCGCCGCCCGGCAGATAGCCCAGGTTGAACATGACGCCCGCCACCCGGCCGCGGAATTCCCCGGGGAGCAGCTCGGCCATGCGTTCGTGGCCCTCGTGCATGAGGGTCACGTTGTTGCGCGCGCCGCCTTCCTCAAGCCTGCACCGGGCGCTGTCCAGGGCCTCCTGCTGGATGTCGAAGCCGAAGACATGGCCCTGCTCCCCCACCTGCCCGGAAAGGAACAGGGTATCGTGGCCGTTTCCCACGGTGGCGTCCACGGCGATATCGCCGGGCCGGACGGCGTGGGACATGAGCGCCTTGACGAAGGTGACGGTGTGGCTGATGAACATGGGGCGGTTGTACTGCACCGCTTTGGGCGAGGCAAGGGCCAGACTCTGCTGGACAACGGGCCGATCCTGGGGCACAGGGAACCCCATGCGCGCTTCCCATGACATGGTTTCCTGCTCGGGCTTCTGCGTCCGGTGCAACACCGAGCATTCCCTTTCCCAGGGGCCTGCCCGCCAGGCCTGCCGGGAGCTCATGGCCCTGCTGGAGGAAAAACGGCGCATCGACCTGCACGCGCCGGACAGCGAGGCCGATCCGCGCTTTTCCACGGACGTGCTCTTTTCCGAGGCGCGCGGGCACATGTTCGGGGTCATGGTCTACCGGGACGGGCAGGGAAACCTGGGCGCGGCCAAGGCTTTTTCCGGCCAGTACAACGGCTCCTGGCTCGTGGACGGCTGGGTGGGGCCGGTGGTGGACGTGGCCGAGTTCGAACGGGTCAACGCCCCGGGCGAGCGGGCCGTCAAGGCCATGGGCCGTCGCATGGAGGCGCTGGAGGCCGGTGCGCGCGCAAGGCAGGTCCTCAAGCGCCAACGCAGGATCATGTCCCGCAAGCTTATGGGTGAGCTCTTCGGCCTGTACCGGCTGCGCAACTTTGCCGGGGAAAGCCGTGCCCTGGCCGAGGTCTTTCTGGGGAACGGCATTCCCACGGGCACGGGCGACTGCTGCGCGCCCAAGCTGCTGCATCATGCGGTGCGCAACCGGCTGACCCCTCTGGGACTGGCCGAGTTCTACTGGGGCCGGGAAAATCGTTCGGGCAGCAAGCGGCACGGGGAGTTCTATCCCGCCTGCGAGGAAAAGTGCCGCCCCATTCTCGGTTTCCTGCTCTGCGGGGTGCATCCGTGATCCGCGTGTGATCGTCCAGGATATATAGATTTTATGGCGTATTGAGGGCGGTCGGTCGCCTTTGCCGGACCCTTTCGGAAAAACGGGCTTGCCTTCCCTGGATTCCGATTTATACTATGTCATCAAGCTATGCCCCTTGACCGGAGCGGGGCAAATATTTTACCCAAGCTACTTGCTGTCGCGTGGTGGCGCTGTTTTTTCGTCACAGCGCGGCATAAATTTTGTCATTTTTTCGAGGAATGATCAGTCATGGAAAGGATTCCCATTTCAACACAGGGCTTTGATATGATCAAAGCCGAGCTGGAAGAGCTCAAGAAGGAACGGCCCCTGGTCATCAAGGCCATTGCCGAGGCCCGCGAGGAAGGCGACCTCAAGGAAAATGCCGGTTACCACGCCGCCCGCGAGCGTCAGGGCTTTCTGGAAGGCCGCATCAACCTGCTTCAGTCCCGCATGCCCTATTTCAATGTGGTGGACCTGGACAACCTGGAGCCGGACGAAATCATCGGCTTCGGCGCCACCGTGGTTCTCGAGGACATGGATACCGGCGATACCAAGAAGTACACGCTGCTCGGCCCGGATGAGGCCGACTACTCCAGGAACGGCAGCATTTCCGTGCTTTCCCCGGTGGGCCAGGCCCTGCTGGGCAAGGAAGAGGGAGATGACATCGCCGTGGATTCCCCGCGCGGAAGGATCGAATACGAGATCATGTCCGTGGAGTATTTGGGAACCAAGTTCTAGCCGCGCAACAGCCATCCGCATCTTGGAAACCCCGGCCTGTCCGGGGTTTTTTGTTTCTTTGTCGTTTATATTGATGATTCTAATTGAAGAATGCGTCTTTTCCTGCACCTTGGTAGGGTGAGAATGTTCACTGTATCGGGCGGGACGGTCGCATGGGCGAAAGGGAACGAAGAATAGCGGAGTTGGAACAGGAACTCGGGCGCGCCAGGGAGCGCATCGGGGAGCTGGAGCATGCGCTCGCCCAGAACGAGGGGCGTTTCCATCAGCTGTTCGACGGCGTGGAAGACGCGGTGTTCCTGTTTCCCATTCTGCCGGACGGCAGCCGGGGGACGTTCATCGACGTCAACGAGGCGGCCTGCAAGCGGCTCGGCTACACCCGCGAGGAATTGCTGACCATGTCCGTGGCCGATATCGACTCGCCCTCGACAGGGGCCAGAAGGCCGCCGGTGCGCTCGCGGTTTTTTGCCGGGGATACGGCTCTGTTCGAGGCCGAGCACGTGACCCGGGACGGGCGGAGCATTCCCGTGGAGATCAGCGCGCGCTGCTTCGAACACAACGGCATTCCCACGGTGCTTTCCATCTGCCGGGACATTTCCGGCTGGAAAGCGGTGGAGGGCGTGCGGCGCAAGGTCCAGGGCGAGCTGGAGGACCTGGTCCGCAAGCGCACCGCCAAGCTGGAAAACAGCCGTCGCATTCAGGATCTGTTGTTTGAAATTCTCAATATTTCCAATCGGGTGGATGATCTCGAATCCCTGCTGGAAGCGGTGCATGTGCTGCTGGAGACCGAGGTGGAGGCCCGGAACATGTACGTGGCGCTCATCAACGAGCAGCGCGATTCCCTGGAATTCATCTACTGCCATGACGACACCGTGGAGGATTATTCCACGGTGCAGCGTATTTCCGACCTGGGGAACGCCCGGCTTTCCCTGCTGCCCATCCGGGAAAACGGGCCGGTCCTGCTGGACCGGGGGGAAATGGAACGCCGCGTCGTGGAGGGCTCCCTCCAGATCGCGGGCGTTATGCCCGAAACCTGGCTCGGGGTGCCGCTGCGCGTTCACGGCAGGCCCATCGGCTGCATGGCCATCCAGCATTACGGCCGGGCCGGTGCGTATTCCGCGTTCGACGTCAAGCTCATGGCCGCCTGCGCCGAGCAGGTTGCCGTGGCCATCGAACGCAAACGCCATGAAACCCTGGCCGCCACGTCCAAGGATATCGTGCACAACATTCCCGCCGGGCTGTTCATCTACCAGTACGAGGCCCCGGACAGGCTGTACCTGGAGCACGCCAATCCCGAGGCCGAGCGGCTGACCGGCATTTCCCTGGCCGATTTCCGGGGGCTGGAGTTCAACGAGATCTGGCCCAACGCGGCCGGGCGGGGCATTTCCGAACAGTTCCTGCGGCCCCTGCGTTCGGGCGGGGATTACGTCACCGAGGAACTGCACTACCAGGACGGCAGGATCAGCGGCGCCTACAAGGTCCGGGCCTTTGCCCTGCCGGGCGGGCGGCTTGCCGTGGCCTTCGAGGACATCACAGAACGCATGCAGGGCGAACGCGAATTGGAGGCGGCCAAGCGCCAAGCCGAATCCGCCAACCGGGCCAAGAGCGAGTTCCTGGCCACCATGAGTCACGAGATCCGCACGCCGCTCAACGGCCTGCTGGGCATGCTGCAGCTGGTTTCCACCACGGAGCTGGACGAGGAACAGCGCGAATTCATCGACACGGCCATGTTCTCGGGCAAGGGACTTCTGCACATCCTTTCCGACGTGCTCGACCTCTCGGCCATCGAGGCGGGCAAGATCCAGGTGGTGGAGAGCGATTTCGAGCTGCGTTCCGTGGTTCGCCCCGTGATGAGCTCCCTGGCGCGGGACGCCCGGGCCAAGGGCCTGGAGCTGGACTTCGAGGTGTTTGTGGACATGCGCGAGGTGCTGGTGGGCGACGCCACCCGCATCCGGCAGGTGCTCTACAACCTGGTGGCCAACAGCATCAAGTACACGGAAACCGGGAGCGTGCGGCTGGAGGTCTTTTCCCCGCGGCAGGGCCGGGACTGGCTAGACCTCCTGTTCCTCGTCACCGACACCGGCATCGGCATTCCGGACGACAAGCTCGAATACGTTCTGGAGAGCTTTACCCAGGTGGACGGATCCTATGCCCGGAAATACGGCGGGGCGGGTCTGGGCCTGAGCATCGTCAGGAAGCTGGTGGGGGTCATGGGCGGGCACTTGTCCATCAGTTCCAGCGAAGGCGAGGGCACCGAGGTCGTTTTCGGGCTGCGCCTCAAGCGGGGCGGGGCAAGGCCGCGGAACGGAAGCCCTCGGGCCGGAAAACGGGCGTCGCGCGGACGGACGCGCGCATCCTGCTGGTGGAGGACGAACGGGTCAACCGGCTCACCGTGGAACGCATGCTCGAACGCCTGGGGTACAGGAACGTGCATTGCGTGGACAACGGCTCCAAGGCCCTGGACATGGTCGCCGAAGGCAGTTTCGATTGCGTGCTCATGGACGTGCAGATGCCGGTGCTGGACGGGGTGGAGACGGCCCGGCGCATCCGCGGGGCGGACGGCGTCCATGCCTCCGTGCCCATCATCGCCATGACCGCCCACGCCATGCCCGGCGACCGCGAGCGGTTCCTGGCGGCGGGCATGAACGATTACATTGCCAAGCCCGTGGACCTGGAGGCGCTCCGGGAAAAGCTGGAGCGGTTCGTCGGGCTCAGGGACGAAAGCCTTGTCCTGGAGCCGTGATCTCAGAACAGTTCGCGCATCCTTCCCGCAGCCCATTGCACGGACTCCTCGGGGGGATTCCCTCGCGGAGCGTGCGGAGGATCATTTCCGGGATGATGGCCTCGGCCGAGGCCTGCGCCGCTTTGGGAATCAGCCGCCCTTCCTCGAAGCTGAAGCTTTCTATGTTCCCCAGACCCGAGATGATGTTTTCGATCTTGGTGCGCGTGTACCGCTTGAAGACCCCCTGGGCGTCCCTGTAGAAGTCGTCCGCCCCGGCGATGTCCCGGAGCACCGGAAGCATGCCGCCCGGCGCCATGTGCAGCCAGGTGATGTAGGCGTCGGTCCGGAACAGGAAGGAGATGAAGCGCATGATGGCCCGCTTGCGTTCCGGGTCGTCGCAGACGGGTATTCCCAGGGCGTGGATGACCCCGTAGCTGGCGGGCCGCGTGCCGGTGATCACGGAAACCATGCCCGTGTTGCGCAGCAGGTGCGGATCAAAGGGCGCGCCGTCGAGGTCCGGGAAGTTGTTTCCGGTCAGGGAATCGGCCGCCGCCGTGGGCAGGGCCAGGTCGTCCATGATGAAGGTCGAGTAGAACATCATGGCCAGTCTGCCCTGCATGTAGTAGTCGCGGGCCCTCCAGTACTGCTGCCCCGGCGGGGAATACCGGGCCAGTTCCTTGTACAGGGTTAATGCCCTGACCGCGTTTTTTCCGGCAAAGACGACCTTGCCGTCAGGGTCGAATTCGCGAACCCCCATGGCCAGCGCAAGGTGGGTGAAGACCTGTTCCGCGTAGGCGTCCTCCCGCGTCCCGACCAGAATGCCGAATCTTCCCTTGTCGCTGTCGCACAGGGTTTGCGCGGCCTTGAGAATCCGTTCCGGCGTGTCCGGCGGGTCCAGCCCGGCCTCCTTGAACCAGTCGGCCCGGTACCAGATGCCCTGGACCCAGCCGCTGAAGGGGATGCCGTTGTAGGTGCCGTCCTTGTTGCGCATGGTGGCCAGCGCCCCGGTGAAGAAGCGTTTTTCCCCGATGGCCCGGATCATCTCCCCGGTGCATTTTTTGGCGACCCGCCCCTGCTCGGCAATGGCCACCACGATGTCCGACCGGGCGCTGACGATGTCCGGCCCGACGCCCTCGTCCAGGGCGCTTCCCAGGAACTGGATGGTGTTTTCCTCCACCCCGGTGATGTTCACCTGTATATCCGGGTTCTGGGCCATGAATGCCTGCGCGAGGTAGCGGATCACGGCCTGCCGTTCCGGGGCCATCTCCGTGGTCCAGAATTCGATGGCCACGGCCCGGGCCGGGGCCGTGTGGAGCGCGGCATAGAGCACAGCCAGCAAGAGGATTCGGAGCATCGCGCGCATGGATCACCTACTTGGTTTTGAAGACCTTGACGCCCTGCCAGTCCCGGGGCGGGGGCTCTGCGGCAAAGGCCCGCGCCGATTCCAGGTACATGGCGGCCAGCTGTTCCCGAGGCCTTTCCCCGGCCAGGCGCTCGAACAATGCGGCCGCCTCGTCGAATTGCCTGGAGAGATACAGGTCATAGGCCTTTTTCCACTGCTTCAGGAAAGCGGCGGCGGAGCCGTCCACGAGAAATCTTTCGGCGTTTTCCCCGGCCTCCGGGGTCGTTCCCACCAGCTCAAAGACGCCGATGCTCCTGGTCGCGCCCTTGGGCACGGCCCGCCCCACCGGGCGGAACAGGAATGCGCCTCCCGCCCGTTTCACGGTGTCCTGGCTGGCCAGGATCTCGGTGCCGTAGTGCTTGTTCAGCCCCTCGATGCGCGAGGCCAGGTTCACGGAAGCGCCCATGGCCGTGTAGTTCATGCGGTCCGAGGAGCCGATGTTGCCCACCACCGCGTCCCCGGTGTGCAGGCCGAACCGCGTGTTCATCACCGGTAATCCCTGCCTTTGCCGCTGGTCGTTGAAGGCGTGGACCGCCTCGCGGCACATGAGCGCGGCCAGGCAGGCCTGCGCGGCGTGGTCGGGCTGGGACTGCGGGGCGTTCCAGAAGGACATGACCGCGTCGCCGATGTATTTGTCGATGGTGCCGCCCGCAGCGAGGATGACCGAGCCCACCCTGTCGAAGTACTCGGTGACGCTTCCGGTCAGCTCTTCCGGCGAAAGGGATTCGGACAGGGTGGTGAAGTCCGCGATGTCGCTGAAGAACAGGGTCAGTTCCTGCCGGTCGCCGCCCAGTTCCGGCTTCAGGTTTTTGGTGATGATGTTCTTCACCAGGGCGTTGGGGATGTAGCGGCCAAAGGACTTGAGGGCCACCCGCATGGTCTCCATGGCCCGGCCCAGCTTGTGGATTTCCGTGATGCGCGTGCCGATGCGCACCGGGTTTTCCAGGTGGAATTGCCGGATGTGGGCCACTTCGTCCATGATCTGGTTGAGCGGCTTGGTGATGCGGCGGGACGCCCAGGCCACCAGCGGGGAAAACGCCGCCAGCACCAGGAGGGAGAGCTGGATGCTCTGTTTTCCGGCGCGGGCAATGGGGCCGGTGAATTCGGCCATGGGCACGGCCAGTCCCAGGTAGGAGATCTTGCCGTATTCCCGGGGCATGTCCGCCACGTGTACGAGATACTTCACCCCCTGGACCTTCACCATCTTTCGGGGAAAGGAGGTCTTGCCCGCTTCTGCGAACGCCGAATAGACGCGGTCGAGGATCGGGTCGTCCAGGTCTTCGATGTCGGCCAGGTCCATGGTCTGCGTTTCGCCCTCCTTGCTCACCTTGACCATTCTGCCCGCCTCGGGGTGGGCGAAAAGCTGGCCGTCCGCGCCGAAGATCATGATCCTGCTCTCCGGGCTGATGCGCTGCCGGGCCAGGAATTTCGAGATGTTGGAAAGCGAGATGTCCAGGGCGAAGACGCCCTCCACGTCGCCGTCAAAGCGTTGGGAAACCGAAATGCCCGGCTCTTTGGAAAAGGAGTAGATGTAGATGTCGCTCAGAACGGGTTTTTCCGTCCTGACGGCCCCGGTGTACCAGGGGCGTTTTCGCGGGTCGTAGCCGGTATCGTTCTCCAGCCGGGAATCGATGAGGGCGTAGTCGGCATTGAGGAATTTTCGGAGCGCGTAGCGGCTTCCGTCTGCCCGGTGATGGATGGCCAGGGTGTACCACATGCTTTCCGCGGGCGCGTCCATGGCCTGCCGCGCGCTGTCGCGGCCCTTGAGGCTGGAGACCAGAAAGTAGTCGCCGTCGGCAAAGCCCATGTACAGGGAGGTGAAGTTGGGGTTCTGGTTCAGGGTCCGGAAAAACATGGGGGCCAGGGGGTGGGTGAGCAGGGTCGCCTTTTCCTCCACGTCCATGGACCAGGAATAGGTGTCCACGGTCATGAAGGCGGGCTGGAAGACCGCCTCTGTCCGCTCCATGACCGAGTCGGCCACCTGGGAAAGCAGCTGGTCCGCCGCCAGGAGCGCGGTTTTCGAGTTCATGTGGTAGTTGTAGGCGATGACCGTCCCCGTCGCCCCGATGATCAGGAGAAAGAAGATGGTCATGATGTTGATGTACAGCGGGATGAAGATGGTGCCGTGTCGCTTTGCTTTCATTGTGGTCCCTGGACATGCCGCGCTATGGGGAAATCTACTTATCGATACAAGTAGATGGAATGGGGAAGGCGAGGATATTATTATTCGTTGCAGTGTCTCCCGTTTTGGTCCTGCGGCACTGCCGTTCTGTTACGGGTTTGAAATGGATTTTGAGGGATTGTTGCCAAATCGTTGCAGCCGGGCTATTGTTACAGTCGTCTTTTTTCCAGTACATTCGCTCGGCTGTAACCATGTGTATTTCAATACATTAACCAAGGGAGATATGGACTTATGAAAAAGGCAATCGTACTCGCGGCCCTGATGCTGTTCGCTGTGGCGGGCACGGCCCAGGCTGGCGAAACCCTCAAGCTGCTGACCTGGAAGGGCTATGCGCCCAAGGCGCTCATGGACAAGTTTGAAAAGGAAACCGGCATCAAGGTGGAAGCCACCTATTCCAACAACGAAGAGATGATTGCCAAGCTGCGCGCCACCCGAGGCGCAGGCTTCGACCTGGCCCAGCCCAGCCAGGACCGTATTTCCTCGGTGCAGGAAAAATTCAAGATCTACCAGCCCATGGATTACTCCAAGATCGACTCCAAGCTGTTCATCCCCTCCATGTTGGAGGCCGTGAAAAAGAACACTCTGGTGGCCGGCAAGTCCCATGCGGTTCCGTTCTGCTGGGGCACCTCCGGGCTCATCGTCAACAGCGCGAAGGCTCCGGGTGTGGACAGCTACAAGGCCCTGCTGGACACGAAGTACAAGGGCCGCGTCAGCTACCGCGTCAAGCGGCCGACCCTCATCGCCATGGGTTTCGCCCTCGGTTATGACCCCTTTGCCCTGTACAAGGACCCCGCCGCCTACCAGGCCATGCTGGACAAGATCGAGTCCGAGCTGATCAAGGCCAAGCCCGTGGTCAAGAATTACTGGGCCAACGGCGACGCCCTCCTGGAATCCATGCGTTCCGGCGAGGTCTTCGTGGCCATGGCCTGGGACAACGGCGGCTGGAAACTGCATACCGAAAATCCCGCCATCGACTTCGTGGCTCCCAAGGAAGGGGCCCTGGGCTGGATCGACACCTTCGCCATTCCGGCCAAGGCCGAAAACCTGGACGCCGCCTACAAGTGGATCAACTTCATCATGAAGCCCGAGAACGCCGGCTACTTCACCTCCCAGGAAAAGGCCCCCACCGCCTCCCAGGGCGCCAACAAGTATGTTGACCCCGAGGTGGCCGCCAACTTCGAGCGTTCCTTCCCGCAGGCCGTCATCGACAACATCAAGTGGTATCCGCCGGTCCCGACCAAGCTGGAGTCCATGGAAGGCAGGACCCTCGACAGGGTTAAGGCCTCCAACTAGCGCCGTTTTCGACGGCCGACATGCTGTGAAATGGAAAGGGGCGGCGTCTGTCGCCCCTTTGTGCACCTCCAACCAGGCAGAACCATGGACAACGATCTTTCCGTACGCAATCTGACCAAGAAATTCGGCGAATTCATTGCCGTGGACAACGTCTCCTTCGACGTGCCCACGGGCTCGTTCTTTTCCATCCTCGGCCCGTCCGGCTGCGGCAAGACCACCATGCTGCGCATGGTGGCGGGGTTCGAGGAACCCACGAGCGGGAGCATCGAGATCCGAGGCCGGGACATGCTGGGCGTGGCCCCGAACATGCGGCCCGTGAATCTGGTGTTCCAGCACCTGGCGCTCTTTCCCATGATGACCGTGGCCGAGAACATCGCCTTCGGTCTCAAGCGCCGCAAGGTGGCCGGAGCCGAGATCGCCAAGCGCACCGAGGCCATGCTGGAGCGGGTGGGCCTGCCCGGCTACGGGCAGAAGCGCATCAACCAGCTTTCCGGCGGCCAGAAGCAGCGCGTGGCGATCGCCCGCTGCCTGGTGCTGGAGCCTTCCGTGTTGCTGCTGGACGAGCCCCTGGGGGCCCTGGACCTCAAGCTGCGCGAGCAGATGAAGGTCGAGCTCAAGAAGCTCCAGGCCACGGTGGGCACCACCTTCATCTACATCACCCACGACCAGTCCGAGGCCCTGGTCATGTCCGACCGGGTGGCGGTCATGAACGAGGGGCGGTACGAGCAGGTGGGCACCCCGCAGGAACTTTACAACGAGCCCGAGACCCCGTTCGTGGCCCGGTTCGTGGGCGAGAACAACGCCTGGGCCGGGGAGGTGGCCGAGCGCGACGGAAACGAGGCGGTCATCAGGACCGACGACGGGTTCCTGTTCAAGTGCCGGGCCAAGGGCGATCTCCGGCTCGGCGGGCGCGCCAACCTCTATCTGCGGCCCGAGGCCATGCGCATCAACCCGCGCGAGGTGGAGGGGCAGAACGCCTTCCAGGTAACGGTCAAGGCCATCCTCTTTGACGGGGCCAACAGCCGGCTGCTCACCATGACGCCCAGCGGCAACGAACTGCTGGTGACCCTGCCCCAGAACCGCAAGTTCGACCACATCGTCCCCGGGGACGAGATCACCGTGGGCTGGCACCCGGAAATGGGCATCTGTTTCGGGGAGGACCGGTCATGAAGGGATCGCGCCTGATCTTCTGGCTCTTCCTGGCCCCGGTGCTATGCTGGCTCCTGCTGCTCATCGT
Organism: Salidesulfovibrio onnuriiensis; assembly: GCF_008001235.1. Lineage (GTDB taxonomy): Bacteria > Desulfobacterota > Desulfovibrionia > Desulfovibrionales > Desulfovibrionaceae > Pseudodesulfovibrio > Pseudodesulfovibrio onnuriiensis. The sequence continues at coordinate 3,712,422 of NZ_CP040751.1, read as the reverse complement.
GCTGCCGCACATGGATCTGCTCATCATGAGTTTTCGAACCGAGAACGGCTTTTCGGAATCGGTCTGGACCCTGCAGAATTACAAGAACTTTTTCACCGAGCCCATCTATTGGCTCACCTTCGTGCGCACGGCGCTCTATTCCATCATCACCACGGGCCTGACCCTGGTCATCGGCCTGCCCGTGGCCTTCTACATCGCCAAGATCGCGCGGCACAAGCTGCAGGGCACCCTGTCGCTCCTGTTGCTCCTGCCGTTCTGGGTCAGCGAGCTGGTGCGCATCTACGGCTGGATGATCCTGCTGCGCGAGTCCGGGGTGCTCAACTTCTTCATGCTCAAGCTGGGCGTCATCCACAAGCCCATCGAGATGCTCTACAACGACGCCACCATGATCATGGGACTGGTCTACACCTCCATGCTGTTCATGGTCGTGCCGCTCATCTCGGTCATGGAAAGCCTGGACGATTCGCTCATCGAGGCGGCCTACGACCTGGGCGCGAGCAAGCTGGTCATCTGGAAGGATATCATCATCCCGCACTGCAAGCCGGGCATCACCTCGGGCTGCATCGTGGTCTTCATGCTGGCGCTCGGCAACTACCTGACTCCCAACCTCATGGGCGGCAAGAATTCGCTCTGGTTCACGGAGCAGATCTACAACCAGTTCATCGCCAGCTTCAACTGGAACCAGGGCTCGGCCTTCGGGTTCCTGCTGCTTCTGCTCAGCTCGCTGATCATTTGGGTCGGGCTCAAGCTCTCGCGCCAGAACCTCGGGGAGGTGGCCTCATGATCCGTTCCCTGCCCAGCTCCAAGGGGTATACCTGGGGCTTCCACTGCTTCATCCTGCTCTATTTCGCGTTCCTGTTCGCGCCCCTGCTGGTCACCTGCGTGCTGGCCTTCAACAATTCGGACTTCCCGTCCCTGCCGTGGTACGGCTTTTCCCTGGACTGGTTCACCTCGCCCGGCCCGGACCGGGTGGGCATCTTCTTTGACGAGGGCAACCTGCGTTCCATCTGGACTAGTTTCCAGACCGCGTTCTTCGTCTCCATCCTCTGCGTGGTGGTGGGCACCTGCGCGGCCTTCCTGTTTGAGCAGGAGGAATTCCCGTTCAAGAACGGGCTCTATTTTCTCATGCTCGCGCCCCTGGTCATCCCCGGGGTCATCCTGGGCATCTCCATCCTGTTGGGGGCCAACACCGCAGGCATGTTCATGGAGGACCATTTCGGCCTGGACCTGGACATCCTGCGGCCCAGCTTCTGGCTGGTGGTGCTGGGGCAGTTTTCGTTCATCACCACCTTTGTCTGCCTGGTGGTTTCGGCCCGGCTGCGCAAGTTCGACCGCTCGCTGGAAGAGGCGGCGCTCAACCTCGGGGCCAACCGGCTGGAGGTCATCTGGTTCATCACCCTCAAGTTCCTGCGTCCGGCCATCATCGGTTCGGCGGCCGTGGCCTTTCTCATGAGCTTCGAGAACTTCAACACCACGCTGTTCCTGGTGGGCTCGGAACCGACCCTGCCCATCAACCTGTATCTGCAGGTGCGCGACGGCAGCACCCCGGTGATCAACGCGGTTTCGCTGCTGCTCATTGTGGGGACGTCGCTGCTGGCGCTGGTGAATTTGTATTTCACGAAGGAGAAGGAATAGAGGGGATGTGTAGGGTGCGCTGACGCGCAGATTTTATCTGAAATACAGCAAAAGTCGTCTTCAGGTTTTGTCCTGAGGGCGGCTTTTTTCGTACGCCCTCCGGGCGATCAAGAGAGTCCATTCGCATTACCTGTTTCGAGAACCATTTGAGGAAAGGACGGAAAGGGATGGGCTTGCAGCCCCTCCCTCTCCTCCTTTCCTGCGACCTATCCTCCTCTCCCACCCCGCTTTTGCCGTGTGTCGGCCATCTGCCTGATATGTTGACCTTTTGTCCGTCGCGATATGTGAACGATCGGCATACTTTTAGGTTGGCAATTCATAGGCGGCATGTACTGGGCGGGAACCCCCGAATATTGTGTAATCTCGAATCCCGCTCAATAGGCCGAAGCATAGAGATGCTTAAATCGTCTGGAGGAATGGAAATTCAATTGAGCGAAGCGAATCTGAATTTCCCGGAGGGCGATTTTGCAGCTCTTGCAGAGGGCGTCCGCGGGCTGGACGAGCGCAAGCGCAGTTTTTTGCCTTCTTTTTTTCTGCGCCAGCAAAAAAAGAAGGTCGCCCGAGGGGGCGAAACCCCAGAGCGGCCATTTTGAGTCTCATGGAGTCTGCGCGTCAGCGCACACAATGAACAAAAAAACCGGCCCGGGGAATATCCCCGGGCCGGTTTGTATTCGGCTTGTAAACTATTCGCTCTTCGGCCTTCTGCGGCGCGGCCTTCTGCGGCGGCGCTTCTTGGCTTCTCCGTCTTCGTCGGAAGCCTCGGCCCGGGGCGCTTCCTCTCTGGGGGATTCCTTTTTCGGCTTCTCACCCCTCGGCTTTTCTTCCCGGGGTCTTTCGTCCCGAGATCTTTCGTCCCGTGATTTTTCCTCGCGGGGCTTGTCGCTCTTGGGCTTCCTGGTGCGCTTTTTCCTGGGCTTGGAGGGCCTTTCCTCGTCAGCCTCGTCGTCCAGCGGCTCGGGCTTGGACGGGGCAAGGCGCATGGAGTCCTGGTAGACCTCGTCCAGGAGCATGGCGATCTGCACCAATCCGTCCTCGTCCTCGGCCAGGTTCTTGGCCATATCCAGCAGCCGGGCGATGCGTTCGCCCTGCAGGCCGTCCAGGCCGCGGCGCTTGGCGTCCAGCAGTGCCGTGATGCGTTCTTCGATGACTTTGGTCACTTCTTCGTCCTTGGGTTCTTCCTGCTCGATGAGCTGGATTTTGTAACGGTAGGCAATGCGCTTCATCTCGGAGATCTGCCCGATATCCGCAAAGGTGATGACCGTGCCCGAGGCGCCGGCCCGGCCCGTGCGGCCCGCGCGGTGGATGTAGGATTCCGGATCGTCCGGCGGCTCGTACAGGAACACGTGGGAGAGGTCCGGGATGTCGATGCCGCGCGCGGCCACGTCCGTGGCCACCAGGAAGCGCAGGTGACGGTTGCGGATGCGTTCCAGGACGCGTTCGCGCTTCTTCTGGGTCAGGTCCGAGGAGATGGCCTCGGCTTCGTACCCGAAGTTCTTGAGCACCTCGGCAATGTAGTGCACGTCGCGCTTGGTGTTGGAAAAGATGATGGCCGAGGACGGGTTCTCCAGCTCGATGAGCCGCATGAGGATGCGTTCCTTGCCCATGGGCGGCACCTTGCACATGATGTGCTCGATGTCGGCCACGTGCACCTGGTCGCCGGAAAGGCTGAGCATCTCGGGCTTGTTCAGGAATTCGTCGGCCAGCCGCAGCACGATTGCCGGGTAGGTGGCCGAGAACATGAACGCGGAGTACGCCTTCTTGGGCAGGTAGGTCTGGATCTGGCGCATGTCCGGGTAGAAGCCCACGGAGAGCATGCGGTCCGCCTCGTCGAAAATGAGCACGTCCAGGTGGTCCAGGGTCAGGGTGCGCCTGAGCAGGTGGTCCAGGATGCGGCCGGGCGTCCCGACCACGAGCTGCGCGCCCCGCTGGAAGGCGTCGAGCTGGCCCTTGTAGCCCACACCGCCGTAGACCTCCACCACGTTGATGCCCGAGTCGCCGGAAAGCCTGCGGGCCTCCTCGGCCACCTGGCGGGCCAGTTCGCGGGTGGGCACCAGCACCAGGGCCTGGCACTGGAGCAGGGTGGGGTTGAGCTTTTCCAGCAGGGGCAGCACGAATGCGCCGGTCTTGCCGCTTCCGGTGCGGGCCTGGACCATGATGTCACGGCCTTCAAGCAGATAGGGGATGGCCTTTTTCTGGACCGGGGTCAGGCTGTGCCACCCGACTCGTCTGCAGGCTTCCTGCAGGCCTTCGGGCAGGGTTTTGAGCGTGACTTCAGGAAACGCTTCCTGCTGCTCTTCTGTCTGTTTTGTTTCTTCTTGCATGGGATCCTAATATGTAATTCGTAAAAAACCTTCCCGATAGCTAGCTCTTTCAGGGGATTTGTGCAACCGCGCAGCGCATGGGGCAACAATTCGGCACTGCCGGAAAATTCCACGGAGGGGTATGCGGGGGTATGGATTGTCGGCGGGGCAGGCTTGGCGGGCCTCATGAAATCGGAGGCGAATGCCATGGGAAAGACTGTTTTTGCATTGTTTGCCGGGATGGGGCTGCTGTTGCTTCTCGTGCCCGGAGCCGGGGCCTTTGAATGCGACGAGGCCAACCGGGGCGGAATGCTTTATGACGTGAACGCCAGTGTCCTGAAGATCGCCCGGGGGGAATCCTGGTCCAAGCACGTGTTCACGAGGACAGGGGATCTGTATGGGGTTTTCCGGGACAAGGCCGAGTTTGAGCGGCACCTCACAAAGATCGTGAACGACCGGGGAACCCCCACCAAGATCTTCCAGCAGAAGACCGCCTACTGGGACGAGGCCAGCGGCGTGGTCATCATCCTGGACCCGGACAGGGCGGACTGCGGCATGGCCCTTCGTCCCTGGGAGGGCCGGGATTACTACGACAAGCTGGAGTAAGCCTCCACGGCCGTCTAGAGGAGAAGCCCGGAAATCCTTTCCGGGCTTATTGGCGCGTCTGGTCCAGCGCGTCCTGGTTCAGCAGTTTCCAGGAGGCGATTTTCGGATTGAAAAATCCGGACGCCGTGAGGATGTGGCGGATGAATCCCTGCTTCCTGAGTTTTGCAAGGCCTTTTTCCAGGGCCGCGAACACCCTGGCCCCCGCCGGATGCTGCCGGGAAACAAGAAAGTGCCTGCTCTCCGGCAGGGCGAACTTGACGCCCGGCACCGGGACGAAACGGGTGCCCTGCATGAACCCGCACAGGTCCGGGCTGCTGCTCGCCTCCAGGGGGATCCAGCGCGCCCGGCCCGCAACGACCATCCTGACCATGCTCTCGAACGTGGCGCAGGTGCGCAGGTTGGAGATGCCCATGTCATTGAGCACATGCTCGTCGCCCGCCCAGTGGATGCCGATGATTCCAGGCCCCGTGGCATTGAGGTCTTCGGCGGATTCGGCGGAGAGCACGTCCTCGCGGTCCTCGGTGGTGTAGATGACCTTGTGGAATTCCCCGTAGCGGGTGACCGGGGCGCTGACGAAGAACAGTTGCCCCTCTCCGGGGCCGATGGCCGTGGTGGCAAGCTGCTGGGCCCCGATCACGGCGTTGCCCAGGGAGACCTCCATGGTCGCCCGCTTGGTGTTGGGGGTGACGAGAAAGTCGATTGCGCCATCGTAGCCGCCCAGATGCAGGGCCTTGGCAATGATGACCATGTCCGCGACGGCCCTGCTTAGAGGGCCTTTGACCGGCTGGCGCACCTGCAGGGGGTCGTCGTTGTATTGCTTCAGGAAGTGGTGGTACGCCTCGAGGTCTGACTTGACCACGGCCATGGTCGCCGGCTCGGCGCACGGGGCTGTGGCCGGGAGGAGCGCCACGCACAGGCAGAGGACGGTCGCCAGCAGACGGACGAGCCGGAAGCGCGCTTTCGGTGTGTTTGGGCACTTTCGAAGCATGGTTTCGGTTAGCACGAATGCAGTTATTGGAAAAGCGATTTGAAACGGTGCGCCCACGGGACGGGGCATTGGAGTCGGCTGGGCAAGGATTCGGTTGCCCCGGCCGCTTTTTTCGGGGTATGGGAGATGCAGAAATCTGTTTCCGGTATAGAACTGCGGATCAAGGAGATACGAATGAGGAAAACAGTACTGCTGGCCCTGGCCTTGTGCATGGTGCTTCTGGCGAGCCTGGGCGCTCAGGCCTTCGAGATGACCATTGTCCATGTCAACGATATCCATTCCCATCTGGAGGCCTGCCCGGGCAAGCTCTCCTTTGGCGGGGAGGGGACCTACGTGAACCTTGGCGGCTGGGACCGGCTGAAGGCCAAGGTGGACCAGGTCCGCGCGAACAGGAAGAACGTGGCCCTGCTGCATGCGGGCGACGCCGTGCAGGGCACCCTCTATTTCACCAAGTACAAGGGCAAGCCAGAGATGGAGTTCATGAACCTGCTCGGGTTCGACGCCATGGTGCTGGGCAACCACGAGTTCGACAAGGGCCCCCAGGTGCTGGCCGATTTTCTGGGCTATGCCAGGTTCCCGCTGCTTTCCGCCAACGCCAACACGGATGCGGTCAAGAAGCTCAAGGCCGAGGTCAGGCCCTATACCATTCTTGAATACAACGGTGAAAAGGTCGGCGTCATCGGGCTGACCCTCAAGGATACCGCCGTGGTCTCCAGCCCGGCCCCGGTGAGCTTTGCGGACGAGGCGGCCACCGCCAGGAAATACGTGGCCGAGCTGGAGGGCAAGGGCATCGACAAGATCATCGCCCTGACCCACCTGGGCTATGACAGGGACCTGGCCCTGGCCAGGGAGGTCCCCGGCATCGACGTGATCGTGGGCGGCCATTCCCACTCCCTGCTGGACGGCGTGGACGACCTCGCGGCCCTGGGGTTGCGCGGCAGCGGCCTGTACCCCACCGTGGTCAAGGGCTCGGACGGCAACGACGTCTATGTGGTCACCTCCTGGGAATGGGCCAAGGCCGTGGGCGTGCTGGATCTGGTCTTCGACGGCAAGGGCCATGTGACCCGGTGCGGCGGCAATGCCGTGCTGCTGCTTTCCGACTCCTTTCGTCGCAAGAACGCCGAAGGCCAGAAGGTCGAGCTTGAAGGGGCCGAGCGCCAGAAGGTTTACGACATCATTGCCGCCAGCCCCGTGGCCGAGGTGGTGGCTTCGGACAAGGCGGCCGTCGAGCTGCTGGCTCCGTACAAAGCGGGCATCGAGGCCATGCGTTCCGAGGTCATCGGCGAGGCCGCCGAAAGCCTGCCGCATATCCGGGTCCCCGGCGTGAACACGGACGGCCTGTCCATGCCCCAGGGCAGCTATATCGCGCCCCTGGTCTGCGATTCCATGCTCTGGAAGGTCAATTCCGTGGGCATGAAGGTGGACATGGCCCTGCAGAACGCCGGCGGCGTGCGCGTCGACGTGCCACAGGGCAAGATCACCGTGGGCACGGCCTATACGCTCATGCCCTTCGGCAACACCCTTGCGGTGCTGGGGCTGACCGGGGCGGAGTTCCGTGCGGCGTTGGAGACCGGCGCAACCCGTGGCGGCGGGGCCTTTTCCTATGTGGCGGGAGCCCGGTACACCGTGGACATGAACAGGCCCGAAGGCAGTCGCGTGACGAGCGTCGAAGTGAACAAGGACGGGGCATGGCAGCCCCTCAAGGATGACGCCGCCTACCGAGTGGTGACCAACGCGTACATCGCGGAAGGCGGCGACGGCTACGAGGTGCTCAAGAAGGCTGCGGGCTACCGGTGCGACACCGGATTCGTGGACGCCCAGGCCTTCATGGACTACGTGCGCAAGGTCCGGGTGCTCAAGCGCCCGGCTTCCACCGGCATCACCTTCATTCCCAAGAAGTGATTCCCTTTCGGATCAAGAAACCCGGCCAAAGCCGGGTTTCTTTTACTGCTTATTGATATTTGAAAAATATTAATCGCTCTAAAAATAGATACTGGAGATATTGATTGGGAGGTGCTTATACCGGTCGCACAAGGAGGTTCCCTATGGATATCAAGTACAGCGAAACCAAGGATCTGACTCCAGCCGAGCTGGAGAGTCTGTTCTTGTCTGTGGACTGGGAGTCCGGGCGGTACCCGGACCTGCTCTGCACGGCCATGCGTAATTCCCACCGGGTCTGCACGGCCTGGCATGAGGGCAGGCTCGTCGGGCTGCTCAATTCCCTGTCCGACGGGGTCATGAACGCCTATTTCCAGTACATGCTGGTCCACCCCGACTACCAGCAGCAGGGCGTGGGGCGCGGGCTCATGCGCAGGATGCTCGACGGCTACGCCCACCTGCACCGCAAGGCGCTCATCGCCTATGATTCGGCCGTGGGCTTTTACGAAAGCATGGGGTTCGAGGCGGGCGGAGGCAAGCATCCCATGTTTCTGAGCGAGCTGTAGGCGGCCGGATTGTATTGAAACCTGCGGGCGAGAAAGGTATGGGTAGCGGGCTGTCGCGTTGACGAACAAGGAGACGAACATGGCCGATAGACCACATTCCCCCTGCGAAGTATGCAGGTTTCACAAGTTCGCCAAGAATGATCCCTATTCGCTGCTGGGCTGGTTCTGGACCTGGCATACCAAGTGGTGCCCGGGCTGGAAGTCCTATGTGAAGGGCCGCAGGCAGGCGGGCGAAGGTCCGCCCGAGATCGGGAGCGACCGCGGCCTGTGGGACGAGAAAAAGTAATTTTCCGTTTGACAAGCCGGCCCGGCTTGGAATATTTACTTCCTTCCCAACGACGTGGGGCTGTAGCTCAGTTGGGAGAGCGCTTGAATGGCATTCAAGAGGTCGTGGGTTCAATTCCCTCCAGCTCCACCATTAGAATATTAAAGGCTTATCTGTTTTACAGATAAGCCTTTTTTTTGGATCATTTTTTGTTTGGTTTTGAATTGCGGATTGGGTTGGTCATTTTTTGATCCATCCCTCTTTTTTAAAGGCTCGTGTGGTGTTGTTGGGTATGTTTATTTGTTTGATTACAGGTGGTTGTGGTGTCTTAAATGGTATTGTCTCAAGAGGTGAAAAGTGTAATATTGTCCGTCAATATGCCCCCGATGAGATTTTAAATGCGGGGGCTGGAAATAGAGATTTTGAAATTATAGTTCTATCGCAGCCAAGGCCCCCAGATGGAAGAAGATTGTGGGGAAATATCTTCCAAATGGATGTGGAACGGTGGTCAGGACAGCAAGGTTTTTCCGGTATAGGAAACAGCGAGATAAGTTCGACCAGCAGTTCCTTGGATTGAATGCAAGCCATACTGTAACATTTGAAATTATGTCATTTTATAAAAGTGGAGATGTAGGATAATGGCAGGACATCATTTGACGCTCGACATAGATTGGTGTTCTGACGATACTCTGGACTATGTTTCAAGCCTGCTTGTGCAGGCTGACAAAAGAGCAACATGGTTTGCGACTCATAAAAGTGCTGTGGTTGATGATTTGAATGGGCGCTCCTGCTTTGAGGTTGGAATACACCCAAACTTTTTGGACGGTAGTTCTCATGGGTCATCTGTTGATATGGTCCTTGATCATATTACAAGCCTTTTCCCTGATAGTAGTATCATGCGTACCCACGGGCTGTATCAATCATCTCCGGTTCTGGATAGGGCTACCTCTAAATACGGCATATCTGTTGATGTCTCATTGTTTCTCCCGTATCATTCTAATTTAAGTGTTTTAATCCCAATGGGATATGGGGAGAAGAAAATACGCCGTGTTCCTTATTTCTGGGAAGACGATATTGAGATGCTTAATGATTATACTGGATTTAGCTTTAGGGACCAAAAACATCATTGTGAAGGGCTGAAGATTTACGATTTCCACCCTGTCCATGTTGCGTTGAATATTTCATCATTCGATGAATATGTCCGGCTGAAAGAAAAAAAACCGATATTCGAGTGGGATAGGAAGTTCATACTTAAGTATCAAAAAAAGGGAAAAGGGACCTTGTCTTTTTTTGAGGACATGATTGAGCGCATACAAGGAGAAAAAACAATTAGCCAAATTGTGGAGCAGGAGATATGAATATAGTTGCGATAGGGAGAACCCGAAATCTGTATGATGCGATATTGGCTCTCAAAGAAAAGGGTCATAATATCACAGCTATAATTACCTCGAAGGCTGCCCCTGAATACGATATCAACGAGCACGATTTTTGTGATCTTGCAGAGAAAATCGGTTGTGAATTTCAAGATTTGTCGCACAAGGAACAAATACTTTACGAGACTCTTTCGTCAATGAAAGAGGCCGATATGGCCATTAGCGTCAACTGGGTAAGTGTTATTACAACAAAGATCATAAACCGTTTTCGAATTGGAATACTCAATGCTCATTTTGGTGATCTGCCCAATTATAGAGGAAATGCATGCCCCAATTGGGCTCTTCTTTCCGGAGAGAAGGACGTTTTTTTAAGCGTGCATTTGATGGAAGGCGGGCAGCTCGATTGCGGGCGAGTTATTGCACAGGCCAGACAGTCGATAACCGGTACAACAACAATTGGAGAAATATATAATTGGTCTAAAGAAACCATCCCAATGCTATTTTGTCGCTCGACCGAACTGCTTGAGCAAGATCCGCACTATCAAGTCAAGTTTGCGTCCTGTGATGGAAGCGATGGTTTTAGATGTTACCCAAGAACTCCCGAGGATAGCTTTATTCAGTGGGAGGCCTCGGCTGTTGAAGTTGACAGACTGATAAGAGCTTCTTCGCATCCATTTTCTGGAGCGTATACGTATATAGTAGAAGAGGGACTTTTAAAGCGACTGTATATTTTAAAATCACGTGTCCATCTGGAAAATACTAACGATAAGGGGGCTCCAGGCAGGGTCCTTTTGAATGATAGGGATAGCGGATGTACCCATGTCATGTGTGGGCAAGGTGTGCTTGAAATATCCCAATGTCGAATTGATGACGGGGAGATCTTTGAGCCAGGAAAGTATTTTCGGTCTATTCGTATAAAATTTGGAAAACGTATTGAAGATTATATCTGGGAAAAGCAACATGGAGTGGGCATTTTTTAGCTAAGGAATGTTTGTTTTCTTGATATCGCAATGGCATAATGACAATAGACCAAACGGCATATTGGTTTGTTGGCCATTTCCCACCATGGCTCTCCACCGGTCATATTTTTTCTGACCTGTTATTAATAGAAATCCAGAGGATTGACTGGATAAGGGTGAAGGGCATTGCCGATATTCAGAATATCGTTTTGCTTTCCGGTAGAGCGCCTGTACTTTCCAGCTCCACTATTTTGAAAATAGAAGGCTCCGGTGCAAACCGGAGCCTTTTTTCATGCCCGGCAGGCCGCAGGTTTGCGATGAATTGTCTTGCCATGGCAGGGCAATGAGCCTGGTGGTTTCTTCTTCAGAGATTTCAGAAAGTGTTTGAGCTTCTCAGGGTTGACGTCGATAAGGAAAATCAATATCAACTCAGTCCAGGGATAGGACGCGGCAGGATCCGAAGCGGGCATCCGTTGCGCCGCCCGAAGAGTTTTCGGTGCGGGAGGTATTGTCCTGGATTTGAATGGAAAGCGTATGCCGGGTACAGGCATATATTTTTTAACCCATCATTGAGAATGAGAATCAAAATTGCGAATCGGGTTTTCCCCTTTCGCCTGCTTGCGGAGAAATGCAGCCTTGTTGGCCGCGTTTCTCGGCATGGAGCACAAGAGAGAAACACATGAGACCGAAACATATAGCCGAAGCGCTTCAATCCCTCATCCCGGTGGGGCAGCCCGTGTTCATCTGGGGGCCGCCGGGCGTGGGCAAGAGCCAGGTGGTGGCACGGGCCGCCGCCGACATGGGCCTGGAACTGGTGGATATCCGGGCCGTGCTTCTGGACCCCGTGGACCTGCGGGGCCTGCCCACCATAGAGCAGGGCACGGCGCGCTGGTGTCCTCCCTCGTTTTTGCCGCAATCCGGCAGGGGCGTCCTGTTCCTCGACGAGCTGAACGCCGCCCCGCCCTTGGTGCAGGCCGCCTGCTACCAACTGGTGCTGGACCGCAAGGTGGGGGAATACGAGTTGCCCGAGGGCTGGACCGTGGTGGCCGCAGGCAACCGCGAGACCGACAGGGCCGTGACCCATCGCATGCCTTCGGCCCTGGCCAACCGCTTCGTGCACCTGGATTTCGAGGTCAACACCGAGGACTGGCTGGAATGGGCCGGGAACCAGGCTTTCCCTTCGGAACTGGCCGCCTTCATTCGTTTCCGGCCCAACCTGCTGCACAGCTTTGATCCCCAGGGCAGCGAAAAGGCGTTTCCGTCCCCGCGCTCCTGGGAGTTCGTGGGCCGCATGCTCGCGGGAAGCCCGCGTCCGGCCATCGAACATGACCTGGTGCGCGGCGCCGTGGGCGAGGGAGCGGCTGCTGAGTTCACCGGTTTCTGCAAGGTGTTTCGCGAACTTCCCGATCCCGACCGTATTCTGGACGACCCCGCCTCCGCTGCCGTGCCCGAGGATCCCGCCACCATCTACGCCCTGTGCGAGCTGCTGGCCCGAAAGGCGGCCCGGGACACGGCCGAGAGCATCATTGCGTATGCCTCGCGCCTGCCCTCGGAGTTCGGCGTGCTTCTGGTGCGCGATTCCGTGCGCACGGACCGCGCCATGGTGGATTCCCCGGCCTTCACCCGCTGGGCCGCGGACAACTCGGCGGTTCTCTTCTAGCCATGACCGACTATGCCCGCCACAAGCTGCTCAAGGCGCGCGTGTCGCTGCTGCTGGAACAGCCGTTCTTCGGTTCCCTGTGCCTGCGCATGGAGCCCGCAGTGGACCATGCCTGCCGCACTGCCTGGACCAACGGCCGAGTGCTGGGCTTCAACCCCCATTACGTGGCCGGGCTTTCGGACGAGGCGGCCAAGGGGCTGCTTGCCCATACGGTCATGCATCCGGCCTGCCAGCACCACAAGCGGCGCAAGGGCCGGGATCACGACTTGTGGAATATGGCCTGCGACCACGCCATCAACTGGATTCTCGTGGACGCCGGGTTGACCCTGCCGCCGGGGTATCTGGATGATCCCAAATACCACGGCCTGACCGCCGACGAGATCTATTCGGAGCTGGCCTCCCTGCAGGGGGGCGACGGCATGATCAGCGAGGGGGGCGACGGTCCGGAAAAGGGCGAGATGGACCCGCAGGGCCTCAAGGGCACGGCGGGCGAATCCGGGCAGCAGGGCGAGGACGAGCGAGAGGCCTCGGGAACGGACAATGCCGAGGAACAGGGCCAGGGCGAGGATTCCGAGAGCGGCGGCGAGGCCGAACAATCCGGGGACGAAGCGGAGAACGGCTCCGGCGATCCCGGCGGCAGCGGCGAGGTGCGCGATGCCGGGGACGAGGACGGCTCCAGCCCCGAGGGCGGGGACGAAACCGATGAGCAGTGGCGCATCGCCCTGGCGCAGGCCGTGAACCAGACCCGGGATTCGGGCGATCTGCCCGGCGGCCTGGAACGTCTGGTGGAACGGGTGCTGCACCCCAAGCTGGACTGGCGGGCCCTGCTGGAGCGGTTCATCAACACCCACGCCCGCAACGATTACGCCTGGATTCCTCCCAACCGGCGCTTTGTGCACATGAATATTTTTCTGCCCAGCCTGGCGCAGCGCGAGCTGCCCGAGGTGGTCATTGCCGTGGACACGTCGGGAAGCATTGCTCCCGGAGAGCTGGACCAGTTCTCGGCCGAGCTTTCGGCGGTGCTGGAGCAGTTCGACACCACGGTGCGGGTGGTCTGGTGCGACCGGGAGGTCACGGGCGAACAGGTCTTCCGGCGGGACGAGCTGCCCCTGCGCCTCACTCCCTCGGGCGGGGGCGGCACGGACTTCCGGCCCGTGTTTCGCTGGGTGCGCGACCACGCCTGCAACCCGTCCTGCCTGGTGTACCTGAGCGACATGGAGTGCCGGAGCTTCCCGGAGCAGGAACCCGAATATCCGGTGCTCTGGGCGCGCATGGGCGGGGCGGGCAGTGCGCCGCCGTTTGGCGATATTGTCGATATCCGTTGAGGAGGTGAACCATGATCATCGAATGGACCGTGACCAAGAAACGGGGCAACCACAGGCCCGTGCTCAGCTACACCATCCGGCTGGAGGATTTCGAGCGGGATCTGGCCCTGCCCCAGGTGGTCATGGACAGCAGCATAGAGCGCCCTGCGGACGGCTGGCGGTCCTACTGCTATCCGGGCCAGTGCGAGCGCACGGGCGGAACCGGGCAGGGCTACCGGCTCATGACCCCCAACCACAAGACCGGAGAGATTTCGGACACCCTGTGCCTTCCCTGGCGCGAGAACGGGCAATACCCGGAAATCGAGGAGTCGTTTTCCCGTCTCCGGGAGCAGTTCGAGACGGTGCTGCGGAACGCCTACGACAGCCGTCCTCTCGATGTCTCGGGACGCATGGAGCTTTCCGAGGAAACACGAAAGCACATAGCCAAGGGCGTGGCCGCGCAGCGTTTTCTGCAGGCGGTCGGGTTCTGATATTCACGTCATACACTCCAGAAAAGGAAAGAAAATGAAACCGGCACACGAAGTCTTCATGGACTACCTGCGCGACAACGGGTTGAGCATGACGCCCCAGCGCGCGCTGATTGTGGACGCCTTTCTGGGCGAGGAAGGGCACTTCACTTCAGAGGACCTGTTCAACAAGGTGCGGCGGCGCGATTCCGCCATCGGTCTGGCCACGGTCTACCGCACGTTGAAACTGCTGACGGATTCCGGGCTGGCCGACGCCTTTGATCCGGGCGGCGGGGTGGCCATCTATGAGCACAGCTACGGGCACCGGCACCACGATCATCTCATCTGCACCGAGTGCAACCGCAAGGTGGAGATCATGGACAGCGACATCGAGAAGCGCCAGGAGGAACTGGCCCGGGAAAACGGGTTCGAGCTGGAAAGCCATCGCATGCTGTTGTTTGGCGTGTGTCCCGAATGCATGCGCAAAGGCCGCCAATAAGGGCACGTCTCCTTCGCCGTGGCAAAAAGGGGCTGCCCCTCGTGTATGTTAAATACACGTCGGGACAGCCCTTTTTTTACTCCTGGTATCCGTACCCTTCCTGGGGCCTTTATTGAAGGAAGAAGTTCTGGATGGATGGCTCGAGGGGCCCCCTTTTTCTGTGGTTCCCCTCGAAGATCAGGTCTTAATGCGAATCCACCTTGGGCTTGCGGCGTTCGTTGGGAACCTCGAAGACCATGGTGGTGGTCAGCTTCTGGGTCAGGTATTCGCTCTTCTTGTTTTCGGGCGCGTCGGTCTTGATGGCGAAACGCACGAACCAGCGTCCCGTGGTCGCCAGCTTGAAGCGCACCACGCCGTCCTTGACCGGCGTTTTCTGGATGAACATGTCCTCGGCCTGGGTGGAGTAGCCCATGTAGGAGGCGTCCCATTCGCCGGGGCCCGTGTAGGGGCGGCCATAGCGCTGGATCGTGAACTCCACGGTGTCGCCCTGTTTCCAGGTGGACGGATCCCTGGCGGGAACCAGCTCTAGGGGCAGGCCCAGGGCGGCGGGGAACTGTTCGGAGGGCGCGTCGCAGGTCACGTAGGTCTTGGTCCACTGCCTGCTGAAGACGCTCATGTCGATGGCCGAGGCCTTGTCTGCGACTGCGGAAAGCGGCTTGATGGAATGGCGATCGCGGCCCTTGGCGTCCTTCCATTTGGTGAAGTACCCGGGGGTGGTTTCGGCCATGAGCGCGAAGGTGCCGGGCATGTCGTATTCCACCAGATAGGAATGCAGGGATTTTTCCTTGCGCAGCTTGATTTCCACGATGCTGCCGTCGGGCTTGCGCACCTGCACGTTCTTGAGCTTTTCGCTGCGGATGGCGTCGTCCACCGGGAGGTGGTGGCCGTAGCAGAAGAACAGGGGCGAGGCCTTGCCGTTGGATACATGGGGGCGCGCCGCCTGGATGTACAGGGAATGGGCGTCGGCCTGGTGGGCAAAGCCCATGCAGAGCAGCAGGGCGAGCAGGAGCAGGGCTCCCTTGTTGGTGGTGCTGAGGGGGTCAAGACAGTCTCCTTTCGGTTTCATGTTTGGTCAGGCATTCGTGGCACAGGCCGTGTATGGTCACTCGACATTGGAACATGCGGAACCCCTCCTGCCGCGCCGCCTCGGCGTGCATGCATTCCAGGTAGGGGTTGGCGAGGGGGATCTTCTTGCCGCAGTTGTCGCAGATCAGGTAGCTGGTCTGCCCCTCGGCGGGCTCGTAGCGCGTGGTGCCGTCGCCGTAATGCGCGCAGCGCGCCAGCCCGGATTGCAGCAGGTGCTTGACGGTGCGGTAGACCGTGGAAAGGCTGATGCCGTCGTCCAGTTCTGCGACTTCCTTGAACAGTTCGTCCGCCGTGACGCGGCTCCCCATGCTGATGAAGACATCCAGGATGAGCTTGCGCTGGCTGGTGAGTTTCAGCCGGTTGGCCTTCAGGTAGTCCTGGAAGGTTCTGGTGGTTTCGTTCATGTGCATTTTCTGTGGGTTGTTTTTTTCGGTTCGTTGAGATTCTTTTTCATCAATATTGAGAATGGGAATGACGGTTTTTGCCGCTGTCGCTGCGGATATTGAAAGTCGTTCTCATGTATGTCGCTGTTTTTGCCGTCACTTCCGCCGTAGTTGCAAATCATTTGCAGCAAGAGATTTTCTTTGACACTGCATGATCTCCCGCCTATTTATGATAGCGAAATTCATTATCAACATGTGGTTCGAATGACAAGTCCTGGAGGGGAGAAACATGAACAGCACAAGAACGCTGAATACCGTTGCCGTTGGCGAAACCGCCTTTATCGTTGCCGTGGACGCCGGGTACAAGGCCAGGGTCAGACTCGAATCCATGGGGCTGATCCCCGGCACTGCCGTTGATGTCCTCAACAACGGCGGCGGTCCCATGATCGTCTCCGTGGGGGAAGGACGCATCATGGTGGAGCGCGGCATCGCCGGCAAGGTGCTGGTGGCCTAGCCCCGGCTTTCGCCCATAATCATCCAAGAATACCACACGAAATATTTATTGCGGCCCGGCGGACATGCCGGGCCGGCATCGACCATTCGACAAGGAAAAGGAAACGCAAATGACCCTTGATGAAATGACCCCCGGCGCCACCTGCGTCATGAAGGATCTCGCCGTGGGCGGGGAGCTGGGGCAGCGGCTCATGGACCTGGGTTTTTATCCGGGCGTGGAGATCAGCATCGTGCGCAACGCGCCGCTGGTGGATCCCGTGGAACTGGAGCTGGACGGCTACCACGTCAGCATCCGGCACGAGGAAGCCCGCCACGTGGAGGTCGAGTAGATGGGACGCACGAATCTCCTGGTGGCCATGGCCGGGCAGCCCAACTGCGGCAAGTCCACGGTGTTCAACATGCTTACCGGCGCGCGCCAGCATGTGGCCAACTACCCCGGCGTCACCGTGGAAAAGAAGACCGGCCAGTTTCGGATGGGCGACACCCGCGTGGAGCTGGTGGACCTTCCCGGCACCTACAGCCTGACCTCCTATTCCATGGAGGAGCGGGTGGCGCGCGATTTCATCCTGCACGACAAGCCGGGCGTGATAGTTGACGTGGTGGACGCTTCCAATCTGAAGCGCAACCTGTACCTCACCCTGCAGCTGCTGGAAATGGAAGTGCCCACCATCGTCGACCTGAACATGATGGACGTGGCCGAACGCCGCGGCATCCGGGTCGACTACAAGGGCATGGCCGAGCACCTGGGCGTACCCGTGGTGCCCACCACCGGCAAGAAGGGCGTGGGCGGCGACGCCATCAAGCGGGCTGTTTCCGAGACTGCGGATGGTTCCGGAAGCCGTACTTTTGTCGTGGACTATGGCGCGCTGGAGCCGTTCATCGAAAGGCTCGGGGAAAGCGTCGCCGAGGACCACCGCATGGCCTCCGCCTATCCGGCCCGCTGGTTGGCGCTGAAGCTGCTGGAAAACGACAGCGAGGCCCGCGAGTTGGTCAAGAAGTACCATGCCGACGCCTCCGCCGTGTTCACGGCCGTGGACGGGCTTCGGGACGAATTTCAGCGGGAGGCGGATCTCCCGGCCGAGCGGCACATCGCCTTTGCCCGGCACCGCGCCTGCGCCGAGATCGCCAAGCAGTTCGTCAAGGCTCCCTCGGAAAAGCGCAAGACCCTGTCCGACCTGGCCGACAGGTACGTCTGCAACCGCTTTTTTGGGCCCCTCATCCTCATCGCCATCCTGCTGGTGCTCTACGAGGTGTCCATTGTTTTCGGCGGCTGGGTGGCCGTGAAGGTCTGGCCCGTGTGGGGCGGCATCGAATCCTTTACGGCGGGCATCCTGCCGCCGCCCGATTTTCTGGGCGAGCCGCTGCTGCGCTCCCTGGGCGTCTGGGTGGTCAAGAGCACCACGGCCATTCTGAACTACCTGCCCATCTTCTTCCTGCTCTTCGCTCTCATCGCGGTGCTGGAGGACAGCGGATACATGCCGCGCATGGCCTTTATCCTGGACCGCCTGTTCCGGCGGTTCGGGCTGCACGGCCAGTCCACGCTGCCGCTCATCCTGGGCGGGGTCTATGTGGGCGGCTGCGCCATCCCCGGCGTCATGGCCACCAAGGCCATTCCCGACGAGCGGGCGCGCCTGGCCACCATCCTGGTGGTGCCCATGATGAACTGCCTGGCCAAGGTGCCCCTGTACCTCATCCTCATCGGCGCCTATTTCGCGGACCAGGCCGGGCTGGCCCTGTTCTTCATCGCCACGGTGACCCTGTTCATGGCCCTGCCCGTGGCCAAGGCCCTGTCGCTCACCGTTTTGAGCAAGCGCGAGAGCGCGCCGTTTATCATGGAGATGCCTCCGTACCACCTGCCCACCGTCGACGGCGTGCTGCGCCGCGCCATCGAGCGCATCTGGCTCTTCGTCAAGAAGATCGTCACCGTGGTGGTTGCCGTGGCCGTGGTCATCTTCGTGCTCATCAACTTCCCTGGCGTGGGCAAGGAACGCATGGCCTTCTACGAGGCCAAGCGCGACGCGGCCGTGAGCAAGTTCATGAAGGTTGTGGACAAGACTTCCTACAAGGGAACCCTTGCCGCCTCCGACGTCACGGCCCTGATCCTCTTCGAGGAGGACCTCAAGGACGCCAAGCGGGGCGTGACCGACAAGGAAGAGTCCGCGAAAATCAACCAGCGGTTCGAAACGGCCAACCCCGTGTTCTATTCCGTGGTCAAACGCAAGGGCGCGGACGGCAAGAAGCTGAACAAGGCGCTCAAGAACGTGGTCAAAACGCGCAAGAAGCTGCGCCGCGAAATCCGCGCCGAGCGGTTCGAGTCCAGCTTCCTGGGCGTGCTCGGCCACGCGCTGGAGCCGGTGACCCAATACGCCGGGTTCAACTGGCGCATCAACATCGCGTTGCTCTCGGCCTTTGCGGCCAAGGAAAACAGCGCGGCCACCCTGGGCTCCATCTACGGGCTGGACGGTTCCGACCAGTCCGTCCAGGAGAGCATGAAGTCGGGCGAAGCCGGATTCACGGCCCTGCACGCCCTGGCCCTGATGCTGTTCATGGCCCTGTACCCGCCCTGCATCCCCACGTCCATCATGGTGCGCATGCAGTCCAACTCCACCAAGTGGATGCTGTTCTCCATCGTGTACCAGACGACCCTGGGGCTCGGGATCGCCACCCTGGTGTTCACGGGCGGCACCCTGCTGGGGCTGACCGGGTTCCAGGCCATGTGGGCCTTCTACGGCCTGTGCGTGGCGGCCACCATTGTCATGGCCATGATCCCGTACCGGGAGGCCAAGAAGGAAACATGTCAATCAACCAACACGAATTGTCTTGAAGGAGGAACGAATTAAATGAAGAAACTGATGACCCTGACGCTGACCCTGGCCCTGCTGTGCCTTGCCGCAACGGCATTTGCCCACAGCCCCCTGTGCGATTGCTTCGACAACGGCGACGGCACCGTGTCCTGCGAAGGCGGGTTCTCGGACGGCTCCTCGGCCTCGGGCGTGAAGATGTACGTCAAGGACGGCGCGGGCAAGGTCCTGCAGGAAGGGCAGATGAACGCGGACAGCGAGTTCAGCTTCAGCAAGCCTCAGGGCGCCTACATGGTTCTCTTCGACGCCGGTGAAGGCCACAAGGTGGAGATCAACGGCGCCGACATCGTGGAATAAATCTGTGCAGACCTCTGTCGAAGAGGGGCCGGGCGGGCCGGCCCCTTTTTACCATGTGGCAGATGAAATCAATAATCAACCTCAGTCTCAGGAGAATTGAACAATGAAAAAAGCTATCCTTGCCGCCTTTGCCCTGCTGGCGGTCCTGGCCATGTCCATTCCGGCATCCGCGCACTTCATGATGGTCTATACCCCGGAAATCGCCATGGAAAAGGGCGGCGACATGGACTTCCGCATGGTTTTCACCCATCCGGCCGAAGCGGGCCACACCATGGACATGGGCGGCGTGAAGGAATTTTACGCCATGTACCAGCGTGGTGACGCCAAGGCCAAGAAGATCGACCTCATGAAGTATGTGAAGGAGATCGAGTGGAAGAACCCCGAATCCAAGAACAAGGCCTTTTCCGCGCTGCTGCCCAAGAAGGAAGTTCGCTCCATGGGCGACTACACCTTCGTGTTCGTGCCGGGCTACTACTTTGAAGAGGAAGAAGGCGTCTACATGCAGCAGGTCACCAAGCTCATCGCCAACGTGGGCGGCATCCCGGGCAACTGGGCCGAACCCGTGGGACTCCCCTGCGAGATCGTTCCCCTGATCAAACCCTACGGCATGTGGACCGGCAACGTGTTCAAGGCCCAGGTGCTTTCCCAGGGCAAGCCCGTGGCCGGCGCCGAGGTGGAAGTGGAATACATGAGCCACATGCCGGACATGAAGTCCAACTCCATGCCCGCCGCATCCTCCGTGGACTACCCGCAGGATTCCTTTGTGACCCAGACCATCTTCACCGACGCAAACGGCTACATCACCTTTGGCGTTCCCAAGGCGGGCTGGTGGGGCTTTGCCGCTCTGGGCGTCGGTCCGGACAAGGAATACAAGGGCAAGGAACTGTCCCAGGACGCCGTGATCTGGGTCAAGGCCGTGGACATGAAATAGCTCGCATCAGTGTTATCGACACCATAGCACTCTCCGTCAGCGGCGGGCCTTCGGGCCCGCCGCCCGAGGGGAAAGCAGAGAGGGGAAACCGTTGCTGGCCGATACCCAAATGAAGCTTGAGGAAATGTGCGGATTTCAGGTTGTCGATGCCGTCCGCCTCACTATCCACGTTTTCGCCGAATCCCTCGGCAACGCCATCGACGCCAAGGATCACTGCACGCGCTCCCATTCCGAGGAGGTGGCCGTGGTCTCCCAGGCCATAGGCCAGCAGGTGGGGCTCAGCGCCAGCCAGGCGGATATCCTGCATATCGCGGGGCACCTGCACGACATCGGCAAGATCGGCATATCCGACGCAATCCTGAAAAAGAGCGGCCCGCTCACGGACGCCGAGTACAAAGTCATCAAGACGCACCCTCAGATGGGGGCGGAGATCATCGGGCCCCTGACCACGCTCATGGGCAACGACGGCATCGCCAAGATGGTGCTGCATCACCACGAGCGCTACGACGGGACCGGCTATCCCCACGGTCTGCGGGGCACCAGGATCCCCCTGGGCGCGCGCATCATCGCCGTGGCCGACAGCCTTTCGGCCATGCTCCAGACCAGGCCGTACAGGCCGGCAATGGATTTCGGCAAGGCGGCCGACGAGGTGGCCCGTTGCGCCGGGACCCAGTTCGACCCGCGCATTGTGGAGGCCTTCCTGGATATCCAGGACACCATCAAGGGCTATATCGATTCCATGCGGGATCTGAAGGTGGCCGTATGATCCAGGGGCGGCGGCTCGAAGACATCCATCCCATCCGGGAGGAGCTGGTTCGCCCGGCGGGCGGCGGCAACGAGACCCTGTGGCTGGCGGTCGCCGCCGTGGTGGTCGTTGTCGCCTGCGCCCTGGGGATGGGGCTTCGTGACCGGGGCGCGCGCACGGCCGAGCTGTTGCCGTGGCAGATGAACGCCTTCACCGCCCTCAACCCCGAGGAGCTGGGCACCTTCAACGCCCTGTATACCGCCGCCGTGGAGATCGACGCCGTGCATGAGGACGGCGACGGCGGATGGATGGATATTTCCGAAATGGAGGACCTGTTCATGCCTCCCTTTGCCCGGGACGCCGCATGGCGGCGGCAGGGCAGGATGGTCTGGACGCGCCGGGTTCCGGAGTCCCCGGACCTGGATCTGGCCCTGTACCTGGGCGTTCCGCAGCAGCGCGAGCGTTCGGGATCCTTTTTGCTGGTCATGCGGCACGATCATTCCGCGGGACGGGGTCATGGCGCTGCCGAGCCCGGACACGGCCGGTTCGAAGTCTGGTATCAGGCCTCGCACAGGGGCGGCTTTCCCGCCGTGATCAAGGACCAGGCCCTGATCGCCGCGGGGTGGAAAGA
This sequence comes from Salidesulfovibrio onnuriiensis, assembly GCF_008001235.1. Taxonomy (GTDB): domain Bacteria; phylum Desulfobacterota; class Desulfovibrionia; order Desulfovibrionales; family Desulfovibrionaceae; genus Pseudodesulfovibrio; species Pseudodesulfovibrio onnuriiensis. The sequence goes on along the minus strand of NZ_CP040751.1, from coordinate 3,690,475 downwards.
GGTAGTGGCGTTCAAGGGCGGGGACGAGATCGAACGGGTCAAGGGAGAAGTTGTTTCATGATCAGGAAATTCGTGTTCGCCCTGGTGCTGGCCTGCCTGCTGGCCGGGGGCGCCCGGGCCCAGGACAGGCTGCGCATCGGGGTCACCCTGCATCCCTATTACAGCTACACGGCCAACATCGTGGGCGACGCCGCCGAGGTCGTGCCGCTCATCGGCGAGGGATTCAACCCCCACAACTACCGGCCGCAGCCTGCGGACATCAAGCGCTGCATGGACCTGGACGTCCTGGTGGTCAACGGCGTGGGCCACGACGAGTTCGCCTTCGAAATCCTGGAGGCCTCGGGCATGAAGGGGAAGCTTCCCGTGATTCAGGCCAACAGGGATGTTTCGCTCATCCCGGTGGCGGGCACCCTGGACGGCCGCAAGACGGTCAATCCGCACACCTTTGTTTCCGTGACCGCCTCCATCCGCCAGATATTCACCATCTCCTCCCGGCTGCAGGAGATCGACCCGGAGCATGCCGGGCTGTACCGCAAAAACACCCGCGACTACGTGCGCAGGCTGCGGCGCATGAAGGCCGAATACATGCGCCGGGTGGCGGACCTGCCCGAGTTGGACTTCCGCTGCGCCACCATCCACGGCGGCTACGACTACCTGCTACAGGAATTCGGCCTCCAGGTCACGGCGGTCATCGAGCCGGGGCATGGGCTCAAGCCTTCGGCCAGCCAGTTGGCCGAGACCATCAAGGAGATCCGCAGGCTGGGCGTGGACGTGATCTTCACGGAAATGGATTTTCCGGACAAGTACGTGGAGACCATCCACGCCGAAACCGGGGTGCGCATCCGGCATCTTTCCCATCTCACGGGCGGTACGTATGCGCCGGACGATTTCGAGAAGGGCATCCGCGCCAATCTGGAGGCCCTGACTTCGGCCCTGCTGGAGGCCCACTCATTGAAACAGGGGGATCCGTCATGACCGTCAGCGAGTTCCTGGCCGTGGGGCCGTCCGTGCATTTCGAAAACGTGAGCCTCAGGCTTGGGGGCAATTCCGTTCTGGACCGCGTTTCCTTCTCTGTCCAGCCGGGCACCATCCATTGCCTGGTGGGCCCCAACGGCGGGGGAAAGACCTCGCTGATCCGGTCTCTGCTCGGACAGATGCCCCACGAGGGCTCCATCCGCATCGGCTGGGGGACCAATCAGGTCACGGGCTACGTGCCCCAGACCCTGGATTTCGGCCGCAGCCTGCCCATGACCGTGCACGATTTCATGGCCATGATCTGCCAGGACAGGCCTGCCTTTGCAGGGCTGCGCCGGGACAAGCGCTCCCTGGTGCGCAGGGCCCTGGAGCAGGTGAACATGCAGGGCAAGGAGGAGCGTCCCTTTGGCGCGCTCTCCGGCGGGGAGCGCCAGCGCGTGCTTCTGGCCCAGGCCCTGATCCCGCATCCGGCCCTGCTGGTGCTGGACGAGCCAGCCGCCGGGCTGGACCAGGAGGGTGCGGTTGTCATGCACGGCCTGCTGCAGCGGCTTCGGGAGCAGGGGACCACCATCGTCATGGTCCATCACGACCTGGCCGAGGTGAAGGGCATGGCCGACAGCGTCACCTGCCTCAACCGGCAATTGCTGTTTTCCGGGCCGCCGGAAACCGAACTCACCCCGGAAAAGATTCTGGACATCTTCACAGCCAAGGCGGCCTGATTCATGGAAGCGATCTACAATGCCATCCGGCTGCCCCTCATGGGCATGGGCAAGGCCGGAATCCTACCGGAGTTTTTCCAGTACGCCTTTGTGGTCAACGCGCTTCTGTGCTCGCTGCTCATCGGCCCGGTGCTGGGCGGGGTGGGAACCATGGTGGTCACCAAGCGGCTGGCCTTCTTTTCCCAGGCCGTGGGCCAGGCCGCACTCACGGGCGTGGCCCTGGGCATCCTGCTGGGCGAGCCGGTCACCGCGCCCTATGCCTCCCTGTTTGGGTTCTGCATCCTGTTCGGCCTGCTCATGAACTACACGCGCAACCGCACGCGCATGTCCCAGGACACGGTCATCGGCGTGTTCCTGTCCATTTCCCTGGCCTTGGGGGCCTGCGTGCTGCTCTATGTCACGGGCCGCGTGAACATGCACGTGCTGGACAACATCCTGTTCGGGTCGGTGCTGACGGTGAACGACACGGACATGAACGTGCTCCTGGCCATCTGCGCCCTGTGCCTGCTCGTGGGCACGCCGCTGTTCAACCGCATGCTCCTGGCCAGCTTCAATCCCAGCCTGGCCCATGTTCGCGGGGTCAACGCCAGGCTGTACGACTACATTTTCATCCTCATGATCACGGTCATCACCGTGGCTTCGCTCAAGATCGTCGGGGCGGTGCTGGTGGAGGCCCTGTTCATCATCCCGGCGGCGGCCGCGCGCAACGTCAGCCGGTCCATGCGCGGATTCTTCTGCTACAGCGTGCTCATTGCCACGGCCAGTTGCGTGCTGGGCGTGATCCTGCCCATGCAGTTCGAGATTCCGGTGCCGTCCGGCGGGGCCATTATCCTCGTGGCTACCGGTTTTTTCGCCTTGACCGCCCTTGTCCGCTCCCTGTCCGGTTCCTTTCGCGAGGCGTCCATATGAGAAATTACCTGATTCTTTTCCTGCTGGTCTGTCTTTTCCCGGCCTGCTCCTCCAGGCAAGTCCCCCTTGAGCAAGCGCGATTGCACAGTAGCCTCCGATCGGCCATGCTTGCCTCCCAGGATGCGACCATGGCTCTCGGTTGCATCCTGGCTCGGGGGACCGGGGTGGAGGTGCTTCGGGCGGTTCCCGAGGGATACGCCATGCGCGGACATGCCGCCTATTTCAAGAAGCACTGGGAGGAGTTCCGGGCGCTGGCCGCCCGCGCCGACGCGGTGCTGACCATCACCGCGTCCTGGCCCGAGGATCCCCTGTATCCCTGGGCCCGGCGTGCGGACATACGCATTGTCCAGGTGGACGCGACCCGTCCCCTGGACGGCTCCCGTGCCGGCGTTCCGCTCATGGAAGCCCCCGGGACCGGGGCGGTTTCCCCCTATGTCTGGAATAGCCCGGGAACCTTCGCGCGCATGGCGGATATCGTTGCCGCGGACATGGCCAGGCTCTATCCGGGGGAAGCCCGCAAGATCGAGGCTAACCTCAGGGAACTCAAGCAGTCCCTGTTCCGGCTGCGCAGCGCGTTTGAAACCCGTTTCGGCATGCTGGAGCGGTTCGAGGCGGTCGCCCTCACCGGGCAATTCGTTTCCCTCACGGACGAATTCGGCCTTGAGGTGGTGGAATATCTGACCGCTCCGGAGTATCGTTGGACTAAGCGGGACCATGCCCGGTTGCGGAGCGCGCTTCGGGAGAGCGGGGCAAAGGCGGTCATCTGCGCCTGGGAGCCCCGGCCGGAGATCGCGGCCACTGTCCGGGAGTGCGGCGCCGCCGTGGTGGTGCTGCAACCGTTTGCCCTGGACGGCCCATGGACCGTGGGGGCAGTGACGGCCCATTTCGACGCGAACCTGAACAGGCTGCTGGCCGCCTTGTCCGGCCCGGCCGAATAGGAGGATATATGGACAACGTATTGGTTTTCATTATTGTGGCTGCGGCCGTGGTCTATGTCGGCCTGCGGCTCTGGCGGAACCTTTCCGGGAAGAAGCCGACCAGCTGCGGCTGCGCCGGTTGCTCCTGCAAGAACAAGGACTGCGAGGAGTAGGAAACGCTCTCGTCAGGGGGGGGTGCAACCCCTGTGGTCAAAAAGCGCGGTAAAGACGGCTTGTGTTCGTCTTTGTCGCGTTTTTTTGCGGAGCAGGGCACAGAAGTGATTTTTTTCTGATTTTTGTCGACGCACCCTTCGGCAGTCGTCCGTTTTTTCCATGAAAACAGCGTCTTGATTTTCAAAACTGAGTAGGCGCTCAGTTTTGGCGTTTTCTTTGACTTGTGCGGGCTCACACCCTATTCTTCGAAAAACTGAGTGGGCGCTCAGTTTTGAAGAGGTGATGGAGAGGCATGAAGAAAAAGGACGCGATTCTCAAGGTGGCCACGGTACTGTTCGCGAACAAGGGGTTCGCGGATACCTCCGTACATGAGCTTGCCGAGCTTACAGGCGCTGCCGAGGGAACCATTTTCTACCACTACAAGAGCAAGGAGCGTCTGCTCCTGGCCATTCTGGACAAGACCCGGGAAAGCATTGTCGGCCAGTTCGACGAATACCTTTCCGGGCGCGGGTTCGAGTCCGGAATGGAGATGGTGGAAGAACTGATCTCCTTTTATCTGTACATGGCCGGGCTCATGGAGGACCAATTCCTCCTGCTGCACCGCCACTTCCTGTACAAGTTCTCGGAAACCAATCCCGAGTTCCGGTCCAATCTCGAAGAGATATACAATTGTATAACCCGGTACTTCGAGCGGGCCATTGCCACCGGCCAGGAAGACGGTTCCATCACGACGGACGTGGAGGCCAGGAAATCGGCCCTTGTCCTGTTCACGATGGTAGATGGTCTTGTGCGCTTCAAAAACTACAATCTGTATGACGCCGGCGCCCTGCTCAAGGAATTGATGCGGTCCTGCCGGAGGATGTTGCAGGCTCATTAGAGGAATTGGTTGGATGCTAACGAGAATTTTCCCCTTCATAGGCTGGTTCAAAGGCTACAATATGGCGTCGTTTCGCGCGGACGCCATATCCGGCCTGACCGTGGCCCTGGTGCTGATCCCCCAGTCCATGGCCTATGCGCAGCTGGCGGGCATGCCCGCGTACTACGGGCTCTATGCCTCGTTTCTGCCGCCGCTCATCGCGGCCCTGTTCGGTTCCAGCCGCCAGCTGGCAACCGGGCCCGTGGCGGTGGTCTCCCTCATGACCGCAGCCTCGCTCGAGCCGCTGGCCACCGCGGGCGGCGAGGGCTATATCGCCTACGCCATCCTGCTGGCCTTCATGGTGGGGCTGTTCCAGTTCCTGTTGGGGGTGCTGCGTCTCGGCCTGGTGGTCAACTTCCTGTCCCACCCGGTGGTCAACGGCTTCACCAACGCCGCGGCCATCATCATTGCCTCGTCCCAGCTCTCCAAGTTGTTCGGGGTCTACGTGGACAAGGCCGAACACCACTATGAGACCATCATCAACGTGGTCAAGGGGGCCTTCCACTACACCCACTGGCCCACCCTGGCCATGGGGGCGGGGGCCATCGCCATCATGGTGGTGCTCAAACGCATCAATCCGCGCATCCCCAACGTGCTCGTGGCCGTTGCCGTGACCACCGTCGTTTCCTGGGGCACGGGCTTCAACCACGACGCCTCGGTGGCCCTGGACGCCATCCAGGTCCCGGCCGTGCACGAAAAGGTCGTCAAGTTCAACGCCGCCATCGACGGTATCGACGCCCTGGCCGAGGCGCGCACCCAGCTGGGCGTGAAGCTGGACCAGACCAAGACCGCCGGCGACGTCATCGGCACCCTGGACATGGAGCACGACCTCAACGTGGTCAACATCGAGATTTCCCGGCTCAAGCATGAGGCCCATCTCCTGCGCGAGGATCTGCGTTCCGGGCTTTACGACGGCGTGGAGCGGGACGGCTCCCTGCTGCTCTTCCCGCAGGGCGAGGTCCCGGCGGGCATGCAGGCCGACGGCCGCACCTGGCGCATCAAGGTCGGCAACAAGAAGCTGGACCCCGGCAAGCTCAGGGCCATCGGCGGCGGCGCCGTGGTGGGCACCGTGCCTTCCGGCCTCCCGTCCCTGACCGTGCCGACCTTCGACATCAAGGTCATGCTGCACCTGCTGCCGTTCGCGGCCATCATCTCCCTGCTGGGCTTCATGGAGGCCATCTCCATTGCCAAGGCAATGGCCGCCAAGACCGGCCAGCGCCTGGACCCCAACCAGGAACTCATCGGCCAGGGCCTGGCCAACATGCTCGGCGCATGCGGCAAGAGCTACCCTGCCTCGGGCTCCTTCTCCCGTTCGGCGGTGAACCTGCAGGCCGGGGCTGTCTCCGGCATGTCCAGCGTGTTCACCTCGCTCATGGTGGTCATTGCGTTGCTTTTCTTCACCCCGTTGCTGTATCATCTGCCCCAGGCCGTGTTGGCAGCGGTCATCATGATGGCCGTCATCGGGTTGGTGAACGCCTCGGGCTTCATCCACGCCTGGAAGGCCCAGTGGTATGACGGGGCCATTTCCGTCCTGTCCTTCGTGGCCACACTGGCCTTTGCCCCGCACCTGGACAAGGGCATCATGATCGGCGTGGCCCTTTCCCTGCTGGTGTTCCTGTACAAGAGCATGCGCCCTCGCGTGGCCTCGCTCTCCCGCACCGAGGACGAGACCCTGGGCGACGCCGTCGTGTTCGGCCTGCGCGAATGCAAGCACATCGCCGTGGTCCGCTTCGACGGTCCGTTATTCTTCGCCAACGCCAGTTTCCTGGAGGACCAGATCACGGATCGGCTCATGAACAACAGGCAGCTCCGGCACATCATCGTGGTGTCCAACGGCATCAACGACATGGACGCATCCGGCGAGGAAGCCCTGTCCCTGATCGTGGACCGGGTCCGCAGCACCGGCGTGGATATCTCCTTCTCCGGCGTGAACGAGGCGGTCATGGACGTGCTGCAGCGCACCCACCTGCTGGAAAAGATCGGCGAGGATCATATCTATCCGACCATGGAAACGGCCCTGTGCGCCACGCACGAGAGCGCGCACCTGGACGGAGAAGAGGAAACCTGTCCGCTTACCACTGTTTGCCGTCTGACCTAGGACGGGGATAAGGAGTCAATACAATGTCAGTTATTACCGTATTCAATGGACTGTTCAGCGAAGCGGGTATCGTGGTCAAACGGGTGGTGGACGCCACCGGCAGCCGCCTGGTCACGGACCAGGAGATCGTGGCCGACGCCGCCGGGCTCTCAGGCATGGCCGAGGAAAAGATCGCCCGCGCCTTCTCGGCCCGGACCTCGGTGTTCAACGCCTTCAGCCATGAAAAGGAACGGGCCGTGGCCTGGCTGCGGCTGGCCATGGCGCGCAAGCTGCTCGACACCGACAACTTGGTGTTTTCCGGGTTCGCGTCCCAGCTGCCGCCCGCCAATATCGGGCATATCCTCAAGGTCTGTCTCATTTCGGACATGCACAACCGCCTGGCCATTGCCGAGCGCGAGGAGGGCTATGCCGAAAAGCACGCCCAGAAGATCATTCACCACGACGACAAGGACCGAGCCGCCTGGGTCAAGGCCCTGAAGGGTGTAGACGACCCCTGGAACCCGGCCCTCTATGACATGGTCGTTCCCGTCGCCAAGACCGGGGTGGACGAAAGCGCCGCCCTCATCGTGGAACAGGCCGCCAACCAAGCCGTCACGATCACCCCGGCCACACGGAAAGCCGTGGAGGACTTCCTGCTGTCCGCCACAGTGGGTTCCGTGTTGGCCGGGGAAGGTCACAACGTGACCGCCTCGGCCAAGGGCGGGGACGTGACCCTGACCATCAACAAGCACGTGCTCATGCTGGAGCGCCTGGAACACGAGCTCAAGGAGATCGTGGGCCGCGTTGAAGGCGTGAAGAGCGTGACCACCAAGGTGGGCAAGGGATTTCACCAGACCGACATCTACCGCAAGATGGACTTCGACATCCCGTCCAAGGTCTTGCTGGTGGATGACGAGCGCGAATTCGTGCAGACCCTGTCAGAACGCCTGTTGCTGCGTGACATGGGTTCCGCCGTGGTTTACGATGGGGAGTCCGCCCTCAACCTGGTGGAAGAGGACGAACCCGAGGTCATGATTCTGGACCTGAAGATGCCCGGCATCGACGGCATCGAGGTCCTGCGCCGGGTCAAGGCCAGCCGTCCGAACATCGAGGTCATCATCCTCACCGGCCACGGCTCAGAGGCGGACCGCGCGGTGTGCATGGACCTGGGCGCCTTCGCCTACCTGCACAAGCCCGTGGACATCGACGTCCTGAGCGAGACCCTCAAGGCGGCCAACGACAAGATCAAGGCGGGGAAGTAACAACGGGAATCGGGTAACGTTATGTCGTTTTTGAAGCGTTTCAAGCCGGACTTCTGGGAAACCGACCCGGAAGCGGGGCCCTACAAGAGCCTCTTCAACTACCAGCGGACGTGGCGCAAGACCATCGTGCTGCTGGCGGTGGTGGCGCTGGTGCCCCTGATCGTCATGACGCTCATCGACTACAACGTGACCCGGAAATCCCTGGAATCGGAAAACGAGTTGCGGATCGCGCGGGTGACTTCCAACACCCGCCGTTCCGTGACCTATTTCCTGGACGAGCGCAAAAGCGCCCTGGAATTCATTGCCCAGCGCGAATCCCTTCGCAGCCTGCGGTCCCCCAAGCGCCTTTCCGCCATCCTGGCGGGGCTCAAGGAAAGCTTCGGCGGTTTCGTGGATATCGGGCTCATCGACAGCAACGGCAAGCAGGTCGCCTATGTGGGACCCTACGAACTGCAGGGACGCGACTACAGCGACCAGTACTGGTATCTGCGCACCCTGGAGCGGGGCGCCTTCATCAGTGGCGTGTTTCGCGGTTTCCGCGGGGTGCCGCACCTGATCGTGGCCGTGCGCTGCCCGGACCTGGGCAACGGCAAGTGCTTCGTGCTGCGCGCCACCCTGGATACGGCCCAGTTCAATGCCCTGCTGGCCGACATCGACCTGGCCGGCAGCGGCGACGTGTTCATCATCAACCAGCAGGGTATGCTGCAGACGCCCTCGCGCTGGCACGGGGAAGTGCTGGAGCAGGTGGCCCTGCCCGCGCCGGAGTATTCCGAAAAGACCCGGGTCTACAAGGCGCACGAGGCGGACGGGCGGGGAATACTGGCCGGGTACGCCTATATCACGGACACCCCTTTCATTCTCATGACGGTCAAGGTCACGGACGAGATCATGCGTCCCTGGCAGAGCATCCGCATGGAGCTGCTCTGGATGCTCGTGGTCAGCATCCTGGTCATCCTGATCGTCATCGTGGGCGTTGCCACGCGCATGGTCAGCAAGATCTACATTGCGGACCAGAGCCGGGCCAAGACCCTGCACCGGATGGAGCACACCAACCGCATGGCCTCCATAGGCCGTCTGGCCGCCGGTGTGGCCCACGAGATCAACAACCCGTTGGCCATCATCAACGAGAAGGCCGGGCTCATCAAGGACATGTTCACCTACCTGGACAAGTACCAGGCCGACGAACGGCTCATGGGCAACATCGATTCCATCATCAATTCCGTGGATCGCTGCGGCACCATCACCAAGCGCCTGCTGAGCTTTGCGCGGCATATCGACGTGAGCTACCAGCGCATCGTGTTCAAGGATCTGGCGGATGAAGTGCTCGGTTTCTTGCACAAGGAGGCCGAATACCGCAGCATCACCATCGACAAGGTCATTCCCAGCGATCTGCCCGAGTTCGAATCGGACCGGGGCAAGCTGCAGCAGATTTTCCTCAACCTGGTCAACAACGCCTTCCAGGCCATGAACAATGGCGGTCATTTGCGCATCACCGCCAACCGGGGGGCCGAGGATACATTGATTTTCACCGTGGCCGACGACGGCTGCGGCATCCCGGAATCCGATCGCAAGCGCATTTTCGAGCCGTTTTTCTCCACCAAGAAGACCCGGGGCGGCACGGGCCTGGGCCTGTCCATCACCTATGGCCTGGTCCAGGAACTGGGCGGCTCCATGTCCGTCGAGAGCGAGGTGGGCAGGGGAACCTCCTTTACCATCACCCTGCCCCTGAGCCGGAAACCCCAAGAGGCTGAACAGCAATGAAGATATTACTTGTGGACGACGAAAAGGAACTGGTCACGGCCATGGCCGAGCGCCTGGAACTGCGCGGCCTGGAGGCCCATTGGGCCCTGGGCGGCGAACAGGCCCTGATGCGGGTGGCGAAGTGCGACTACGACGTGGCCGTGCTGGACATGAAAATGCCGGGCCTGAGCGGCCTGGAGCTGCGCCGCATCCTGTCCGAGCGGTGCCCGTCCATGAAATTTATCTTTCTGTCCGGCCATGGTTCGGAGGACGATTTCAAGGCGGGTTCGGCAGAGGCCGAATCCTATCTGATCAAGCCCGTGAGCATCGAGGATCTCATGAACAAGATCCGGGAAGCGACCTCGGGCGGGGAGTAAGCACATGCCGTTAGACAACCGCGAAGATCTGCAGTTTTTCGGGCGCATCTGCGCCTCGGTGTCCCACGACATCAAGAATGTCCTTGCCGTGGTCAACGAAGGGGCCGGGCTGCTGTCCGACCTTTCGATCATGGCCGAAAAGGGCATGCCCCTGGAACCGGAAAAGCTGCGCTCCGTGGCCGGCTCCATCCAGAACCAGATCCGGCGCGGGGACGGCATCATCAAGGACCTGAACACCTTTGCCCACAGCGTGGACGAGCCCGTGGGCACGGTGAACCTGGCCGAGGTCATTACTCTGGTGGCCGCGCTCGCCAAACGCCTGGCAGCCGCCAAGTGCGTGACCCTGGAAGCGGGGGAGTGCGCCGACGCCCTGGTCCGCACCGAGGTTTACGGCCTGGAGTATCTGCTGCACGGCATGGTCACCCATTCCCTGGCCCGGGCCGGGGATGGCGGCACCCTGACTTTTTCCTGCCGCCCGGAGGATGGCGGCGCAGTGGTTTCGCTCTGCGGCCCCGGGCTGGATTCGAACGACGAGCTGCCCGGAACCATGACCGCGCTCGCCGCGGAACTGGGCATGGCCTTCAGGGCCGAGCCCGCAAACAGGATCCTGGAACTTGCCGTTCCCGAAAAAACAAGCTAGGCAGCCCGCTGCCTACTCATACAATTCAGGTTGCACCAGGTGCAAGGAGAGAGAAATGGCTGAAAAAGTTCTGCTCATCGATGATGAAGTCGAATTCTTGAAAAATCTGTCCGAACGCATGACCCTGCGGGGCATGAACGTGACCACGGCTTCCTCCGGCGCGGAAGCGGTGAAGAGCCTTGAAGCCGAAGGCTATGACGCCATCGTGCTCGACCTTCAGATGCCGGGCATGGACGGGATCGAGGTCCTGCGGCGCATCCGCGAGGTGAGCTCCACCATGCAGGTCATCCTGCTCACGGGGCACGCCACCCTGGAAAAGGGCGTGGAGGCCATCAAGCTCGGGGCCATGGACTTCATGGAAAAGCCTGCGGACATCGACGTGCTTACCGAAAAGATCAAGAAGGCCCAGGCCAAGAAGATGGTCCTGGTGGAGAGCGAGACCGAAGCCAAGATGAAGGATATCATGGCCAGCAAGGGCTGGTAGAAATCAGAGCTTATATGTTCGGGTTGCTGCGGAGAGGGTTCTTTCCGTCGGCGACGTTTTCCGGAGTTCATCTTGAAAAGACGCGGGGCTTATGCCCCGCGTCTTTTTTGGTCTTTCACGGTTTGGTTCCGGTGGTGGTCGGTTTTGTCATGAGGTCGCAGTGTGGTTTCACGGAGGTCGTTTTCGGCGCGGCCTTTTCCTCGAACACCGGCTCCGGCATACAGTCCCCGGGCTTCACGGGCGGCTTGTGCTCCACCGGGTCCGTGGTGCACGGCTTGGTGATCGACCGTTTCCTGGCAAGGCCCTTGGCGCCTCTGGACCGTGCGGGCGGGGCCGCGAACCGCCGCGCCAGGGGCGTCCGTTCCGTTTTGGCCGGGACAGCGGCCTTTTCCTGAACCGCCAGATCCCTGTGCTCGGTTTGGCTCCAGGACATCGTGAAATTGAACGAATTCCTGTCCGTGTCCATTTGCGCCCCCAGGTTCACCAGCACCTGTTCGCCCGGGACCATGGAAACGAAATCCTCCCCCTCCTGGACCACGACCGTTCCCGCCTTGAGGCTTTTGAGCAGATCTTCCAGATAGGAAATGGCCTCCTCGCGCGAAAGGGAGAGTTTCATGTCGATTTTATTCTTGTGCATGCGAACCTCCGTGGGATGGTTGCCGGTTATGCCGTTCGAGGGGGCCCAAGGCGTTTCGGTCAGGATTTTTGGTGCCCGGGCGCGCCTCGCAGGGATATGGAATGACTATACATGGCCTGCGCGTGTGTAACAAGGACCGGCAGGACGCTGCGGCGAAACCTTTTGGTCCGGGAACCCGCGTGGCGCGGTGAAGTAATAACGCGGGCCGCCTTGCCCCATGGTTTGAATTGTGTGATTCTGTTGGAAAACGGCGGGGAGTGCGGTTCCCGCCGGAAGCGAGAAGGGGGATGCCATGGCCGAAGCGGGTGCCCGGAAACAGGAGGATTTCGTGCGTCGTGTTGCGCTTGCCGTCCTGGCCTGCTGCCTGCTCATTTCCCTGGCCGCGTGTTCGGAACAGCCCCGGGAGGAAGCGGGGACCATTGCCGGCCACAGGACAGGTCGGCTCCTGCAGCCTTCGAAGATGCTTTTCGGCATGTTTCTGGACTACAGCGGCCTTGGGGATCGCGGCTACATGGACATGCAGTACAAGGGACTGGTGAGCGGCTGCCAGAAGCACGGGGCCGGGTTTGTGCTCGAACAGCGCCAGGAGTCCTCGCCCGAGGCATCGGAGCGTCTTCTGGAAACCCTGGTGGCCAATGACTGCAAGGCCGTTTTCTGCACCAGCTACTCCATGAAGCAGCCCATGATGGTGGTGGCCGAGAGACACCCCGAGGTGCTGTTCATTCTCATGGACAATACCCTGGACACCTATCTGCCCAACACGGCCTCGGCCACGTTTCGCGTCGGCCAGGCCGCCTATCTGGCGGGCTTTCTGGCGGCCAACATGTCCGAAACCAGGTCGCTCGGCGTAATCGCCGGCACCGACGCGCCGCCCATCCGGGAATTCGTCCAGGGCTTTTCCGCCGGGGTGGAGATGGCCGGGAAGGATGTCTCCCTGCAAACGCGCTATATCGATCACGTCGATCCGGGCTTCAATCCCTGGAACAATCCCGCCGTGGCCGTCCGCATCGCCCGGGAAATGGCCGAGCAGGAACAGGTCGACGTCTTTTTCCCTGTGGCGGGGGCTTCGGGCCTGGGCGTGTTCCAGTACGTCAAGGACATCGGGAAATATGCCATCGGCGTGGATTCCGACCAGGACCATCTGGCGCAGGGGCACATTCTCACCAGCGTCATGAAGCGGCTTGATGTGGCAGTGGAAACCCTTGTGGGCGAGATCGCGCACGGCCGTTTCGAGAACAGGAACTACCTGTACGAACTCGGGAACGGCGGTGTGAGCCTGAGCCCCATGAAGTACACGCGCGGGCGCATCCCCCGGCAGGTGCTCGAGAGGATGGCGGAGCTCGAGGCGGCCATCGTTTCCGGCGCCATCACCGTTCCGAGCGCCATGGCCCGGTGACGGACGCAAGACATTGCCCGAAAATGAAAAGGCCCGAAGGTTGTCCTTCGGGCCTTTGTCGCGGGGGGGGGAGTGGGGGCTAGAAGCGTTCGAAGTCGTCCTCATCCTGTTCCGGAAGGGCCTGCGCGGCCGTTCCCTGCTGCGGGAGCGCCTTGGCCGTCTTGACCTTGGTGCGCTTGGTGGTGAATCGCGGACTGCCGCCGTTGCCGGTCTTGAAGAAGCTCATTGTCTTCTGCATGGCCTGGGCCTGGTCGGCCAGTTCGCTGGAGCTGGTGGAAACCTCTTCGGAACCCGCCGCATTCTGCTGCACCACGCGGTCCAGCTGGCTGATGGCGGCGCTGATCTGGGAAACGCCCTCGGTCTGCTCGTTGGCGGAGACCGAGATCTCCTCGATCAGCTCGGCGGTTTCCTTGATGTCCGGAACGGTCTGCTTGAGCATCTTGCCGGCCTTGTCCGCCACGTCCACGCTGGAGATGGACAGCTCGCTGATCTCCGCCGCGGCCTGTCCGCTTCGTTCCGCCAGCTTGCGCACTTCCGCGGCGACCACCGCAAAGCCCTTGCCGTTCTCACCGGCGCGGGCGGCCTCGATGGCCGCGTTCAGCGCCAGCAGGTTGGTCTGCCGTGCGATTTCCTCCACGATGGCGATCTTTTCGGCGATCTCCTTCATGGCTCCCACGGTCTGTTCCACTGCGCGGCCGCCTTCCTCGGCGTCCTTGGCCGCCTTTTGCGCCAGGGAACGCGTCTTCTGGGCGTTCTCGGCGCTCTGGGCCAGGTTGGACGACATCTGCTCGATGCTTGAGGAAATCTGTTCCACGCTGGCGGCCTGTTCCGTGGCGCCCTGGGCCAGGCTTTCCGAGGTGCTGTAAAGTTCCTCGCTGCCGCCGGCCACGTTTTCGGAAACTTCCTGCACATTCTTGACGATACCGGTCAGCTTGTCGCGCATGGAGCGGAAGGCGTCGGCCAGGTCGCCGACCTCGTCCTTGCTGTTGACCGAGATGGAGGCGGAGAGGTCGCCGTCGCCGAAGCGGGCCGCGAATTCCTTGAGGTCCTGGACCGGACGCACCAGGGTCCGGTTGATGATGACCGAGAGCAGCAGGATGATGACCACGTTCATGCTCACCAGCTGGATGAGGATGCCCCAGATGATGCTCTGGAGCTGGCGGTTGACCTTGGACAGCGAGATGGCCACGGTGACCAGCCCGAGCTTGTCCTTGCCGTCCTTGAGCACTTCCTTGGACTGGAGGATGAGGTCGCCCTGGTTGAGGCGATCCACCTGGGCCACCGTGCCCTCGGCATTCCGGGCCATGGCCATGAACACAGTGGTGTCATCCTTTTCCGCCACCAGTATGCCGTCCACCTCGTCATCGGCTATTTCCGAAAGGATGTTGTTTTTGGCCAGGTCTTGGTCGAAATCCCACAGGGGCGTGACCATGGACTTTGACACGCGCTCCGCTATACGGACGGATTTGGCCTCCACCCCATCCAGAAGGGTGGCCCTTTCGGAATAGTAGTTGTAAATGCCGTATGCTCCCAATACCAGGGTGATGACCACGGCCAGAGCGCCGCTGATTTTTACCTGGATCCCGAGCCGCCTTTCGCTCCCCCGCATATTGCTCATGGAACTTCCTCGCTCTGCAATGGATTTAGGTTCATGGTTTGTCGTGGGAATTTCCCCTGGTTATTTTCTAACCCATTGTCCATCTTAGTGACATTAGAATTTAATCGTCGCCGGGAAGTGCGTACTCACCTAAGCGTTCGGGCAAGAAGTCTTCTGTAACAATAATAATTGTCCGCCGTGGTTTTTTCTATATGGTGGAACAATCACTATACACCCACAAGGAGAATGAAATGAAAAAACTGCTTACCGTTCTTTCCGCCATGGTGCTCTGCCTCGGCATGTTCTCTGCCTCCATGGCCGCGGGCCCGGATGACCTCACCTACATGACCGAGCAGTACCCGCCGTTCAACTATGAGGAAGGCGGCCAGCTCAAGGGGATTGCCGTGGATCTCCTGGACGCCATGCTCAAGAAGATGGGGGCCTCCAAGTCCGCGCAGGATGTCAGCCTGCTGCCGTGGGCCCAGGGGTACAAGCGTGTTCAGGAAGAAGCCAACACCTGCCTGTTCTCCATGACCCTGACCGATGCGCGCAAGCCTCTCTTCAAGTGGGTGGGCCCGGTCATCGCCACCAAGATTTCCGTATTCGCCAAGAAGGGCTCGGGCGTGAGCATCGGTTCCGCCGCGGATCTCGGCAAATACAAGTACGGCGTCATCCGTGACGATATCGGCCAGCAGCTGCTGGAAGATGCCGGCGTCGGCAAGGACAAGATGGACATCACCTCCAAGAACGAGGCCAACATCAAGAAGCTCAACGCCGGACGCATCGACGCCTGGGCCTACGAAGAGTCTTCGGCCAAGTACCAGCTCAAGATGGCCGGCCTGAATCCCGCCGACTATGAAGTCGCCTATGTCCTGCAGGAAGGCACCCTGAACTTTGCCTTCAACAAGAGCGTTTCCGACGACCTCCTTGCACAGTTCCAGGCCGCCCTGGACGCCCTGAAGGCCGACGGCACGGTCCAGTCGATCCAGGACAAGTACCTCAAGTAGGACGCACCCTATTCGGATATTCGGCCCCGGCGGTTCAGATCGCCGGGGCCTTTGACGTTTTCGGGCGGGGAATAATAATTCCTTGGAGCGGTTGTTTTGCGCATCATGAACGCACGATGGCCGGTCCGCCGTTCAGCCGGCCGCCAATGCACGAAGGGGAGGTATTGTTGTCGTGTCCCGAGACTTTGCCATGAAAGGAATCCTGTCGTTTCTATGCGCCCTGCTATTGGCGGGCGCTGTCTGCTGCGGATCGGCCCAGGCCGGGGAAGAGGTTGTCGTGGTCTATGGGGACGACGCCTACCCGCCCTACAGCTACCGGATCGACGGCCGCATGCGCGGCATCTACGCGGATATCCTTCTGGAGGCCGGGAACCGGATGGAGGGCTTTCTGATCGAGATTCGCCTGCTTCCCTGGAAAAAACTGCTGGAAGCCGCGGCCAACGGAGAGGTCTTTGCCGTGTTTCCTCCCTATTATCGTCCGGAGGAGCGGCCGTACCTGGATGAATATTCCGTGCCCATCCTGGAGGAGGAAACCGCTGTATTCTGCAACAAGGATGTGCTCAAGGCCTCCAGGCCCCGGTGGCCGGAGGATTACTTCGGCCTGCGCATCGGCCAGAATCTCTCCTTCGAGACCGGCGGGGACAGGTTCAATCAGGCCGTTGCGGACGGCGACATCACCGTGGAGGCCCTGCACGGCACCGAGGATAACGTGCGCAAGCTCCTCGCGGGCGAGGTCGACTGCTACATCAACGACC
Source organism: Salidesulfovibrio onnuriiensis (assembly GCF_008001235.1). GTDB lineage: Bacteria > Desulfobacterota > Desulfovibrionia > Desulfovibrionales > Desulfovibrionaceae > Pseudodesulfovibrio > Pseudodesulfovibrio onnuriiensis. Next base: position 3,673,893 of record NZ_CP040751.1, on the reverse strand, counting down.
GCAATGCCGTGTACTGGACCATCAAGCAGCAGAACCAGGGGGACTATCCCTACCGGTACGGCATCCTCCAGGGGGCGGTCATCCACCGGGAGCAGGGCTACCTTGCATATTCCCACGATTTTGGCGCTTCCTACCGTGCGCGATTCATGACCGAATTCGACCGGGCCATCGCATCCATGCGGGCCGACGGGCTCATCGAGAAGATCGTGCGCAGCTACATTCATTGATCCGGACAATTGCAAGAAAATAATGGCTCCGGCCTTTTCCTCTGCTAGTGTTTGAATAGCCGTCATCATTAGCGGACAGCGTTGAGAAGGGGAGAGGCATGAAGAGAACAATCCTGTTTACGGCAGTGGCGCTGCTTGTGTTGTCTTTCCCGGCCTTCGGCCAGGACACCATTTCGTTCGCCACCGTGGACTGGCAGCCCTATGCCGGGGAATACCTGCCCGAATACGGGGTGGGGTCGGCCATCATTGCCGAAGCCTGCCGCAGGGTGGGGCTCAAGGCCAGCTTCCATTTCATGCCCTGGAAACGGGCCATGGATGATGTGGCCCGGGGCAAGTACGACGCCTTGTACAGCGCCTATTACAGCGAGGAACGGGCCAGGACCTATGCGCTATCCCGGCCATATATTCACGGTCAGCTCGTGCTTTGCGCCCGAAAGGGCAACAGGCTGAAATGGGATGGCACCATCCGTTCCCTGGCTCCCTATCGTCTGGGCGTTGTCCTGGGATATGTGAATACCCCGGAATTCGACGGCGCCGATTATCTCCAGAAGGACGTGGCTCCGAGCGACCTGCTCAATCTCAGCAAACTTCTGAATGATCGTCTGGACGCCGTTGTCATCGACAAATTCCAGGCCATCTATCTGCTCAAGAACAGCTGTACCCTACCGGGGTCGGTCAATGATGTGGATTTCCTTTTCCCCCCGCTGGATGAGAAGGATATCTACGTCATGTTTTCCAAGGAACTGCCAGGTTGGGAGAATCGACTGGAACGTTTTAACAAGGGCCTGGAGATGATAGAGGCGGACTGTGTAAAGGATAAAATAATGATGAAGTTTGGTTTTATAGAACCTGAAAATCCAAAAGAGCAGGGTATGGTCAAGAAGTCCTGCGACTAGGCTCGGCCATATGTGCGTTTTGTAACGTCGGTCTGGTTGCAGGCCGCCACAACTCTGGTCAGGAGGCACCATGAAAAGGTTGTTACTGGTATTGGCGTTGGTTGTGTGTTTCGCGGTTCCCGCACAGGCGGAAAGCATCACGTTCGTGACGAATGAGTGGCCGCCGTATGCCTCGGAAAGCCTGGAAGGGCTGGGCTTCACCTCGGCCATTGTCAAGGCCGCCTGCGAGCGGGCCGGGTATCAGGCCGAATTCAAGCTCATGCCCTGGAACCGCGTGCTCAATGTGGTCAAGAAGGGCGAGTATGACGCTGTCTACAATGGATACTTCAACGAGGAACGCAACAAGATCTACAGCTATTCCGACCCCTATGCGAGCGGCCAGATCGTTCTGGTGACGAAGAAGGGAAGCGGCGTCACCTTTGACGGCAATCTCCAGGGATTGTCCAAGTATACCATCGGCGTGGTCAAGGGCTACGCCAATACCGCCGAGTTCGACGCCGCCGACTACCTGAAGCGGGAGGACGGTCCCAACGAGCTGACCAACCTCAAGAAGCTTATGGGCGGTCGGGTGGATGCCGTGGTTCTCGACAAGTACGTGGCCCTGGCAACCATCCAAAGCGATCCGGACCTGAAGGCAAAGGCCGGTGAGTTCGAGATTCTGGAACCGGCCCTGGGCGAGAACAAGATCTATGCCTTCTTCTCCAAGAGCCGCCCCGGTGCGGACGCCAAGCTGGCGGCCTTCAACAAGGGCTTGGCCGCCATCAAGGCGGACGGAACCATCGACAAGATCATGAAGCAGTACGGTTTCTAGGGATAAAGAGGTATTGGCTCCCAAGAAGGGCTGCGGCAGTCATGCCGCAGCCCTTCCGTTTTCTCTCTCGCAAATTGCGATTGCTACTGGCCGAGGAGCTTTTTGAGCAGTTCCATTCGCTTCTTGTTGTCGGCTCCGTTTCTGAATGCGACGACAAGGGCCTTTTTTTCGAGCACCTTGAGGGTTTCGATGTTGTCGATGCCTTCCTTGCTCGCAAGATAGAGCATGACCGCCGGGTCGGTGATGGCCGCCCTGAAACGCTTACCGGAAAGCTTCTTCAACAGGGCGACCTCGTTGGAGGCCTTGTCCACGTTTGCTGGATTCTTGGCTGCTGCTGCGGTGATGTTCTGCGGATAGGTATAGGTTCCCACCAGGCCGACCATTTCGCCGAACAGGGCGTCGACACCGCTCCATTGCAGGCCGGAGCCCTTATAGGTGAGCACGCCGATTTCGGACCAGTCCACGGGTTCGGATGCCGTGAACCCCTCGGTGACTTCCTCGGGCCAGGCCGGGAAGTAGCCCACATAGTCGGCTGTGGAGGCCAGCTTCTGGGCGCGGGCCCATGGGTAGAATTCGACCTTCAGCTCAATGCCCTCCTTTTGCAGGAGGTCCCTGAGCTTTTGAATGGAGTTGCCTTGCGAAGCCATGTCGCTGCCGGAGTACGGCTGCCAGTCGAGCGAGGTGATTTTCCAGACCTCCTGGGCCGATGCGCCGGGCGCAAGGAATGAAACAAGCAACAACATGCTGATGGTTAATACGAGTTTTTTCATTGCCCCCTCCTTCTCGGGGGACGGTCGCCATGACCGTCCCGGTTATGTTGAACCACGTACTCTTATGCCAAGGTAACTTTGATGGAGGGGGGAGCAAGTTCAAAAGAGAAATAATAACTTTCTGTGGTGTTGTGTTTTGCATTCCGGGGCGGGATTCCGTATCGTCCCTGTCGCAACACGGAGCTGCAAAGGAGAGTGACATGGCCGAGGGCCAGTTCATTGCATTTTTCATCGCCATCAGCATCCTGACCATGGTGCCCGGCGCGGACACGGTCATGGTGCTGCGCAACAGCCTGCGCGGCGGGTTCCGGGATGGTTCGGTCACCAGCCTGGGCATCTGCTCGGGGCTCTTCGTGCACGCCGTGGTCTCGGCCGGGGGCCTGTCCCTGATCCTGCTGGGCTCGGCAAAGCTGTTCACGGCGGTCAAGCTTGTGGGGGCCGGGTACCTGATCTGGCTCGGGCTGATCAGCGCGCGCAACGCCCTGCGCGGGCCCGCCGCCGGGTTCGACGTGAGGGCTTCGGCCGCAGGCTTTTCCGTGCTCCGGTCCCTGCGCGAGGGCTTTCTGTCCAACGTGCTCAACCCCAAGACCATTCTCTTTTACATGGCCTTCCTGCCCCAGTTCATGGATCCCCATAAGGGGGCGCTGGGCCAGGCCGTATTCATGGCGGGCATCCATTTCGTCATCGCCATGATCTGGCAGTGCCTGCTGGCGGCCATGGTGGACCGGGCCCGGCTGCTGCTGGCCTCGGGGCGGGTGCGCCGGGCGCTCGACGGTGTCACCTCCGCCGTGCTCGTGGGCCTGGGCCTCAGGCTGGCCCTGGAAGAACTCGGATAGGCAACTCAAGCAAAAAAGGATTGTTTCATGGTTCCCGCACGAAAAGATCTGCGGCCCGGCCTCCGGGTGCGCATCATCCTCAAGAAGGACCAGCGCACCGGCCGCCTCACCGAGGGCGTGGTCAAGAATTTACTGACCAAGTCGCCCACCCATCCCTACGGCATCAAGGTCCGCCTTGAGGACGGCCAGGTCGGCCGGGTGCAGGAGATCGTGGCGGAATGATTGTCGTTCGCCGGCGCGTTTCCCTATACCGAGCTTGATTCTTTCAAAAGATGCGCTAGGATATCCCGTAATTCACCCGCGAGCGGAGTCTTTTCTCCGCCAAAACGCAAGGATATCCCATGAGTCCCTTTCACAAGCCCCCCATCGAGAAGATACTGCGGCCCTTCGAGGCCTTTGCCCGCATGCAGGCGGCGGGCGGCCTCGTGCTCATGGTGGCCACCATCGCCGCCCTGGTCTGGGCCAATTCCCCCTGGTCCGAAAGCTACTTTGCCCTGTGGCAGACCAAGCTGACCGTGGGGCTCGGCCACTGGCAGCTTTCCAAGGAGTCCATCCACTGGATCAACGACGGGCTCATGGCCGTGTTCTTTTTTCTGGTGGGCCTGGAGATCAAGCGCGAGGTCCTGGTGGGCGGCCTGTCCACTCCGCGTCAGACCATCATGCCCATTGCCGCTGCCGTTGCGGGCATGGTCGTTCCCGCGCTCATCTTTGTCGCCTTTAACGCGGGCAAGGAATCCCTCGGCGGATGGGGCATCCCAATGGCCACGGATATCGCCTTTGCCCTGGGCATCCTTTCCCTGCTCGGCGACCGGGTGCCCATTTCCCTCAAGATCTTTCTGACCGCGGTGGCCATTGTGGACGACATTGGCGCCATCCTGGTCATCGCCCTGTTCTACACATCGTCCCTGGACATTTCCGCGCTGGCCCTGGGGCTGTTCGTGCTGCTGCTCATGTTCGGGCTCAACAGGCTCGGGGTGCGCCACAGCATTCCCTATCTGGCCCTGGGGATGGTCATGTGGCTGGCCTTCCTGATTTCCGGCATCCACGCCACCATTGCGGGCGTGCTTGCGGCCATGAGCATCCCGGCCACCACGCGCATCGACTGCGGCCGGTTCGTGTCGATCATCAAGCGCAACGTGAACCTCTATGAAAAGGCCCATCCTCCGGGGGCCTGCATGCCCGGCCTGAACACCAAGGAGCAGCTGCGGGCCCTGGCCGCCATGGAGCACACCTACAAGCTGGGCACCACGCCGTTGCAGAATATCGAGCACGGCCTGCACGGGTGGGTCTCCTTCGGGGTCATGCCCATCTTTGCCCTGGCCAACGCCGGGGTCGCGCTGGAAGCTGACATCCTCACCGAACTCATCCACCCGGTTTCCGTGGGGATTTTCTTCGGCCTGGTGCTCGGGAAGCAGGCGGGCATCACCGCGATTTGCTGGCTGCTGAACAAGACCGGCATTGCCCGATATCCCGAAGGGGTGAGCCTGCGGCACATCTACGGAGCGGGCTGGCTGGCGGGCGTGGGCTTCACCATGTCCATCTTCATCGCCAACCTCGCCTTCGGAGAGGGGTCCCGGCTGCTGGAGCTGGCCAAGATCGGCATTCTGTTCGCCTCGCTGATGGCGGGGATCGGCGGATTCCTGGTGCTTCAGCGCACCGCTCCGGTGGAGGAGGACGGCTGATTCCGGCCCTGCAACAGATGCATTGGAAAGCCGGTCCCGTGATCGGCTTTTTGTTTATTACCGGGGCATTCCCTGATACATCCCATCACCATGAACACGTTGAGAAAACACGGAAAATCTCCATATAAGGTAGTGGTTCTGCACGGCGGCCCGGGTGCGCCGGGCTCGGCGAAAGGGCTTGCCGAGGCCCTGGCCCCCCTGTGCGGGGTGCTGGAACCCATGCAGACCAGGAACAGCATCGACGGCCAGGTGGAGGAGCTGGTGCGGGTCATCAGGGCCGAGGCCGAACTGCCGGTGGTCCTAGTGGGCTGGTCCTGGGGCGCCATGCTCGGCTACATCACGGCCGCCCGGCACCCGGAGCTGGTGCGCAAGCTCGTCCTGGTGGGCAGCGGGGTGTTCGAGGACCACTTTGCCGAAGTGATCATGCCCCTGCGCCTGCGGCGGCTGGAGCCCGGGGAGCAGGCGGAGGCCCAAAGCCTCATGCGGGACCTGGCGGACCGGTCCATTGAGGATAAAAGCGTTGTTCTCCAAAGGTTTGGGAGGCTAATGGACAAGGCCGACTCCTACGACCCCATCAAGAAAATGGAGAATAATGTGCACTGCGACTTTGACATTCATGTGAATGTGTGGAAAGACGCCCAAAGACTTCGTTATAGCGGAGAACTGCTCGACATGGGCAGGGACATCCGCTGCCCAGTCGTGGCATTGCACGGAAACCATGATCCGCACCCCGCCGAGGGAGTGCGCGCCCCCCTATCCCGTGTGATCCATGATTTTCGGTTCATTTTGCTGGACAAATGCGGCCATTCTCCATGGAATGAGAAAATGGCGCGGGAAAGTTTCCTGAAACATTTGCGTGCGGAACTGGAATCTGAGATTTAATTTATTCACAATCATAAACCTCAAGCGCTTGCTTCAGGTATCCACACGGATTAAGACGTGGTGGATTCGGATTTTCGGGAGAGACGCCGGAGACTGATGCATGGGGCTTATTGCAAGCCCTCGATGAACTGTAACCATGAACAAGGCAGGTCACTATGAGTCCTCAAAGACTTTACAAATCGATCTATGAAATCGCCAAGACCATCAACTCCAGCCTTGAGCCGTCCAAGGTCCTTTCCCGTATCGCCGAACAGGTGACTATGGCGATGGATGCCAAGGGCTGCTTCATCCGCATGCTGGACGCACGCCATGAAGTGCTCATGCCCGGAGCCTCTCACGGCCTGAGCGAACGCTACGAGAAGAAGGGCCCGGTTTCCGTGGAAAAGAGCCGCCTGGACCAGGATGTGCTCAAGGGCGAGACCGTCACCATCGAAGACGTCCGCACCGACGACCGCTTCCAGTACGGCAAGGAAGCCTCCGAGGAAGGTCTGGTTTCCCTGGTGGTTGTCCCCCTGAAGGCCATGGACAAGGTCGTGGGTGTGCTGCGCGTCTATTCCGGCGAGCCCCGCACCTTCGAAGCCGAAGAGCTGGATTTCCTTTCCTGCATTGCCAACCTTTCCGGCATCGCACTGGAAAATGCCCGCATGTTCAAGGCTCTCAAGCGCGCCAGCGAACTGGCAAACGAATTTAACTACCGGGTCTTCGAAGACTAGACCCCCCGCCGAATCAAGGCGCGCGATTCGTGCGCCAGGAGGATAAAATGAGTAAAGTTAGAGTAGCAATCAACGGCTTCGGCCGCATCGGCCGCCAGGTCCTCAAGACCATTTGGCAGTATCATCGCGACACCGTCGAGGTCGTGGCCATCAACGACCTGTTCGACATCGAAACCAATGCGCACCTCGTGCGTCACGACACCTGCTACGGCGGTCTGCCCGTGGAAATCACCGTCAAGGGCGACACCATGTACGTGGGCGACGACTTCGAAGTGAAGAGCTTTGCCGAGCGCGATCCCCGCAACCTGCCCTGGGGCGAGTTGAAGGTGGACGTGGTTGTCGAATCCACCGGTATCTTCCGCACCGGCCCCACCGCCCGCCAGCATATCGAAGCCGGCGCCAAGCGCGTGGTCATTTCCGCTCCGGCCAAGGAAGAGGACGGCACCTTCGTCATGGGCGTCAACCACACCGACTACGACCCGGACAAGCACTTCGTCATCTCCAACGCTTCCTGCACCACCAACTGCCTGGCCCCCGTGGTCAAGGTGATGCACGAAACCTTCGGCATCTCCAAGGGCGTCATGACCACGGTCCACGCCTACACCAACGACCAGCGCATCCTGGACCTGCCGCACAAGGACCTGCGCCGCGCCCGCGCCGCTGCCTGTAACATGATCCCCACCTCCACCGGCGCCGCCAAGGCAGTGGCCCTGGTTATCCCGGAAATGAAGGGCCGCTTCGAAGGTTATTCCGTGCGCGTCCCGACCCCGACCGTTTCCCTGGTGGACTTCGTGGCCGTCCTGGAAAAGGACACCACCACCGAAGAACTCAAGGCCGTGCTCAAGAAGGCCTCCGAGAACGAACTCAAGGGCATCATGGCCTTCTCCCAGGAGCCCCTGGTTTCCTCCGACTTCGTCGGCAACCCGCACTCCAGCATCGTTGAAGCCGACTTCACCGTTGTGCAGAGTGGCAACCTGGCCAAGGTTTACTCCTGGTACGACAACGAGTGGGGCTACTCCACCCGCGTTGCCGACCTGATCAACTACATGGCCAGCAAAGGCATCTAGGACCACAGGTCCCCAAGCATTACTACACCGGGCCGGTCAGTTCGCTGACCGGCCCATTTTTTTGGGGTGTACATTCGTGCCGCCGGATTATAATAGGTGCGTCTATCGCAGCACGCTATTTTTATCCGGAATTGAAATGAAACGACACCTATCCCCCATCCCCGCACTCTGCCTCGCAATCCTGCTGTTCACCGCCCCTGGCGCGGCCGCCCGGGAGATCGTCATGGTCTTCGGCGCGGGCTATCCTCCGTTTTACATGGACGGGAAGACTGACGGCACGGACAACAACCTTGAATCGGGCATGTTCATCGACTTCCTGCAGAAATTCGAGCGCGAGCATCCGCAGTATTCCATCCGCAAGATCCGGCTGCCCCGGGCGCGCATGGACCAGTGGATGTGTGAAGGGAGAGCCCATGCCTTCAGCCTGAACAGCTCCCTGTTCGTTTCGCCGGGGCATGGGGACAGGTACGTCTTTTCCGAGGTCATCTGGCGTACGGGGGACCATCTGGCCGTGCGGGCCCGCTCCAAACTGAAATATTCCAGGCCCGAGGACTTGGCGGGCACGAGGCTCGGTGTGGTGTTCGGCAACGGCTATGGACCGTTGGATCCGCTCATCGCCTCCGGCCATATCCGGGCCCAGAAGGTCTACAGGCAGAGCCTGCTGGCCCTCATGCTGGAGGACGGCCGCATCGACGCCTATCCGGCCAACCGGCATGTGGACCCGTATCTTTGGAAACAGGAAGGGTTCGCCCCGGGCACATTCCGGCTTCTGGACAAGCCCCTGTACGAGTTCGATCTTGGCGTGCAGGTCTGCAAGGGTTCCGAGGATTTTCTGAACGATCTCAACGCATTCATCCGAAAATCACGGAAGAACGGTTTTCTGGAAGCCCTTGCCGAGGTTTATATCAGCGGGAAGGAATAGGGGAGGCCCGAGCCTCCCCTTTGCTTTCGCGGTTATTTCAGCTCCACGATCCGGCGGGCGGCGCGAACGGATTCGAGGGTGTCCTCGTAGGGCTTGCGCTGTTTTGCCGGGGCCAGGGCCACGGCCTTTTCCGCCAGGGTTTCGGCCCGGCAGAGGTCCCGTTTCCGGGTATAGTAGAGCCAGGCGAGGTTGTTGTAGGGTCGCGGATCTTCGGGCAGTTGTTTCATTGCCTTTTCATACAATTTTTCCGACTCGTCCCACTGCTGCCGGGTAAAGGCGAGGTTCGCCAGGCAGAGCCACGCCTCGGGCAGGTCAGTGGCCTCGCGGTACTGTTCCTCGGCCAGGTCGTATTCCTTTTTCTGCTCATAGCTGATGCCGAGCTGGAGGTGTTCCCTCGGGCTGAGGGCGTCCTCGTGCACGGTGATGGTAGGCATGGCGCAGCCCGCGGTCAGGAGCAGCGTTGCCAGCAGCAATGCGAACCGGCTCATGAACCGCTCCTCGGCTGCACGGTCAGCATCCAGAACCCGGTGTCCCGCCATTGGGTCAGGAATTCGTCCCAGGCGATCCGCTTGTTGCGCTCCCTGCCCGAATTGACCACCACGAAGTCCGGGGTATAGCCCGTGACCACCATGTAGTGGAGCTTGCGGGCCATGGCGAAGCCCTGGTTGACCATAACCACCGCCGGTTTGTTCGCGTCCACGGCCTGCACCAGTCCCTGGGGATCCCCCTTGCCGAAGCGGCTGTTGAATCCCCGGTTGCGGGGGTAGAGGGCCATGTCCAGGCTCACGGTTCCCCGGATGTTCTTGCGGAAGATGCTTTGGGCTATCTCCTCGGGGGTGACGTTGTCGCCCGCATGGTTCAGGACCATCGCCAGGGACGAGGGGCCGCACTGGTGGTCCTCCTGCGGGTGGAAGGGCACGTTGGCCACCATGTTGGATCCGATGCCCGTGGGGGCCTGGACCGTCGGCTTGGCGGCGGCGCACCCCGCGAGCAGGCACAGGAGGCCGAGCATGGTCGCGATGCTGCGCGGGCGGATCATGAGATGGTCACCCGCTTGTCCGCGAGATTGAGGATGAGCACCACCAGGGCCACGATGATCAGCACCCCGATGATGAAGCCGATGCCGTCACCGGCAACGTCCACGTCCTGGATGCTGGTGGTCAGCCGGTGCAGGTCCTCGTCGGAGAGCTGGGCCAGGCGGTCCTTGATTTCCTCCTGCGAGTAGCCGAGCTCCTGCAGTCGCTTGGTGACCATCTTGTTTTCCAGGGTCTGCCGGACGGCGTCCAGGTCCTGGCCCCTGTCCAGCTGGCCGGAAAGGGTGGTGTTGGGGACAAAGCCTGCCTCCACCCGGGGCGTGAAGCCGACAACGGTCATGACGCACAGGAGCAGCAGGGTCGTGAGTTTGAAGAAACGGGTTTCAATCTGTGTAGTCATACGTATTTCCCTCCATTGCCGCCCCATTTGCCCATGCGCCGAAACCTGTCAAGCATGTGCATGAATTGTCCTTTTGGCCGGAGGGGTACTATGCAGGAAAGGGGAGGCCAGGCCTCCCCTTTGTCTATTTCGTGTCGAAGGTGCCGATCTGGTTGCCCAGCCGGACCTGGATGGCGTCCGAGGAATAGCGGTCCGGCTCGAATATCATCATGAACAGCGAGCCGCCGTAGAGGAAGTAGCCCAGTTCGTCGCCCCGCTTGACCTTGGCGGGTTTGGTCAGTTTGTTGAAGGGCGGCTTGAAGACCACCGAGCTGATGGTGTTCAGGCCCACGGCCACCATGGCCACATGGCCGTACTTGCCCGTGTCCACGATGAAGTAGCCGCGCTGGAAGTTCTCGAACGGGCTGAAGGTGGCTCCGTAATAGCCCACGTTGCCGTCCGGCGGCACCCAGTTCGGGAAGTCGGGATGGCCGAAGAAGGGGCCTTCCAGGATCTTGGCTTCCACCACGGTTCCGGCCACGGGCGAGTGGTAGTGGTGGTAGGTGTTGGGCATGAGCACGCAGGACAGGGCCGTGCCGCCCAGGAATTTTTTTGCGTATTTGGAGCCTCCCAGCAGGTCCACGATGTTCAGGGCCTCGTTGCCCTTGGTGGTGATCTGTGTGCTTTCGTCCCTGATCTTCTGGGGGATGGAATTCATGACGCAGTCCGTGGGTGCGGCGATGATGTAGTCGCGGTCGGGCATGGTCTGGGGGCGGCTTTGGGCCTGGTCCGCGAGGCTGCGGGAAAAGAACTCGTTGTAGGACTTGAAGCCGCCATCCTTGGCCTTGGGGTCGGGGATGACGTAGTCCCCGCGCTCGATGCGCGGGTCCTTGAGCCATTCGGCGATGATCTTGGTGGATTCCGGGCTGTCCATGTAGTCCCCGCGCTGGCGCACGAAGTCCTGCATGATCTCGCGCCCGGGCGAGAGCTGCACGAAGGTCACGCCGAACGGGTTTTTGTAGTAGAACAGGGCGAAGTCCTGGATGTACTTGAGGCCCGTGTCGTGGGTGCCGTCTATCTCGGGCAGGAATGTGCACCAGTCCTTCAGGAACTTGACCAGGTCGGGCATGGACTTGCCCATCCACGGGTTGCGGGCCGAATAATGGGCCGGGGTCTGCTGCATGTTGGCAAAGGCCGCGTCCATGAGTTCCCGGAATCCGGCGTCCTTCTGGTAGGTGTCCACCAGCCGGTTGATGGACTGCGCGCACGGGCAGTCGCTCGGGACTTTCTTGAGCTCGGCCGCTGCGGCCGGGAAGGCCAGCGCCAGCACAAATGCCGCCGCAACGAGTTTCCGGATCGCTGATTTCATGAGGTCCTCCTTTACGGGCACTTCCCATGAATAGCAGATGGCAGGGGGAGGCGTATTATTATTTGGCGGCTGGGGGCGGTTGTCCCGATAAACGAAAACGATTCAAAATGTTTCATTGAACCCCGGTCGGCGCCATGCTAAACCCTTCCCATGTCTGAAGCCGTCCGCAAACGCCTGCGCGATTTCTTTTCCCAGCCCGGCACCTTGTCCGGCCTGCTGGACGAACTGCCCATCGGCGTGGCCGTGCTGGACAAGCACGGCACCATCATGCACGTGAACGGGGCCTATGAATCCATCACGGGGGTGGACCGCAAGAAGGTTTCGGGCATGTCCTGCCTGCACGTGCTGCGCTGCGACTTCTGCACCAAGGGCTGCCCCGTCTACCTCAAGGACGATGACTTCCAGCTCCAGCAGGTGGACGCGGACATCATTGACCGCGAACGCAAGCGGCGGCCCATCAAGCTCACGGTTTCCCCGGTGACCGACGACGCGGGCGAGCAGGTGGGCGTGGTGGAGACCGTGACCCCGGCCGGACGCCTCAACGACTATGCCGACCCCGAGACCGGGCCGTACGGGTTCGGCTCCCTGGTGGGCCGCAGCCCGCAGATGGCCAAGGTCTTCCGCATGGTGCCCAGTGTGGCCCAGACCGATTCCTCGGTGCTCATCACCGGCGAGACCGGCACGGGCAAGGACGCCCTGGCCGAGCAGATGCACCGGGCCTCGGACCGTGCGGACGGGCCGTTCGTCAAGGTCAACTGCGGCGCGCTGCCCGACACCCTGCTGGAATCCGAGCTCTTCGGCCACGCCAAGGGCGCGTTCACGGGCGCGGACCAGAACAAGCCGGGCCGTTTCCGCATGGCCCATGGCGGCACCCTGTTCCTGACCGAGCTCGGGGACCTGCCCCTCAACCTGCAGGTCAAGCTGCTCTCCTTCCTGGACGACAAGATCATCCATCCCCTGGGCAGCAACAAGGAATTTCACGCGGACGTACGCGTTATCGTGGCCACCCACCGCAATCTCGAACAAATGGTGGCCGAGGGCCGTTTCCGCCAGGACCTGCTGTACCGGCTCAACGTCATCCGCCTGCACCTGCCGCCCCTGCGCGAGCGCGGCGAGGACATTTTCCTGCTGCAGGACCACTTTCTCACCGAATTCTGCACCCGCTTCAACAAGCGCATCGAGGGGTTCACGGACGAGGCCATGGTCATGCTCAAGAACTACGCTTACCCCGGCAACGTGCGCGAGCTCCGGAACCTCATCGAGTATGCGGTTAACTTTTGCGACGACACGGTCATCGACGTGCGCCATCTGCCCGCCTATTTGGTCCATGCGCCGGCACCACCCCGTGCGGCGGCCCCTGCGGCCGTGGAGGAAGCCGCTCCTGCCCCGGTTGCCGAGGTGCCGGTTTCCGGCAAGGAAAACTGGGAGGATGTGGAGCGGCGCATGATCCTGGACGCCCTGGTCAAGGCCCGGGGCCGCAGGCAGGCGGCCGCCCGGCTCCTGGGCTGGGGGCGCAGCACCCTGTGGCGCAAGATGAAACAGTACGAGATCGAGTAGGGCGGCTCCATGCAGAAAATTCTCATTCCCCTTCTGGACAACGACGTGGCCCCCCGGTTCGACCTGGCCACGGACGTGCTCATCATTTTCCTGGTCTGGGTCAAGGGCGAACTGGTGGACCGCGAGGACAAGGTGGTGGTCTTCGACCACGCCTCGCCCGAGGACCTGTGCCGCATGATCATCACCGAAGGCGTGGACACGGTCATCTGCGGCGGCATCGAGGACGAGTTCTACGACTTCCTGACCTGGAAGGAGGTGGAGGTCGTCGACGACGTGGTCGGCGCCGCCTCGCGGGTGGTCATGGCCTTCATGGCCGGGGAGCTTCGCCCCGGGGCGGTTCTGTATCGTTGTCAGGAATGATCGTTTCTTTTTGTTTCAAAATGTCCTAAGTCGCAAGCCGCAAAATGAAACAAAATGTTTCAATTTGCGGCTTGATCTCTATCAGTAATTGTGAAAATGTGAACAATGTATTGATTTCTCGACCTTCAGCAAGATTGGCACGCAGTTTGCCTTACAGAGGCGCCGGTTTATGGTGAACCGGTTTCCGAACCGATCTTGTGAATGCATGAAAGTACTGATTGTTGATACAGACGCCGGGTTCCGCAGGCAGCTTTCCCAATTGCTCTCCAGGCGGGGGATACAGGTACAGGATACCGACGATGTGGAGAAGGCCCGCGAAATGGCATGCAGGCAGCAGGTGGACGCGGTCCTTCTCGGGGCGGCGGGGCACGAGCGCGGCATGCTGGCTTTCCTTGGTGACGTCCGTATTGCCTGTCCGCAGGCTCCGGTGGTTTTCATCAATCATTCCAGCACGGTTTCATTGTCCATAGAAGCCATGAAGTTGGGGGCGTACGCCGAAATGGGTGCGCCGGTGGACATGGAGGAACTGGAGCGGAAGCTGAGATCGATTCTGGATCACAAGTCGGGTGCTGGCGGGAGTTGACGGGCTCCGGCGGCGCCAAACGATCAGCAGGAAGGTTTTTTCTATGAAGGTCAAAGAGGTGATGATCCCGATATCACAATATGTGACCGTGGACTTGGACTCCACGTTGCGGGACGTCTTCGAGGCCCTTGATGAGGATTTCAAGGGCAAAAGCGACAAATGTCACGCCCACAGGGACGTGGTGGTGCTCGACGTGGAGGGCGAGTTCGCCGGGCTGGTGACCATGGTGGACATCATCCGCTCCCTGGAGCCCAATTACGCCAAGATCTCCCATGTGGAAGAGGATGCCGTGCTCACCGGCGACTACGTGCTCGAAGTCTTCAAGCGCTTCGGCCTGTGGCACGATTCCCTTGAGGGCCTGTGCGAAAAGGCCGTGTCCCTCAAGGTGGGCGACGCCATGCACATTCCCGATGCGGACGAGACCGTGGACGAGGAGGACGAACTCGGTCTGGCCATCCACAAGTACATCTTCGGCGCGGAGCAGCCCATTATCGTCAGGGGTGGCGGCAGGGTCACCGGCGTGCTGAGGCTCAGTGATATCTTTGAAGTCGTGCGCGGCCAGATGCTGGCCTGCGCTCTCTAATTTTCCGGAAGGAGGAGTGGAACAATGAGTACTGCGCAAGCCCCGTCGTTCGACTGGAAACGCCTCGTCTTCATGTTCACGGGCATCGCCCTGTTCGTTCTCGTGTATTATTGCCCGGCCTGGCCCGATGCGGTGGACCCCCTGGGCAAGCATTTCGAATTGACCAAGGAGGCCAAGGGAGCCATCGCCATCTTCCTGTTGGCCGGCACATGGTGGGTCTTCGAGGTCGTGCCCATCGGCGTGACCTCCCTGCTCATCGGCATCATGCAGGCCCTGTTCTTCGTGCGCCCGGCCGACGTGGCCTTCAGGGACTTCATGGACCCGTCGGTTCTGTTCATCTTCGCGTCCATCATGATCGGCCTGGTCTTCACCAAGACCGGCCTGACCAAGCGCCTTGCCTACAAGATGCTGG
Source organism: Salidesulfovibrio onnuriiensis (assembly GCF_008001235.1). GTDB lineage: Bacteria > Desulfobacterota > Desulfovibrionia > Desulfovibrionales > Desulfovibrionaceae > Pseudodesulfovibrio > Pseudodesulfovibrio onnuriiensis. The sequence goes on along the minus strand of NZ_CP040751.1, from coordinate 3,658,810 downwards.
ACATCGTGGGCGAGCGGACGAGCATGATCTACCTCGGGGTCTTCGTGGTCACCGCGCTGCTGACCCACATCATGGCACACACTGCGGTGGCGGCCACCATCTACCCGCTGCTGCTGGCCATCTACAGCCTGTACGGCGAGGGCAACAAGCCCACCAAGTTCGGCAAGGGCCTGTTCATCGGCATGGCCTACGTGGCCGGGGCCGGTTCCATCGTCACCCTGCTGGGTGCGGCCCGCGGCGCCGTGGCTCTCGGTTTCTTCAACGAGATCGTGAACCGCGACGTGGGCTTCTTCGAGCTGACCTGGTACATGTTCCCCATCGGCTGGCTCATGGTCTTCGCGCTCTGGGGCTTCTTCATGATCTTCCTGAAGCCGGAAAAGGCCGTCATTCCCGGCCTGCGTGAAAAGGCGCGGGAACTGAACTCCAGGATGGGCCCCATCACCCGCCAGGAAATCCTGGCCGCCATCCTGGTCCTCGGAGTCATCGCGGTCATGAGCGCGCGCGCCTTCGTGCCCGAGCTCAAGATGCTGAACAAGACCGCCATCATCCTGGTTTCCTCCGTGCTCTTCTTCGTGTTCAAGATTCTTGACCTCAAGGACCTCGAAGATATCCCCTGGAACATCATCCTGCTCTTCGCGGGTGCCATGTCCATCGGCTTCTGTCTCTGGCAGACCGGCGCGGCCAAGTGGATGGCCGTGAACTGGCTGGTCATGTTCCAGGACGCCAACTGGTTCATCTTCGTCATGAGCATCGCCTTCTTCGTCATGATCATGACCAACTTCATCATGAACGTGGCGGCCATCGCCATCTCGTTGCCGGTGGCCCTGGTCATCGCGCCCTACCTCGGCGTGGCTCCGGACGTCATCCTGTACTCCGCCCTGGTGGTCGCCGGTATGCCGTTCCTGCTGCTGGTGGGTGCCGCACCCAACGCAATCGCCTACGATTCCGGGCAGTTCACCCCTGGTGAATTCTTTGCCTACGGTGTTCCCGCCAGCATCATGCTGATGGTCATCACCGGCATTGCCTGCCTGGTTATCTGGCCGCTCATGGGCATGCCCATCACGCTGCCCACTGGAGGCTAGCAACTAGTGTCCTGTCGTTTGCCGGGGGCGCTTGGACCCGCCCCCGGCATTACACCCCCAAGCAAGAGGACCCGACTGAAATGAAAGAGTTGAACAATCTCATCGACCATGTCGTACAAAGGGTGAGCGCCAACCTGCACGCGCCCGGTACGGACATTTCCCGGTACGTGGCCGACCAGATTCCGCTGGACAGCCATGCCCTGTATTATGCCTTCTACGCATTGACGCATCAGCATCCGCTTTCATTCAACTTCAAGCATTCCAGTCTGGCCGGCACCTATTTCCTTGGCAAGACCGAGGTGGAGCTTTCCATCGTCTACAAATGTGATATCCGCGGCGACGAGCTCAAACCCAAGGGCACCGTGGTGGAGATCGACGGCAGCAAGCTCCGGCTCTTTCAGGACGAGCGGATTTCCATCCGCCACAGCTTTCTCATGAAGACCCTGGTGCACAACAATTCCCACGACGCCGAAAACGTGGAGATATTCAAGATTCTGAACACGGTGGCCCTGCATTACGCCAACATTCACGGCACCTCCGTGGAAGGCTGTCTCATCGAGCCTTTCGCCACCGTGGATTTTTCCACCTGCCACAACTGTAAGGTCGGGGCCTACGCCTATGTGCAGGCCGACGACCTGCGCGGCGAGGTTGTCGAACCCGGAAGCGTCCGCATCGAAAAGACCGGGCAGTTCAAGCTGCAGTACCAGTATGACAGGGACGTGCTTGAAAAGTACATCCGGCTTGACGAGAATTGCCGTCCCTCGGGCGTGTTCATGGAATTCTGCGAATCGCGCAAGACCGATTTCGAGCCCGTGTACAACGCGGCCCAGCCCGAGATTCCCGTGGATTTCCCGGACACCTCCTTCGTGGGCCATTATTCGCTCATCAGGGGCGATTGCGCCATCGGCCACAACGTCATGGTCTGCCAGCGGGCCTACGTGGAGAATTCCCGCCTGGGTGACGGATCCAACGCCCAGGAAAACTGTTACATCATTAATTCCACCTTCGAGGGCATGAACGTGACCGCCCACGGCGGCAAGGTCATCAACACCGACCTGGGCCGGCGCACCTTCACCGGGTTCAACTCTTTCATCCACGGCACCGAAGAAGCCCGCGTGGCCATCGGCAAGCACTGCGTGATCATGCCGCACACCATCATCGACGCGGAAGAGCCCATCTCCGTGCCGAACGGCTCCCTGGTCTGGGGGCTCATCCGCACCCAGGCAGACGTGGCCACCAACACCATCCTGCTGGAGGATCTCAAGGGCCTGAACCGGCTCGACCAGGGCGGGCTGCGCGCCGAGGGAGACCTGGCCGCATTCGTGGAGGGCTTTGTCCACCGCATCGAACACATCCTGGAGGAGAACGGCGCCTTCTTCGACGCCAGCGACCCGGATACCGCCGGGCATGCCCAGAAGACCCAGGATCTGGGGTACAACACGGTTCAGTCCTACATGGGCGGCGACCTCAAGGGGCTGTGTCCGACCATTCGCATTGAACCGCTCATTCCCTAGGAGAGGCGGAGCGACGTTTGTTTTGATATTGGCCGGTTTTTGCCTCCTAGGGGCGGGCCGGCCTTTTTGCTGAATATGCATAGTCGCGGAAATGTTTGTCCATTTTCGCTGGAAGTAAGTAGAGTGAGGGTACTCTTGCCAAAGCGTTCCCTCGTGGTGACGGTATGAGTGGGGGTGAGTGAAACGGGTTGAGGGTTCTATTTCACGCCACCCAAGGAACGGAACAACGATGACTCTGGAGGTAATATGAGTTTCGCCAACGTTCTTCTGGTCGACGATGAAAAGAGTTTTCTGGAAATCATGGAGAAGCGTCTCGGCTCCCGCGACCTGGAGGTCTCCACGGCCGAGAGCGGTCCCGCCGCCCTGGATATCCTGCGCGGAAACAGCGCGGTCGACGTGGTCATCCTGGACGTGAAGATGCCGGGCATGGACGGCCTGGAGGTGCTGCGCGCCATCCGTGGGGATTTCCCGCTGGTTGAGGTCATCATGCTCACCGGGCACGGCACCATTGAAACCGCCATCGACGGCATGAAGCAGGGGGCCTTCGATTACCTGCTCAAGCCCTGCGACATCGAGAGGCTGGTGGAGCTGGTTCGGGCCGCCAAGGACAAGAAGGCCGTGCATGAGGAAAAGATCATGCAGGCGCATATGAAGGAGATCACCGGCAAGATGATCTAGCTGGCTGCCCATAACGGTACGATTGCCGCGTTTTATCAAAAAGGATCAAATCCTCGCGTACTATAAGAGTACGCGTCGGCTTTGATCCTTTTTTCGCGCCTTGCACTCGCACCATTCTGAGCAGCCAGCAGGTATGATGCATTTTCCATTCTGACTGGGTTACCCCAAGGTGCCTGCTTTTCTTTTTTCCGGAACGTGCTATTGGGTTCCTGCGCAAGCGAAAACAAAGCTATCAGGAGAAAGAGATGCTCGAGTTCAAGGTTGATCAGGAAAAATGCGTCACCTGCGGGGAATGTATCAGCGACTGCCCCATTCTGGTGCTCAAGTTCGACGGGGCCGGTTTCCCGGTTGTGGCGGAAGGCAAGGAATCCGTCTGCATCCGCTGCCAGCACTGCATGGCCGTGTGCCCCACCGGCGCCCTTTCCATTCTGGGCAAGAACCCGGAAGACAGCCTGTCCCTGGAGAACCTGCCGGACGGCGACCAGATGGAGCGGCTCATGAAGGGCCGTCGCTCGGTGCGTCGTTACAAGAAGGATCCCGTGGCCCCCGCCACCCTGGACAAGCTCATGGACGTGATCACCAGTGCGCCCACGGGCAAGAACACCCTGAGCATGACCTACACCCTGGTGGACGACCCCGCGGTCATGGATAAACTCCGCGAAGCCACCTACAACGCCATTTTCAAGGCAGTGGAGGAGGATAACCTCCCTCCGGGCATGGACATGTTCCAGCAGTTCGCCGAGCTGTGGCGGGACAAGGGGGTGGACGTCATCTTCCGAAGCGCGCCCCATTTTCTCATCGCCTCCACCCCGGCGGACGGTCCCTCGCCCGAGGCGGACTGCCTCATCGGGCTGAGCTACTTCGAGCTGCTGGCCCAGAGCATGGGCCTGGGCACGCTCTGGGACGGGCTTGCCAAATGGGCCATCAGCCTTATTGCCCCGGACCTGCTGCTCCGGATCGGCATTCCCGAGGACCACGTGGTGGGCTACATGATGGTCTTTGGCAAGCCCGCCGTGAAATACCACCGCACCGTGCAGCGCCAAGGTTCAGCCGTCATTAATCGTGTCTCTTTGTAATATGTTGATTTAAAAAATGATTGATTCAAAAAGGTCGTCCTTCTGGTCGGCCTTTTTCTTTTTCGCTACCATGGGCGTTTCCAAACGCCGACCCGCAAGGAGATTGCAATGGCCATTGATGAACGGCTGCAACGAATGATGGAATTTTCCGACACCCTGGACGGCCTCAAGCGCGTTTCCCGCAGGAACCTGATCATGGACGGCTCACGCGAGGAGAACAGCGCCGAGCATTCCTGGCACATGGCCGTGTTGTGCATGTTCATGCAGGAATATGCCCCCCGTGGAATCGACCAGTTCCGGGCCATGAAGATGATGCTCATCCATGACGTGGTGGAGATCGATGCCGGGGATACCTTCTGCTACGACGTGAAGGGCTACGAGGACAAGGCCGAGCGCGAACAGGCGGCCGCGGACCGCATTTTCGGTCTGCTGCCCGAGGACGCGGCTCGGGAACTGCGGGCCCTGTGGGACGAATTCGAGGCCTGCGAGACCCCGGAGGCCGGATTCGCCAATGCCTTGGATCGTTTCCAGGTCCTGCGCCAGAACCTCCGGACCGACGGCGGCACCTGGCCCCGCTACGGCATTCCCAAGAGTCGGGTGCTGGTGCGCATGGGCCAGGTTCAAACGGGTGCTCCCAAGCTCTGGCCCGTGGTGCTGGAACTGTTGGAAGGGGCCGTGCGGGACGGAATTCTCGAAGACGACAGCTAGTTGGCGGGCCCGTCCTGGGGCAGGGGGGCGAGCGGCGGCTCCAGGCCGGGGTAGTCGCGGCGGTACATCGCCTGGAAGGTCCCGTCCCGCTTCATACTCTCGAACGCCTTTTGCCAGCGTTGGAAAAGGGCGTTGTCCGTGTACGGGGAAAAGGCGATGTACAGGTCCACCTCCTTGAAGGTCAGGACCGGTTCTATTCTGTCCATGTCGTATCCGGCCAGGTTCATGATCGACTCGATGCCGAGGTTGCCCCCCACCATAAGGTCGATGCGGCCTTCCATGAGCTTGCGGACGTTGAGCAACTGGTGATTGGTGGACTGCAGGTTGCGGAATCCCCGGTCCTTGAGGAACTGTTCGCGGGCGTCCTTGGCGTAGGTCCCTATGGCGGGGACCCGCTTGGCGTCCTCCAGGGAATGCAGGGTCAGGCCCCGGCCCCGTTTCTGGTAGAAGATCCATTGCAGGCGGTTGACCGGACCCAGCCAGCGGAAGAGCTTTTCCCGTTTGGGCGTCCGGGTGGTGGGCAGAATGGCGGCGTTGGCCTGGGTCTGCCCCAGGTCGTACCCCCGCTGCCAGGGGATTTCGATGATCTCGGCGTCCGTTCCTGTCCGCTTGATCAGTTCCCGGACCGTTTCCGGAAAAATGGTGGTGAAGTTGCCCGCGTCGTTCTTGGGAAACTGATTTTTTTCAAAATAGATGGTCAATTCGGCAGCCCCGGCCGCCTGCGGAACAATCAGCAGGGCGAGCAACAGGAACGGGGCGCAGGCTCGGAAGAGTTCTCTCATTCTTAACAAATGCCCGACTCCGCAACACATTGCAATGGCGCGGGAGTTATTATTCCCGGGGGATGACCGGCGGCATCAGCGCATGGCCGTCCGTGCGCCCCAGGTTTTGTTCCGCGAGGGTGATGATGGCCTCCACGCCCACCTCCGGGGTGTTCAGGTCCAGGGTGCCGCCATGCTCGGCAATGATGCGCTTGGCCGTGGCCAGGCCCATGCCCACCGCGTCCGGCTTGGTGGTGTAGAACGGGTCGAACAGGTAGGGCTTGTCCTTTTCGGCAATGCCCATGCCCCGGTCGCTCAGGGTGATGCGGCATTCGTGCTCGTCGGGCTCCACCATGACCTTGATCCGCACCACCGGGCCTTCGCTGAAGTCGAAGGCGTTGTCGATGAGTATGGTCATGGCCATGACGAACAGTTCGTGGTCGATGATGAAATCCACCAGGGGGCAGGCCGTGACCCAGTCCACTTCCCTTTTTTCGGACTCGGCGCGCTTGCGGGCGTAGTCCTCCAGCTCGGAGAGCAGGACGCAGGAAGCCACCTCGGAACGGTTGGCCGCGCGCAGGGAGGTGTAGTCGCGCACCGCGCCCACGATGCCCTCCATTTTTTTTGCTTCCTCGATGATGGTGGTCAGCTGGCTGGCATAGTGCTCGTTTTCTCCCAGCTCGCGCAGGAGCAGGTTGCCGAAGCCGCCGATGGTCATGAGCGGATTGCGGATCTGGTGGGCGACGGCCATGGCCAGCTTGTTGAGGCCCTGCACGCGCTCGTCCTGGAGCCGTTTGATTTCCCGCAGGTGCCGGTTGTCGCGGGTCAGGAACTGGTGCTTTTCCGTGTCGTCGGTGATCACCAGAACCACCCCGAAGGCCTCGCCCTCTTCCTTGAGGTAGGACGTGGTCACGGAAAGCTGCAGTTTTCCGCCATCCGGGCACGTGTAGGGGATGCTGCGGTGCAGGCCCACGGCCTGGAGCTGCACGGCCTCCACCACGATGTCCGCGAACTCCGGGTTGTCGCTGTCCTCGATGAACAACTCGGCCCAGGACTTGCCCATGATGTCCTCTTCGCTGATGTTGAGGATCTTTTCCACGGCCTGGTTGGTGGCCGCGATCTTGCCGCCGGGCTGGATGACCAGGATTCCGGTGGGAATGCTTTCCAGAATGTTCTGCATGATGACGTAGCCGGGCATGACCATGGCGTTACCTCGTGGTGGAGTTGTGCCTTGCAGCATAGCACACCCTCTGGAAAAGCGTCCAGAATGGCCAATGGGAAACCGGCCCTCGCCGCAGGATGCGGTCCGGGCCGGTTCGAGGGGTTGGGGATGATATTGTCTAGAACAGCCAGTTTACGGAGACGGTGGCGGCAGGAGCCGAGTCCACGTCGTATTTTTCGAGCTTGTCGCCGTTGTCGTCGTAGATGGTGATGGAGCGGTCGAAGCGGTATTCCGCGCCAAAGGTGAACATGAGGTCGCCGATGGGCTGCCAGTCCAGGTACAGCCCGGCGTTCATGTCGCTGATGTCCGCATAGCCCTTTTCACGCACGTCGCTGTCGTCGGCCAAGCGGTAGGTGTCGCCAGAGCTGTCCACTGCCGCGCGCAGCATGAGGCTTTTGGTGAATTCGTACCCGGCCTCGACTCCCAGGAACCTGAGTTCCACGAACCGCTTCAGCCCTTCGTCGGATTCCCCGTGCCAGTTCACGTTCAGCACCGGCAACAGGCCACTCTTGATTTTGTGGGTATGGCCGCCGACCCCGGCCTGCACTTCCCACCCATCGCCAAGATCATAGGCAATGCCGCCGAGCAGGACGGCGCCGAAGGAATCGCTCATTTCCTTTTCAAAGGCCGAGGAGACGCCGCCGTGCACGAAGTAGCTCCAGTTGCCGCTGATATGGTCGCCGTAGTCCGCGCCGAGCCAGAGGCTGTGCAGGTTTTCCCAGGGCGTGTCGCCGTTTGCGAAAGGCAGATTGTCTTCGTCTTTCCAGGAATAGCGGGAAAGTTCGTAGCCTGCGCTCAGAAACGAGTATTGTCCTTCCACGCCGGCCTTGAAGACCGAAAATCCGCCTTGGTCGTCTTCCACGTCGCCTTCGCCGATGTAGGAGGTTTTCAGGGAAAGGGTGTTCTTGGCTTCCTCCTCCGCGCAGACCGGAGTAGCAAAGAAACAGAGAATCAATATGATCGTGAGTATTCTGGGGGTATACATGGGGGCTCCTTCGGGGGTTGTTGGGAGGCACCTTATACGCCCTGGGTCGAAAAAGTTTGAAATCCTGTGGGGTAAAGCGATAAAGAGTGTGTTTTTTTGTTAAAAAGTGTGAATGGGAGATGGAGCGCCAGGTTGCCTGGCCGGTCCGTATGCGATACTGCTGTGTTACTTTTACGAAGCCTGACAGGAGCAGACGTGAACAGCGGACGCGGAAGCATACAGGCCGTTTTCTGGGACATGGACGGCACGCTCATCGATACGGAATATCTTCATTACGAGGTCATTCGGGACTGGTGCGCCCGACACGGGTACGTTCTCACCGAAGCGGCCAATGAGGAGCTTCTGGGCAAATCCATGCCCGAGAAGTGGAACCTGCTGCGGGACCGCCTGGCCCCCACAGCCGGGGAACAGGCGTTTCAACGGGAATGCGGCAGGGATTACATCGACCGGCTCAGGCCGGAGATGATGCGTCCCGAGACCGTGGCCGTGGTCAGGGCTCTGGCCCAAAAGGGCGTGCTGCAGGCCTGTGTCTCCAACGGCGACCCCGAGGTCATCGACGCCAACCTGCGCATGATCGGCATTGAATCGCTCATGGCCTTCACGGTCTCCGGCCGCGACGTGGCGTACGGTAAGCCGGCTCCGGACCCGTACCTGGAGGCGGCGCTCCGCGCCGGGCTGGAGCCGGGCCAATGCCTGGCCGTGGAGGATTCCCCGGTGGGGCTGTCCGCTGCCCTGGCAGCAGGGTGCCATACCTGCGCCTGGCCAGGCGAAAGCGTAGAGGGCCTGCCCGAGGTCCATTGTTTTATCAGGGAAGCCGGGGAATTTCCCTGGCATCTGATTGCAGGGTAGCCTGCCTTTTTCACAACAGACAAACAGAGGAGCCCGAGGATGGCCAAGGTGGCTGTGATTCTCACGCAGGGATTCGCCGATTGGGAATATGCCCTGCTTGCCGGGACAGGCGGGCCGTTCTACGGTCTGGATGTCCAGTTCTTTGCCGCGGAAGCCGGGGATGTATGCTCCATGGGCGGCTTGGTGGCCGCTGTATCGCAGTCCGTGGACGCCATTGCCGACTGGTCGCCCGAGGCGCTGGTGGTGGTCGGCGGCATGCTCTGGGAGACGGAGGACGCCCCCGATGTGAGCGGGGTGCTCCGGGCCCATCATGCAAACGGCGGGGTTGTCGCGGGCATTTGCGGCGGCACCCTGGCCCTTGGCCGGGCCGGGCTGCTTGATAAGACGGACCATACTTCCAATGACGCCGATTACCTGCCCAGGAATGCCGATGGCTATTCCGGTTCGGAACATTACCGCCCGAGTGCCACGGCGGTCACCGGAGACAGGGTGATCACCGCGCCCGGGACAGCGCCGGTCAGCTTCACGGCGGCAGTGTTCGAAAGCCTGGGCCTGGACAAGGACGCCGTGCAGCAGTTTCGGAACATGCTGGCGGCGGAGCACGCCTAGTTTTTTCGAAAGGCAATGAAAAAGCCCCGCGCGGAGAACCGTGCGGGGCTTTTTGTTTTCGTTCGGATTGCGACTAGAACAGGCCCAGGCCCTTGGCCAGCACGATGGCCACCAGCACCGGGGAAACGAACTTGACCAGGAAGAAGTAGATGTTGGCCAGGCCCTCGTTTTCCAGTGCGCCGTTGTTGGAGAGCGCCTTGCGCACATGGTCCCTGCCCCAGGCCCAGCCGATGAACAGGCAGATGACGAGTCCCACGCTGGGCATGAGGATGTTGGAGGACAGGAAGTCGTAGCAGTCGAAGGCGGTTTTGCCGAAGAATTTCACGTCGCCCATGACGCCGAAGGACAGGGTGGCCGGGATGCCAAAGAGGGCCAGGGTCGTGGAGGTCACGATGGTGGCCATCTTGCGGGAGCAGCCCGCCCAGGTTTCGGCCATGAAGGCCACGGGCACTTCGATTATGGAGAGCATGGCCCCGATGGTGGCGATGCCCGTGAGCACGAAGAAGATGGTCATGAACAGCTGGCCCATGGGCATGGAGCTGAACACGGCCGGGATGGTCATGAACAGCAGGCCCGGGCCGGCGGCGGGTTCGAACCCGTAGTTGAACACGGCCGGGAAGATGGCGATGCCCGCCAGCAGGGAAACGGTCAGGTCGGCCAGCATGACGCGGGTGGCGGTCAGCGGGATGTTGGCGTCGTCGCGGAAGTAGCTGCCGTAGGTCATCATGGTGCCCACGCCCAGGGAAAGTTTGAAGAAGGCCAGGCCCAGCGCCATGAGCACCATGTCCGTGGTCACCTTGGAAAAGTCCGGGGTGAACAGGAAGGCGAGTCCCTCCATTGCCTTGGGCAGGGTCAGGGAGCGCACGCAGACGATGAGCAGCATGATGAACAGGATGGGCATGAGGGTCTTGGTGACGCGTTCGATGCCCTTGGAAACGCCCGCGATGATGATCACGCTGACGAGCACGAGCACGAACCATTGCCAGCCCAGGGCGGCCCAGGTGTCGGAGACCATGCCGCCGAACACTGACTGCGCCACGGCCGGGTCCGTGGTGTTGAGCTGGCCGGTGACGGCCTTGACGATGTAGCTGAAGACCCAGCCCACCACGCCGGTATAGAAGGCCATGAGCGCCACGGCGGCCACGACGCCGCCCACGCCCGCCAGGGTCCAGATTCTGTTGGGAGTCAGCTTGCGCCAGGTGGCAATGACGTTGGCCTTGCCGAAGCGGCCGAGCATGATTTCGGAGATCATGACGGGCAGGCCCACCACCAGGGTGCACAGGATGTACACGGCCAGGAAGGTCGCGCCGCCGTTTTCGCCGGTCATGTAGGGAAATTTCCAGATATTGCCCAGGCCTACCGCGGAGCCGAGTGTCGCGGTGAGCACGCCGAGCTTGGTCGCGAATCCATCGCGATCACATTTGATTTGAGCCATTATGCAGGTCCCCTCTTTGTTTTTCAGCAGTCCTCTCTCAAGACGGCAACAGGCTCCATAGAACGGAATACCCTGTTCTGGCAAGCTCTCCCTAATGTATGTAGTGTTTTTGGCTGGTATTTACTTATTTTGTGAAGCTAATAGCACCTTTTGTTTTATTTATGAAGGTTTGCCCCGGACTTTCCCAAGAGAAAGTCCGGGGCATGAGGAGGGACTAGGCTCCGGCCCGGAGCGGGTCGAAAATGTGGTGGTCGATGTCGTGGCGCAGGTTCACGGCCAGGGTGTCGTGCAGCCGCTCCAGTTCCTTGATCAGCTGGGCCAGGCGCTTGTCCTCGTCGACCATGAGGAACATGCGGCTCTTGTCGCCGCCGTCGATGGCCCCGCACAGGATGCCCTCCAGGTTGAAGGCCCGGCGCGAAAACAGGCCGGTGATGTGGGACATGACGCCGGGGTGGTTGTTGACGAGCAGTTCAATGACGGGTTTAGGCATTGGCTTCACCTCCGATCATGTCGCGGTTGGCGGCTCCCGGAGGAACCATGGGGTAGACGTTTTCCGCATAGTCGATGGGCATGTCCACGATGCAGGGCCCTTCGCCGGTCAGGGCGTCGGCCAGGGCCGTCTGCGGATCGTCCGCATGGGCCAGGTTCATGCCGCGCAGGCCAAAGGCCCGGGCCAGGGCCGCGAAATCCGGCGTGGTGGCGAATTTGGAGGCCGTGATGCGGTTGCCGTAGAAGAGCTCCTGCTGCTGGCGCACCAGACCCAGATGGCCGTTGTTGAGGATGATGACCGTGACGGGCAGCCCCAGGTCGGCCAGGGTGGCCAGCTCCTGGATGTTCATGAGAATGGAGCCGTCGCCGCTGAAGCAGACCACGCGCTTGCCGGGCTGGGCCAGGGCCGCGCCGATGGCCGCGGGCATGCCGAAGCCCATGGTCCCCAGGCCGCCCGAGGTGAGCAGGGTGCGCGGGGCTCGGAAGGGATAGGACTGGGCCACCCACATCTGGTGCTGGCCCACGTCCGTGGCGACGACCGTGTCCGGGTCCAGGGTTTCGGCCACGGCCCGGATGAGGCCCAGCGGGTGCCGGATGTCTTCCGGCGTCCTGCCGTCTTCGGGGTGCAGGGCGCGCAGGTGGGCGATGCGTTTCATCCAGTCCGTCCGCTCGTTTCCCTCCACCAGGGCCAGGAGCTGTCGCATGACCAGGGCCGCGTCCGCGGCCACGGCCAGGTTGGAGGGCCGCAGCTTGTCGATCTCGGACTTGTCGATGTCCACATGGATGATGGCGGCCTGGGGACAGAATTCCTCCAGCTTGCCCGTGGCCCTGTCGTCGAAACGCACGCCCATGGCGATGAGCAGGTCGGTTTCCTCCAGGGCGTAGTTGGTGCCGCGCGATCCGTGCATGCCCAGCATGCCCAGGTTCAGCGGGTCGTCCGTGGCCATGGTGCCCAGGCCCATGAGCGTGCAGGCCACGGGGATGGCGTTTTTGCGGGCCAGTTCGCGCAGCTCCGCGCAGCAGCCCGAGGCCGTGATGCCGCCGCCGATATACAGGACCGGCCGTTTGGCCTCGCGGATCATCTGGGCCATGCGCGCCATTGTCCCGGCGTCGGGCGCGATGGGCGCTGCGGGGCGTCCCGGTTCGGGCCAGGCCTCGAACTCGATCTCACGCGTCTGCACGTCCTTGGGGATATCCACCACCACCGGCCCGGGCCTGCCGGATTCCGCAATCTCGAAGGCCAGGGGGATGACCTTCAGGAGTTCCTCGGTACTGCGCACCAGGAAGTTGTGCTTGGTGATGGGCAGGGTCAGGCCGTAGGTGTCCACTTCCTGGAAGGCGTCCGTGCCGATCATGGAAGAGGGCACCTGGCCGGTGATGGCCACCATGGGGATGGAGTCCAGCCGCGCGTCGGCAATGGCCGTGAGCAGGTTGGTGGCCCCGGGACCCGAGGTCCCGAAACAGACCGCTGCCTTGCCCGTGACCCGGGCCATGCCCTGGGCCATGAATCCGGCCCCCTGCTCATGGCGGGTGAGCACGTGGCGGATGTTCGATTCGGCCAGGGCGTCGTACAGGGGCAGGGTGGCCCCTCCCGGAATACCCGCAACGGTTCGTATGCCCTGCCGCTCCAGCAGTTCGACGATGATCTGCGCTCCTGTTTTTTTCATTCCTACGTCTCCTCGTGTTGTTTCCTTCGGGTCTGGAAAAAAGAAACCCCGCCTGGCCTGCGCCGTGCGGGGGATGCTCCTTGCTGGTTGCATACCGCTCACGGCGCGGGCCGAATTCTCGGCAGCGCTACGACTAGTACTACGACTACGTTTGCGGCGGTGGTTGGGATGTTCATGGTCTGCTCCTCGAAAGTTTCAAAAAGAAAACCCCCCGCGGGCTGCGCCTGCGGGGGGTGACATTTCATATGGTGAAAAGACCCTAAGGCACAGCCCGGAAGCAGGAACGTACTACTACGGATACTACGACGGCGCGTAGGGTCTGCAGGAAGATGGAGTGGGTACGTTCGTTTTTCATGGGTCTTGTCCTTAAGTCTTGGAATCTGCTTAGCTCGACGCCGGGGAAAATGCAAGCGGTCTCGGAAAAATAGTACACGTTCTCCAAAGATTATAACTTTCGAGTGGTCTTGTGCTCTTTTCCGGCTTTTTGGTACAAAGAGGTAGAGCCCCATCAACAGGACGCAAAACATGGCGACACGTTTCTTCCTCTGTCTTTTCCTGGCGCTGCTGATTGCCTTCCCCGCCGATGCGCGGGCGCAGGATCAGGGCGGCGGGCGCGTGGTGTACATGACCACCCTGGAATGGCCGCCCTACTCGGGAAGCGACCTTCCCGGGCAGGGGGCCTGCGTCATGATCGCCCGCAAGGCGTTCGAGGCGGTGGGCTATGAGCTTCGTGTGGTGTTCCTGCCCTGGAAGCGGGCTGTCATGACCGCCCGCACCGATCCCAAGTTCGCCGGGTATTTCCCGGAGTATTTCGCGGAGCGGGTTGAAACGGATTTCTATTTTTCCGAACGCATGGGCGAGAGCCCGCTCGGGTTCATCGAACTGAAGAGCGACCCCATCCGCTGGGAGACCCTGGACGACATCAGGAAATACACGGTCGGCGTGGTCAGCGGCTATGTGAACGAAAAGCGGTTCGACGACATGGTGCTGCGGGGGCAGGTCCGGGTCGACCCGGTGGTGGACGACAAGACCAATCTCAAGAAGCTGCTGGGCGGCAGGATCGATACCGCGGTCATGGACCCGCTGGTGCTGCGGTATCTCATCAAGTCCGAGAGGGACCTCTGGGGCCAGGGCGGCTTGGTGCAGCTCAACCCCAGGCTGCTGGACACCAAGGGCCTGTATCTCTGCTTCCGCAAGACCCGGTACGGAAAGCGCATCCGCGACCTGTTCAACAAGGGGCTTGCCAAGCTCGACTGGCAGAAGGAGCAGGAGCGGTACATGGATTGGGTGTTTTCATCCACCGCCGCCCCATGATTCCCGAAACCGGATTCCACATTGGACAATGAAAAAGGCCCCGCCTGCACGGCGGGGCCTTCTGTTGCTTTCTTTCGCCTCCGGAGCGAGGCGGTTTTCTTATTGTTCCTCTTCCTCGGATTCGGTGTTCGTCCGATAATCCTGATTATCCCACACTTCCTCGCAGGAATCGATGCAGGACAGGCACGGTCCGGGGTAATCCATGTTGGGCATAATGTCCCTCCCGGTTGGAGGTTCTCGAATCAGCCCCGTTGCCTGGTCTGAAATAAGGACCGGGGCTGCTGGAATTCGTCAAAGAACTTGCTTAGAGAATAATGTCTTTTCTCCGTGCGTCAAGATGAGAATGAAAATTATTTTCAATTATAGTGACGCAAGATGTGGACGTATTGCTTTTACGTGAAATTCAGAGGTGTTGGAAAATGGATGCGCTTGGGATGGCCGGAGAAACAAGCCGTGACTATCCGTCCATGTAGTCGGTGAGAAGCTTGATGACGTCCTCCAGCTTGTCGCGGTCCTGTTCCTTTCCGGATGCCGTTTCGGCGTGGCATTCGAGCAGGTAGTGCTTGAGGATCTGGGTGCTGGCGGACTGCATGGCCGAGCGCACGGCGCGAACCTGGGTCAGGATGTCCCTGCACTCCTTGCCCTCTTCGATCATGCGCTGGATGCCGCGGACCTGGCCCTCCACGCGCTTGAGGCGGGAGAGAAGGTTCTTTTTCATCTGTTCCTGTTTGAGCTGCTCGCTGTCGGTCTGTGTCACGATCGGTTCCCGGGGCCCGAGGGCGGTTTTGTTTCTTTCCAGGCTGTGCGCCGTTGCCCAGCTTATAGCCACGCAGGCGAATCCGCAACCCCGGCCCGGGGGGCGCGACTTGTGTCAGTGTTTTGCTCTTTCGCTTGCGCCAAGGGGGATTGTTTGGTTATCTACCAAGTTAAGGGACAGTACGTGTGAGAAGGGACGGGCTTCGTCAATGGATTGAGGAGAGAATCCATGACCCCAAAAAGGACGAGGCACAATACATCGAACCGAAAGGCGACCGTCTGGGCCGTTGTGGTCTGGAGTGTGGCCTTTTGCGTTCTGGCCCTGGCCGGCGGCGCCGGCGTGGGGTATTTCACGGACAAGGGGCTGTTCACCTCCGCCCCCGAACCCGCCGAACTGGATTCCCGGTTCGCCTTCACCGGTCCGGTCCGGGAAAGGCATCTTGCCTTTTCCGAGGACGAAATCATCCAGCTCAACAGGAGCGCCCGGCGCGCCGGGGGCGCCATCGAAAGCATCGGCGTGCACATGGAGATATTCACGTCCCGTGAGCACATCCGGCCCGACGATACCCTGCTCATGACCATGGAGTTTTCCACCCGCACCGGCGAAATCATCCAGAGCCGTCCCCAGGAGACGCGGCGGCGTCATGTGGTGGACAGGATGGCCCGTTACACCGAGCTGGCCGGGATCGAATACCACCGCTACCACGACATGGGGGTGAGCTTCACCTTCCTCTGGATCTGACCGGGAAACACCTTTTTCGAATATAATAGGTCGTGGCGTGATCCATTCTATACTGGCTTCAGGGGAGTCATCCCGGAAGCGTTCCCTGCGGACCGCTTTCGGCCAGTGCTGCGGGAGGCGTCCATGGGTCGCAAAGCCGGTGTCTGGATCGGCCTCGTCTGGGGCTTGGTGTTTTGCGCCCTTGCCGTGGCAGGCGGCCTGGGGGCGGGGTACTTCGTGGACATGGGCATGGCGCCCGGCTCTTCCGATTCCGGTATCGAACTCAATCCGAAACTTTCCTTTATCGGGCCGCTCAAGCCGGACCAACTCGATTTCACCCGTTCGGAGATCGTTGCCCTGAACAATTGCGTCTGGAATGCGCGCGATACCCTGGCCACCATGGATGTACAGGTGGGAAGCGATTCCTGGGACGGCGACATGGCCCCGGACGACATGCTGGAGTATTCCTTTGAATTCGGGACCACGGACGGCTTGGTGATCAAGACCTGGCCGTGCGAAGTCCCGCGCAGGCATTTGGTGCGTGAGCTGGAACGGAAGATGGGTACGGCGGCGGACGAATGCCGAAGATGCAGGGACAGGCATATGACCTTCAGGACCCTGTATATCTGAACGCTGCCGGGGGAAGGGAAGCCGGATGATCTATTTTCTCCATGGGAAGGGGGAAATAATCCTTTACATGATCTATATCCACGGCTAAATGGCGTGCCGGATTGTTGCGCCGGGCGGGATGCCCGGTTCACGAAAAGGAGAAAGCATGAGCCGCAAAGCCGGAATCACCATGAGCATCGTATGGGGGATATCCTTCTGCATCATCGCCGTTGGCGGGGGGCTCGGTTTCGGCTTTTTGGAGGACATGGGCTTTTTCAAGCCCGCGGAAAAGCCCGTGGAGCTGAGCCCCGTCTATTCCTTCACCGGGCCGGTACAGCCCAAGGACCTGCATCTTTCCCGCGAGGAGATCCGGGCTCTGAACAGGAGCTCGTGGCGCAACCATCAGGATCTGGCCAAAACGGAAATCAAGGTCAGCTGCGAAAAGTGGGACGGGGTGGAGGAATCCAAGCGCCGGTTGGTCTATACCTTCCAGGCCACCACCGAGGACGGCCAGGTCGTGGAATCCCGGCTGCGGGAAACCTCCCGGGAGGATCTGGTCCGCGAGCTGGAGCGGCAACTCGACGTTGCTTCGGGCGTGCTGCGCAAATGCCGCAAGAAATTTCCCAACTTCAAGAAAGTCTACATGTAGCCTGATGGCGTTCATGTACAAGGCAGGGCCCCGCGCATCTTCTGGTGTGCGGGGTCCTGCCTTTTGGCGTCCAGCCCTCACTCGGAGTATGGCTGGTTTACCCTGCAAGAAAAATAACGCCCCCGGCTTTCCGGCAAACCGCATTGGTGGTACGTTGATTCTATAACTTTTGTCTGCATCATTCTTGTGGGGAAACAGCAATGTCCAAGGTCCAGGTTCTTTTTGTCGATGACGAGCCCAATGTCCTCGCAGGCATCCGCCGCATGCTTCATCACAAGCGCGACGAGTGGGACATGTATTTCGCGGAAAACGGGTTCAAGGCTTTGGAGGAATTCAAGACCGCCGTCATGGATGTAGTTGTCAGCGACATCCGCATGCCCGTCATGGACGGCATCGAGCTGCTGGAGATCATCCGTGTCGAGTTCCCCAACACCGTGCGCATCGCCTTGTCCGGCCAGGTGCAGTTGACGGATGTGATCAAGAGCACCCGGGCGGTCCACCAGTACATAACCAAGCCGTGTTCCTCGGAGGCCCTGGTGGAGAAGATCGAGGGGGCGCTCGGCTCTCGGGAGGTGATTACCGACCCCGCCATGCAGCGTTTGGTGACCCGGCTGCAGACCCTGCCGGTGATTCCGGAGGTGTTCCACGCCATCGAGCTGGAGCTGGCCGCCGAGGACCCCTGCATGAAGACCGTCGCCGAGCTCGTGTCGCAGGATGTGGGGCTCATGGCCAAGCTGCTCAACCTGGTCAATTCCCCTTATTTCGGGCTGCCTCAGAAGATCAAGTCCATTTTTCAGGCAATCAATTTGCTGGGCATCAACACCATCAAGACATTGATCCTGAGCGAGCAGCTTTTCGACGAATTCGAACAGCGGATGCTGCCCCAATTCTCTCTTTCCAGGCTTTGGGAGCACAGTTTCCGGGTTTCCAGCATGGCCTGCTTCATTGCCGAGTGCGAGGGGCTGGACAGGGAAACGGCGCTCAATTGCCGCATGGCCGGGATCCTTCACGATGTCGGCAAGCTCATTCTGGTCAGCGGTTTTCCGGACGAATATTCCAGGGTCCTCAGGATGGTCCGCGAGCAGGGCGTGACCGTGCATGTGGCGGAAGAGGCGGTCTTCGACACCACCCATGCCCAGCTCGGGGCCTATCTCATGGGGCTCTGGGGACTGCCCGGAGAGGTGATCCTGGGCATCGGCCACCACCACAAGGTCCGCGAGCGGGCCTTGAGCGTTCCGTTCATCGTTTCTGTCGCGGACGTCATCGACCACAATTGCGTGATCCTCCACCCCGAGTACGTCAGAATAGAATTCCAGGAGAGTCTCATGGAGAGCATGTATGAGGACGGCTACATGGAGCGCTGGCTCGGTTACATCCAGGACCATTGGGAGACCATGACAAACATGCCGGGCTTCAAGATGAATCTGCTGAAGAAAGAGGTTGCCTAGCCATGGCTGCGCGGGTCCTGTTTGTGGATGATGATGCCATGATCCTTTCCTCCCTGCGGCGGCAGATGCGCGGTGTTGTCGAGGCGGATACCGAGGAGGATCCGGTCCGGGCACTTGAGCTGCTTAAGGAGAAGGGGCCCTATGCGGCAGTGGTCTCGGACTACCGCATGCCCGGGATGAACGGCATTGAATTCCTGAAAAAGGTGAAGGCCAGTTCGCCGGATTCCAGCCGGATCATGCTTACGGGCTATGCGGACCTGGACAACGCCATGGGCGCGGTGAACGACGGCCATGTCTTTCGTTTCCTGACCAAGCCGTGCGACCAGGATCTGCTTGTGGAGAATATCCGGCAGGGCGTGGAGCAGTACGAGCTTGTCACGGCGAGGCGGGTTCTTCTGGAGCAGACCCTCAAGGGCAGTATCGAACTGCTTGGGGAAATCACCTCGCTGGTCAACCCCGAGGCATATGCCCGCATCAACCGGGTGAAGCGGTACGTCCGCTACCTGGCCGAGAAGAAGAAGGTCAAGGGCATGTGGCGCTACGAGGTGGCCACCATGCTTTCCCAGATCGGCTGTGTCATGTTGCGCCGGAACTGATGGAAAAGGCGATGACCCGGCAGGAGATGACGCCCGAGGAGATGCAGATGTTCGAAATGCATCCGGCCATTGCCCAGAGCCTGCTCTCGAAGCTGCCCCGCCTGGAGGCCGTCACCGAGATGGTCGCTTACCAGCTCAAGGGCTTTGACGGTTCGGGAACGCCGCGCAACAACATCAAGGAGGAGGAGATTCCCCTGGGGGGCAGGATGCTGCGCCTGGCGCTGGATTACGACATGTACATCCAGCGGGAGAAGAGCACCCGCGAGGCCTATGCCAAGCTGGAGGAGCACGTGGAGCAGTATGATCCGGAACTGCTCTACTACCTGGAGGGGCTGCTCGGGCTCGAAGCGCATTACGAGGTGCGCAAGGTCGCCAGGGACCAGCTGGAACCCGGCATGATCCTTCACGAGGACGTGCTTTCCCTCAAGGGGGGCATGCTGCTTCGCAAGAGCCTGGAGCTGGACAAGAACAAGATCGACCGTGTGCACATGTTCGCGGAAAAGGTGGGGATCCAGGAGCCCATTACCGTGCTGGTCAGCCGCTGAGCCGTTTATTCCATTTTGCAGGCAGGTTCGAAGGGGAGCCTGACCGTGAACGTGGTGCCCACTCCTTCCTCGGATTCTATTTCAATACTGCCGCAATGCCTGCCCACGACCACGTTGTGGGCGATGGCCAACCCCTGGCCCGTTCCCTTGCCGACCTGCTTGGTGGTGAAGAATGGGTCGAAGGCCCGGTCGATCACCTTTTGCGGCATGCCGGTCCCGTTGTCCCGCACCTGGACGACGGCCCGGTCGCCTTCCTGGAAGGATCGTATGGCGATGGTGCCTTTTTCCTGGGGGGATTCCCCGTAGCGGGCCTCGATGGCATGGGCCGCATTGACGATCAGGTTGAGCATGACCTGGCCCAGTTCGCTTTCCATGCATTTGATCTCCGGAAGCTCCTCGTCGAGTTCGCTTTCCAGGTTGGCCGCGTATTTCCATTCGTTGGTGGAGACGATGACCGCGTTGCGGATCACCGCGTTGAGGTCGTGGTAGGCCATTTCCATCTCGCCCGGATGCGCGAGCTGCTTGATGGATTGCACGATCTTGGAAATGCGATCAATGCCGGTCAGGGATTCCTGCACGGCCGCGGGGATATCCTCGGCAAGGAACTCCAGTTCCTTTTCGTCGATGGCCTTTTCGGCAAGTTGCCGGATGGTTTCGTTGTCCCCGCCTTCCCGGATGGCCTCCACAAGCCGGCGGCAGTTGTCGGTCATGCCCATGAGGGTTTTGAAGGATGAGTATATGAAATGGGTGTTGTTGCCGACATACTGCGTGGGGGTGTTGATCTCATGCGCAATGCCGGCGGCAAGCTCGCCGATGGACTCCAGCTTCTGGTTGTGGCGGAGCTGCGTTTCCATGGCGAGTTGGCCGCTGATGTCCCGGATGATACCAACATAGTTGACTATTTCGCCGGAGTCGTTGCGCACCGGACCGATGGAGGTCTCCTGGTGATAGATTTTCCCATCCTTTCTTTTGTTGATGATGGTGCCGCGCCACGTGCTTCCCGCACTGATGGTCCGCCAGAGCTGCTGGTAGAAAGTCGTGTCATGCTCCCCGCTTTTGAGGATGTTCGGTTTTTTCCCCAGCGCGTCGTCCTGGGAATAGCCGGTGATGGTCTCAAAGGCCGGATTGACGTACTGGATTTCCCCGGAGGTCGTTGTGATGATGACGCCCTCGGTCATCTGGGTCGTGGCCGCATACAGCTTCTGATACTGCAGTTCGGTGGTCTTGATGCGCGTGATGTCGGTGAGGGTGACCACATAGCCGACGAGGCTTCCGGCCGCATTGTGCATGGGAACGCTTTGGCCCAGGACCCAGCCTTCCGCTTCGCCCGGCATCTGGATTCTGAATTCGTTGCGGAGAATGGGCGCATTCCGGTCTTCGGCGAACCAGGATTCGATGATGTCCGGTCTGTAGTCCGCATGGATGATTTCGAACCATCCGTCTCCGGCCAGTTCCGCGGCTTCCTGCCCGGTGAGCTCGTGTATGGTTTCGTTGGCATAAACGAGGTTGCCCTGCATATCCGTAATGATCACACCCACCGGCGAAGCCTTGGTGATACCCCGGAACCGTTCCTCGACTTCCTGTTGCGCCTTCTGCGCAAGATACCTGAGGGTTATGTCGTTGCCGATGAGGAGCAGCTCCTCGAGGAAACCTCCTTCATTGCTGATGCCGTTGATGGTCCAGGCAATCCTCACCTTGTGGCCGTCCGGGTGGGTAAACGGGGTTTCGTATATTCCGGCGTTGTCCAGGGCCGGGGTGATCAGTTTTTCCAGGCTGTCAAAGTGTCTGCCCGTATCCGAATGCCTGAACAGGAGGTCGTTGATGGATGCGTTGACTATCTCATCCTGCGAACAGCCGAGGTATTTGCAGGTATAGTCATTGGCAAAAACGATTTTCATGTCTTTGCCGACCCGAATGATCAGGCTTTTGGCCCCTTCCACCAGGTGTTTGTATTTTTCCTCGCTGTGCTTCAGATTTTCGATGAGCGGTTCGCTGGTGCGGAAGAAGATCACAATGCCGAGGGTAATGAAACAGAGCCCCGTGCCGAGGGCCATGAGGCTGGAGCGGATATACGGCTTCCTGATTTCAGCGATGTCGATTTTTGCCACGATGCCGAGGCGCGTGTTGGAGAGCGTCAGCGGTTCATAGGCCGCAAGCACGGTCGCGCCCCTGTAGTCCTCTCCGATCATGCTTCCCGACTCCAGGTCCAGCGCCTTCACGGAAGGCTCGGCCAATCCAATGTTTACGGGCGTGGTGTGTGACTCGTCGAATTCCCAGCCGTTTCTTCCATTGATCAGCAGAAAGCGTATGTCGTTGTCTTCCCTTTGGGCAATGGTGAATTCCCCGCTTTTATCGCCCATCCTGAACTGGCCGTGGGCCCTGGCGACCTGGCGCAGGGTTTCCAGAAGGGGCGGGTCCTGGCTGTAGCGCCTGCTGATGTCCACGTTTCTGCGGTGTATTGCCTGGATGAGCAGGGCCTGGCTGTGCACGATGTCCCGGAGACGCACGCGTTGCTGGTCCAGGGATGTTTCGTAAAGGAGGAGTGTGCTTGTGAAGGTGGCGACGCCGACGAGGACCGCCATGATGACGGCCAGAACCGATATGCGTTTTTTGAAGTTCAGCATCCGTGCCCGCTCCGGTGTTTTTTGTCATTTGGCATAGGTTTACCAATTTTTTATGCGGGGATGAATGATAAAGGGAAGGCGAGCGGGTCTGCCGCAGAGAGGAGAACGCCCCGGCAGGAAACCCTGCCGGGGCGTTTTGTCTGGAATTTTGGGGAATTTCTATTCCGGCTTGGGCAGGTGGGAGATGATCTGCTCGGCCAGCTTGGCGAAGGGCATGGACTGCACCCATACCGTGCCGGTGCCGCGCAGGGTGGCCAGGAAGATTCCCTCGCCGCCGAAGAGCATGGATCTGAGGCCGCCCGCGGCCTGGATGGAGTAGTCGATGCCCTCGGTAAAGGCCACCAGGCAGCCCGTGTCCACGCGCAGGCTTTCGCCCTTGAGTTCCTTGGGCACCACGGTTCCACCTGCGGAGAAGAAGGCTATGCCGTCGCCGTGCAGCTTCTGCAGGATGAAGCCCTCGCCGCCGAAAAAGCCCGCGCCCAGTTTCTTGGTCAGGGATATTTCCAGGCGCGTGCCCTTGGCAGCGCACAGGAATGCGTCGCGCTGGCACTGGATGGTGTTGCCGGGCAGGGTGGACATGTCCACAGGCACGATCTTGCCGGGCGTGGGCGCGGCAAAGGCCACCTTGCGCACCACATCGCTTTCGTTGGTGAAGTGGGTGATGAACAGGGACTCGCCCGTGAGCATGCGCTTGCCAGCGCTGAAGAGCTTGCCCAGCATGCCCTGGTCCGCGCTGCCGTCGCCGAACCGGGTTTCGAAGTTGATCCCGTCCTCCATGTAGACCATGGCACCGGCCTCAGCGATGACGGTTTCGCCCGGGTCCAGGATGACCTCCACGAGCTGCAGGTCGTCGCCGTGGATGGTGTAGTCGACTTCGTGACATCGGGGCATATGCGTGGCTCCTTGCGTTGTTGATTTGTTTCTCATTCGGTGGCGGCATGATACGGCAAGTCACGCCCGCTTGCACGCCTCTTGTGCTGGACCCGGGAATTGCGCCCGGGCCGCGGCTTCCCTCCATTGCAATGATCCCGTGGCCCTCGTTTTATCCCAGGTCCCCTTGACAGTAACACCGGGCGGGAGTACGCACTTTTCTGTGTCACATAATTAAGAAAAATACACACTGAAAGCATACTTAACGTCAGAAGGTGGCGTATTCCCTATGGGTCCCGATTCAAAACAATTGTGCCAGGGTTTTGAAAACGACCGCGACTTGCCCTTTCAGGGCGAGTGGACGGGAGTTGCCGATGCCCGGGGCTGGGACCACGGGCAACCCCAGGATTCGGGCGAGCCGGGCTCCGGGGCATGCCGGCTCGGAAACGCCACCCTGGTGGCCTTCCTGCCAGGGGCCACGCTCCTTATCTGGTGGCTGCTGGGCCATTGGGGGCTTCTGAATCCCTACCTCACGCCGCCGCCGGGCGAGGTCCTGGACGCGGGCCTGGACGCCCTGGCCTCGGGGGAGTTGTGGCTGCACTCCGGCGTCAGTCTGGCCCGTGTTTTCGCGGGATTCGCCCTGACCGTGTGCCTGGCCCTGCCCCTGGCCGCACTTCTCTATTTCTTCCCGGTGAGCGAACGGGTGCTGCGGGTTCCTCTGGAACTGCTGCAGGACACCCAGGCCGGAAAGAAACAGAGCCGGGACCAACGGGAGCGAAAGCATGGGTTTGCGCACCCTGATGACATTGTGCAGATGGCGGGTCGGGTCGATAAGGACCAGCCCGCTGTTGCCGAACAAGATTTCTCTGGGAATATCCAGGCTGCGGCAGACAATGACGGATTCGCCGGTGATGAGGTCTTTGTCGAGGGATGGGAGGAAAGTGATTCTGGAATTTTCCGGCACCTGCACAAAGGAAGGTTCCGCCCGAACGGTTGCTTCGTCCGTTCCCACAACGATGTGCTCTATGTCCGTTCCTGAGGCAATGATCATTCCGGCCAGAGAGGGCACGATGTCGGGAGTCGCCATGTAAACAGCCCGAGCGGCCTGCCGTTTGCGGATTCCATCCACCGTTCCCAGCAGGTCAAAGTATTTGGCGATGTAGAAGGCCCGTACCATATCCTCTTTCGGAAAACCTGGCAGTTCAAAGGATATGGGGACGATGTCGTCGCTGAAATGCTGGGTCTCGGTGATCTCGCAGAACATGGTTCCGTTCTGTTCCACCATATCCCACACTTCAGTGTGCGGGTATGGGATGAGCATGCCGAAAACGTAATGGTGCAGCTTGAGCTTGCGCTGGAAGCGGACGGTTTCAACGAAACGTTCGAGATTGTCACCCGGAAGTCCGATGATGAAGTAGCCCACAGCATTGATGCCGACTTTTTTGACCAACCTGACGGCCTCAACAACGGCGGAAAGCGGCTCTCCCTTCTTGATGGAGTCAAAGGTTTTCGGGTTGCCGCTCTCGATGCCGAAGGCGACGCTGGTGCACCCGGCCTGCTTCATCAGCTTTGCCAGTTCGAGGTCGATCCTGTCCGCTCGTATTCCGTTGTGGCAATACCAGGAGAGATTGAGCTTCTTTTCGATCATCAGGCGGCAGATCTTCTTTGCCCGTTTTAGATCCAGGGTGAAGTTGTCATCCCAGATCTCGAAATGGGTGATGCCCTTTTCCCTGACGATGGTTTCGAGTTCCTGCACAACGTTTTCCGGACTTCTGAATCGCCATTTGCGCGATCCGGTGAGCTTGTTGACGCAGCAGTAAATGCAGTCAAAGGGACACCCCCGGCTGGTGACTATGGGATACCGGAAATTCTCCCAGGAAAAATCTTCGATGGCGTCAAGGTCCGGGAATGGCAGTATGTTGAGATCCTGGGGCGGTTTCCAGCTGTTGACCACAACCTTTTCACCATCTCTCCAGGCAATGTTTGGAATTTCACTTATGCTTTCCTTGTCGCGGACAGCTTCGGCTAGCTGCACGATGGCGTGTTCGCCTTCGCTCATAATTCCTGAATCAATAGCAGGAGATTCTTTCAGGAATTGCTCTGCACATAGGGTCATGTGTGGGCCGCCGCAGGAGATGTGTGCCTCGGGGCAGACCTTGTGAAGAAGAGCCCCAAGCCGGGCGCCTTCGCGCGCAGTGGCGGTCTTGATCGAGATCCCTATGAGAATTGGATTCAGTTTTCGTATATAATCGACTAAATCCTCGTCGCTCATCGGGTAGCGGTTCACGTCGAGGATGCGGCACTGGAAGTCGGCCTTTTGGAGCGATGATGCCAGATACGCCAATCCCAGGTTAATACTTTCTTTCTGCCAGCCTGAAGGGCTGAGGAG
The DNA here is from genome assembly GCF_008001235.1 of Salidesulfovibrio onnuriiensis. Taxonomy (GTDB): domain Bacteria; phylum Desulfobacterota; class Desulfovibrionia; order Desulfovibrionales; family Desulfovibrionaceae; genus Pseudodesulfovibrio; species Pseudodesulfovibrio onnuriiensis. Next base: position 3,633,214 of record NZ_CP040751.1, on the reverse strand, counting down.
GAGTACGGATGGCTTTTCGGTCATATTTTTTGTGCTGCTGTTAATCGGATGTTGCGTATCGAATCGGTAGGGCTTTTTACCCAAGGGATAAGGTGTTGTCCAATGGCTTGGTGCAAGATTCTCTTTGTCGTTTTTTTGTTTGGGGACACAATACAATTTTTGCGTGGGTCGTGCTGGCTTCCCTGCATGCTAGCTGATGTAGGGATCTTTCGATGAAATGAAAAATCCCCGGTAGGAATGCCCGCCGGGGATTATTTCAATTTAATCTATTGACAAGACTGTGGGATGACAATGAAGTTGTTAACTCAAGCCCCCATTAATCTAGAAGGGGGCCCAATTTGTTGGACCACTGGGCGGCGAATTTAAGGCGGACAATTTCGGTTCTACGCCGTTTGCACTTGCTATTGCTGGGCAGGGTTGAGCCAGTTGATGTTTTGAAAAACGGTTATCGGAATTTCTTTTTCTGTGATCAGAAATCATGGAACGTCTTTTTGTTGCCAATACCTGCGCTCCAATTCCGGTTTTTCGATCGCACGTGGCCTTTCAAGGTCGAAAAAGAGATGATGGGTTCTTTGGGACTTGAAACCGAACACTCGGTGCGAGCGCCCCTGGGAGGCTACATCCCTTACGGTCAACCATGGCTTGCAATCGCGACCTTTACCTGAGCCGCGCCCTTCCTTAATCCACTGCTGGAATGTGACCTCTGTCGGAGAGTTGTATTTTTTGGCCATAAAAAAAGGCTCCTGGTTGGTTCGTTATTCCGAACCAACCAGAAGCGATTTTTGTTAACAACTTTATTGTTCAGTTAACGACTATATTGTCAAGTTAACAACTTTATTACTCACCCACAAACGGTGTGGGATGACAATGAAGTTGTTAACTCAAGACCCCATTAATCCTTGTTTTTCGATCCCCTCAAATATGTCCGTAACAATATAGTTGTTAACTAAGTAGACTTCTGGAAATCGAAGGCAGCTTTTTCGAACAATAAAGTTGTTAACTGACGTAGTTTGAGCGATTGGAGAAAAATGGATGCATATTCCAGCCATCAGACCGCAAAACCAACAAGCCTGTGGGCGGGAACGCTATTTGTCTTCCCCCCAGGCCTTGGCGCTGCGTTCCACCTTCTTGCGCACGCTCTTCCAGTCGGTGTCGTGATTGAACATGGACTCGGGCAGGGCGGACAGCATCTTTTCGTACAGGCTCAAGGGAACCGTGAAGGTCAGCTCATCGGTCTTCATGAATTTCCTGGCTGAGGGGTCCATTCCGCCAATGACGGCTTTTTCCACTCCCTTTTCCTTATAGTAGAGAGGCCACCCCAGCATGTTGGTGCACCCCGCTCCAAAGGGCGTGGCCACACATTCCATGTCCCCCGTGGTGAATACCGCCTGGATGAAAAGGCCGGTCAACACTTCGGGGCGGGCAAAGAAAATGACGAATTCCGGCTCTTCACCGCCTGTGAACTGGGACAGCGGCTTGAAAACACAGTATTTGGCCGGGGCCTTGCGGGGATTCACCTTGAGCATGAACTCGCGCATGGCGTCAGGGTTGGGCATATACCGCTCGCCGTGCATGGGCGTACCCTCAAAGCCCGTGGACACGTAATGTTCGATAAACCGAAGGTGGGGCTTCATCATCGAACAGTAGTACGCGCCTCCCACGCATCCGTATTCTTCCGTGGAGATAAAGGCCGCACCGTGTTTTTTCCTGGCCAGCCAGACATTGCCCATGACGCAGGAGAACGTCTTCATGACCTCCTGCATGTCCAACTCACCCCGGTCCTCCAGCTCGCGCGAGATGGGCGTCCCCGTCTTCGGACCATAGGCGTTTTCCGGCTTGGTGTCGGTGTAGTGGACCCCAAGGGGTTCTTCGCTCAACCCGAGATGTTCCATGAAGGTGGCGGTTCCGTCGAGTATGGATTGCATTGCCATGACTGTCTCCTTTGGTTGCTCGCCCGGCACGTGTTGTGGCCTGGCGTGTTGCCTTTCATTATGCCTTTTCATACCATGCCCGCAAATTAAATAAATGGACTTGGCGGAAAACTCTTTTCCGAGGATGAGCATAATGCTGCAGGAATTTCTCAATGATCTTCCGCTGCTGGTGGAAGTGGCGAGACAGAAAAGTTTTACCAGGGCGGCGGAAATACTGGGGTTAGGCGTTTCGACTCTGTCCAGGCGCATCAAGCTGCTGGAAGCGCGGATGGGGGTACTCCTTTTCTATCGGGACACCCGCAATGTCGAGCCAACTGATACCGGCGCATATCTGCTGGAGCGGTGCGGATTCATTCTTGAGGAGGTGCAGAAGGCCTACGATTCCGTGGTCATGAACATGCAGAAACCCTCAGGGTTGATCCGGATCTGCATGTTTCGGGACCTGTACGACAAACTGCTCAGGGACGTGCTGATAGATTTCGCCGCACAGTGGCCGGACATCCAGATGGATCTCACCTTCGTGGAACACCCTGTGGACATGCGCACGGACCCTTATGACGTGGCCTTCCTCATCGGCTCGTCCATCGCCCCGTCACTGGTTGCCAGAAAGTTGCTGACCATCGAGCCATATCTCTACGCTTCACCCAAGCTGCTTGAACGTCATTCCCTGCCCGAGGAACCCGACGACCTGCACCGATTGCCATGCATCGTTCTCCAGCGTTTCGGGAGACGCTGGCCCATGCACAACGGCAACCGGCAGGTCACTGTCGAGGTGCAGCCCAAGTACAGCTTCAGTTCCGTGGAAATGTGCCGTGATTTCGTCCTGGCCGGGCATGGCGTGGCCCTGCTCCGCGAAGGGCTGGCGGAACCGGATGAGAAGGCCGGGCGTCTGGTGCGTCTGCTCCCGGACTGGAGCGGAGGGTTCGCCCACGACGTGAATCTGGTCATGGGCTCCAGCCAGCTCCCGCAAAGGGTTCGCCTGTTCGTGGATCACATTCTGGCCCACGTATCCTCGTAGCCGACGTATCGATCGGTTCCGAGGTCGAGACGCAGCTATCCTAAAGGCCGAAAACCTTTTCCGCGTTGGTCTGATAAAGGATCCTCATTTCATCTTCCGGCAAGGGAAGCCTGTCGACTTTGCCCACATCCTCCTTCATGGACTCAAAGGGGTAGTCCGCTGCAAACAGGACCCTGTCCGCCCCCACCAGCCTGCGGCAGTACATGATTTCCTCTTCCCAGTTCATTCCGCTGGTAGTGATGTAGAAGTTGTTCAAGAAGTACTCTCTGGGCGATTTCTTAAGTTTTTTTGCCCGTGGACTTTGGGAGATCCTGAGAACGAAATGTCCATATTGGTGATCAATGCGGTTGAGGAACCACGGGATTCCTTCGCCGAGATGCCCCAGGACGATTTTCAAGTCGGGGAACTGGTCGAAAACCCCGGCGGTGATCAGCCGCAGGGCGTGGAGGCCGCAATCGGCGGCAAAACCCCAGATCGCACCTTCCAGAGGAAGGTCTATGTAGGGACTGATCATTGAGGCTGCCGGAGTGCTCGGGTGCAGATAGAGCGGAACGCCGAGCGATTGGGCCGCTTCGAATATGGGCCAAAATTTCGGATCGTCAAGATACTCGCCAAACGTGTGGGAGTTGATGATGACTCCTTTCATCCCCAGCTTGCCGATACAGCGGTCGAGTTCCTTTGCCGCTTCGTTCGGATCTTGCGGGGCCACTGCTGCAAGCGCGGCAAGGCGGCCGGGGTGCTTTTTGACGCCATCGGCCAGTACGTCATTGCAGAATCTGGCCATGGAGACCGCTTTTTCTTTCTCGTATATTTGGACACCGGGTGCAGTGATGGAAAGAATCTGCATATCTATGCCCGCAGCGTCCATGTTTTCCAGTCGGCTTGTGTTTATATCGGTTATGATCTCCCGGAATAGCTGAGCGCCTGGAGTTTGCATGACCTCACCCCACAAGGAGGCAAGGCCCGGGGATGTTATTCGGGTCTCTCCCGTTTGCGCCAGGGCTCTGAAGTCGTCGAAGAGTTCGGTCGGCATCCAGGACTCTTCCACGGCAATACGTTTATAGCTTTTCTGCTTCATGTCGTTATTCCTTTATGAGGGCGAAGCTCTTTCTTCATCCGGGGCCGGCGGCGGCCATTGTTCGTTTACGCCAAGCGCATCTCCCGCATGACTTCCGCAGGGCTCTGGCCGAAATGGCGTTTGAATTCACGGCTGAATTGCGACGGGCTTTCGTATCCGACCTCATTGGCCGCCAGGTAGGCTTTCATGTTTTGCTGCACAATGAGATCCCGCGCACGCCCGAGGCGAATCTTCTTGAGGTATTGCAGGGGGGAATCGGCCGTGATCTCCTTGAAGGCCTTGTGAAACGCCGAGACGCTCATGTTGGCGGAATCCGCCATCTGCTGCACGTCGAATTTTTCGGAATAATTGTCTTCCAGAATATTTATGACGCGTGCCACCTGGGAGAATGCGCTGCTTCCTTTCACCAGCGAATAGAGGACTTGCGCCTGACAGCCGCACAGTGCGCGGTAGTAGATTTCCCGAACCAGCCCCGGCGCGAGAATCCTTGCTTCCCTTTCCGTCCGAAGCGCCTTGAGCAGCTTGACCGCTGTGTCTTTCATGTCTTCATCCATGGCGGACGGGCCGATGCCGAGCGGGAAATATTGTCATCCAGATTGGCGACTTCGGTCTGAAGGCCCATCTGGCTGATCAGGTCGTTCAATTGTCCCAGGTCGATGTCGATGAACATGCCGAGCAGGGGGGCCTCCGGGCTGGGGAAGGATTCGCATTCGAACGGCATGGCGACCGAGGTGACCAGGTAATTGTCCACATCGTATCTGAAAACCTGCTCTCCCAGATAGGCCACCTTATGGCCTGAAGCGACGATGCAGATGCCAGGATTGTACAACATCGGCCTGCGCCGGACATGCTTGGTGTCTTTGAAAAAACGCACTCCCTTGAGTCGCGACTCAACGGCGGCGCCATCAACCGTGGCAAGGTCTTTTAATAAATTGATCATGTTAGACATTGTCTGTCCCTCCATATGTTCACGGCCATTATGGACACCATTCTTTCCTCCAATTCAATATAAAACTATTCATCATAGAGGAATGGGCAAGATTTAAAGAGGAATGGGTGTTCAAGACGAGTTGGGAACTCCTTACATAGTTTTCACAGGCAAATGAAAACAACAAGGAGATCACAATGAACTTCGAATTTCAAAATCCGACTCGGATCATATTTGGCGCCGGGAATCTGTCCCGGCTTGGAGAGGTGGCAGGCGAATACGGCAAAAAGGCCCTGATCGTCACCGGCGGCGGCAGCGTCAAACGCAGCGGCGTCTTTGACCGGGCCGTCGAGAGCCTGAAGGCGGCGGGCATCTCCTTTGCGGAATGCTCCGGCATCGAGCCCAATCCGCGTATCACTTCCGTAGCCCGTGGCGCCCAAACAGCCAGGAAAGAAGGATGTGACATGATCGTCGCCCTGGGCGGCGGCAGTGTCATGGACGCTTCCAAGGTCATTTCCGCAGCAGCCCTCTACGATGGCGATCCCTGGGACATGATCCTGCACGGCCAGGAAAAGGTGTACGTACCGACCGAGGCCCTGCCCGTCATCACGGTGCCCACATTGGCGGCCACCGGCTCCGAGACCAACTGCGGCGCGGTCATCACCAATGAGGAGACCACGGTCAAGTCCTTCATCCAGATTCCGCTGCTCTACCCCAAGGTCGCGGTGGTCGACCCCGAACTGACCGTGAGCGTGCCCAAGGATCAGACGGCCTATGGCGTTTGCGATCTCATCACCCACGTGACGGAATCCTACCTCAACGGCATCGACAACACTCCCATCCAGGATCGATTGGCCGAGGGCGTCATCCTGACCGCCATGGAATGGGGGCCGAAGGCCATTGCCGACGGCGATGACGTCGAAGCGCGCGCCCAGATTCAGTGGGCCGCCTCGGTCGCTCTCATCGGATGGTGCCAGGTGGGCACCAACGCCGCCTATCCCGTACATATGATGGAACACACCGTCTCCGCCTATCACGACATCACCCATGCGGCTGGCCTGTCCGTGATCAACCCGGCGTGGATGCGCTTTGCGGCCAAAACCAACACCGCCAAGTTCGTTCAGTTCGCCGAGCGCGTTTTCGGTCTTTCGGCCAAGTCCGCCGACGATCTCGACTGCGCCCTGGAAGGCATTGATCGTTTCGAGGCATTTCTGCGTTCCATCGGCTGTCCGACCAGGTTCTCCGAACTGGGCATTGATGATGCGTTGTTCGAGACCTACGCCCAGGACACCGTGAAGATCGTCAACGACGGCAACGGCAACCTGCCGGGCATTCCCCCCATGAGCATCGAGGACATGGTCGAAGTGTTCCGGTCCGCACTGTAAGCGGGGAAAAACGTGACGAAAAACGTCTTAATGAAGGAGGCCACAATGAAAACCAATGCCTTTGTGACCAAAATGATGAAAACCGTGCTGCCGATCCTGATCCTGGTGCTGGCAGCTAACCTGGCCCATGCGGAGGACGATATGACCTGGGATAAAACATTCAGGCTGAGCGACAAGGTACTTCACGAAAAAGTCTCATATCCCAACAGATATGGAATCACCCTGTCTGCCGACATGTACATGCCGAAGACTCTGGACAAGTCCAAGAAGTACCCGGCCCTCGTCATCGGCACGCCCTACGGCGGCGTCAAGGAACAGGGCGCAGGCATCTATGCCCAGACCATGGCGGAACGCGGATTCGTAGCCATCGCCTTCGACGAGTCATTCAACGGCGAAAGCGGCGGCGAACCGAGGCACATTTCTTCCCCCGAAATCTTTTCCGAGGATTTCAGTGCGGGCGTCGACTTCTTGGGAACCCGTCCCTTTGTTGACCGTAACAGGATAGGCGCCATCGGGATCTGCGGCAGCAGCGCGTTTGCCCTCAAGGCGGCGCAGGCCGACCATCGCATCAAGGCCGTTGCCACCGCGAGCATGTACGACATGAGCCGCGTGATTCGCAACGGATGGGAAGACTCCATGACCGCCGAAGAGCGCAACAAGATGCTCGACGAACTCAGCGAGCAACGCTGGAAGGACTTCGAAAACGGCACTCCCATGCTGCCCGAAGGATTCCCGGCTGTGGCGACCGATTCCATTCCCGAAGGCATGGACCCCATCAGCAGCGAATTCTGGGAATACTATGCCATGCCCCGCGGCCATCATCCGCGTTCCCACGGCCCGTTCACGGCGACCAGCAACATGGCATTCATGAACTTCCCGCTGATGAATTACGTCGAGACGATCTCTCCCCGCCCGATCCTGTTCATCATGGGCGAGAAGGCCCACTCCCGCTACTTCACCGAAGATGCCTACGAATTGGCCGCAGAGCCCAAGGAACTCGTGATCGTTCCCGGCGCAAGGCACATCGACTTGTATGATCGCGTGGACATGATTCCCTTTGACAAGCTGGAAGACTTCTTCACCAAGGCACTGAGGTAATCCGAGCAGGAAGATCTCGAAGATCTGTTCATGAAACGGACGGGCCCGATTTTATCCAGAGGGCCCGTCTCCTCATTCAAAAATCCGAAGACAATAAGAGAGTGCAATGGATCTCAAGCGCCTATTGGACCATTTTAATGACGGCCATTCCATGCAGGCGGGGTCGGACATCCATGGTGTGTTGGTGCATTTCAGCAATGAAGCCATGCGGATAACAGCCGAGCTGAACGGTTCGTATCACACGCGGGAGGAGGTCCGGTCGTTGGTGTCTGAGCTTATTGGCAAGCAGGTGGATGAGACGTTCACCCTGTTCCCGCCGATTTACACTGATTTCGGAAAGAACATCAGCATCGGGAAAAATGTCTTCATCAACTCCTGTTGCAATTTTCAGGATCAGGGTGGGATCACCATCAAGGATGGTGCATTCATCGGGCACAAAGTGGTGTTCGCGACCCTGAACCATGGTTACTCCCAGGAAACGCGCCACCGTATCTACCCTGCGCCCATCGTTGTCGGGAAAAACGTCTGGATTGGTTCGAACGCAACGATACTTCCGGGAGTGACGGTTGGAGATAACGCCATTGTCGCCGCCGGTGCTGTGGTGACGAAAGACGTTGCTCCGGACACCATTGTCGGCGGGGTGCCCGCAAAATTCATCAAGACGGTTGCCGAAGCGGAAAAGGAAAACGTTCGGTAACGATCAAAAGGGGATTCGCATGATTCAGAACGGAATCAAAATACAGTTGATTGTCGGGGATACTGTCATTCCCGCGGTTCTCAACGACAGCGCGTCGTCAAAAGCACTCATTGCCAGGCTGCCGTACACCGTGCATCTGCAACGGTATGAGCACGACTACTGCGGCGTCATGAGCGAGCCGTTGCCCTATGATACGGCAGACCTGCGCAGTGGGTGGAAAAACGGCGACATCGCCTTTGCCGTGAGCGGAAGCTACTTCGCGATTCTCTACAAGGACGAGGAGATTTCCCAGCAATTCGACGGCATGGTAACCATGGGGGCCTTGGACTGTCCTCTTTCGGTCATGGACACCCTCGATGGAAGCATTTCCGTCAGGATCGAACAGGCATAACGGCACAGCGCAATCGCATACATATTTAAACTGAAAACAGGCAAGGAGCACTGGCAATGAGCGATACATTCAAGGGAGAAGGCATTTTCCCGACAGGGGCCCTCAACGAGGCCTATGCTAAGTATTTCACCGGCACCAGCTATTTGGAAATGCTTTCCACGGAAGGTGTGGTCATCGGCAACGTTACTTTCGAGCCGGGATGCCGGAACTTCTGGCATATCCACCACAAGGGGGGACAGATCCTTCTGGTGACGGGCGGACGCGGCTGGTACCAGGAGGCCGGTAAACCTGCGCAAGAGCTGCACCCCGGGGATGTGGTCAACATTCCGCCGGAAACCAAGCACTGGCACGGGGCAGCCAAGGATTCCTGGTTTGCCCATGTGGCCGTGGAAGTGCCCGCGGAAGGCAAGTCCAACGAATGGTTGGAGCCTGTGTCCGACAAAGAGTACGACGCGCTCGGCTAGTACGGCCAAAGGTGTCCCCCGTGGGCAGGCCGGTCAGGCCGGTTTTCACCCTCCACCCGCCTCCAGACAAAGCGCCATGGGCCCGTTTGGAGACGGGCTTGCACAAGGAGTACGCAATGAAACGAATGATTCTGATAATGACTGTTCTGATGCTTGTCGCCTCTTTGGTTTACGCTGAAGGGGGAAAGGAAAAGGAGTCTCAGGTATTCTACCAGAGTGGCTCCCAAAAATCCTTCAAAGGCCCGGCAGAATACTTCACCGGCGATGTGCAGGTGGATATGCTCTTTCCAAATAACGAGACCGCCAATTACTCGGGCGCGTACGTGACCTTCCAGCCCGGATCCAGAACCGCGTGGCATCTGCATCCTGCAGGGCAGCACATGATTGTCACCTCTGGCATCGCCCTGACCGGAACGCGCGACGGGAAGGTCCTGGAGTTCAAGGAAGGGGAAACCGTGTGGTGTCCGGTCGGCGTCGACCACTGGCATGGAGCGACTCCGGATGCGCCGATGACCCATCTTGTCATCACCGGAGTTAAAGACGGCAAGGCCGTCGTCTGGAAAGAAAAGGTCACGGACGAACAGTACATGAAACGCTAGGAGGCCCATCGTGAGCATCCGGAAATACAGCCTGCTATTGGCCGCGTTTGTTTTTTCCCTCGGCCTTGCAACAGCAACGGAGGCGCAAGACATGAAAACGAAACCCTCTCTCGACGCTCGACAGCAATCCATCGTCACCATTGCCGCATTCACGGCCGGCGGCGATATCGAACGGCTCAAGCCCGCCCTGAACGAAGGCCTGGATGCGGGATTGACCATCAATGAAGTGAAGGAAGTCCTTGTCCAGATGTATGCGTATGCTGGCTTTCCGCGCAGCCTGAACGGCATGGCCGCCTTCATGGGCGTCGTGGATGAGCGGAAGGCGAAGGGGATTCGTGACGCGGAAGGCAAGGGAGCCGATCCCATTCCTTCCGGTTTCAACAGGGATGAATATGGAGCCGCAGTTCGGGCAAGGCTTGCGGGGCTTGATAAGGATATCTCGGGTACTGCATGGCAGGTGTTTTCTCCGGTCATGGACACTTTCCTGAAGGAGCATCTGTTTGCCGACATCTTTGTTCGTGACGTGATCAGCCACGAAGACCGGGAGCTGGCTACCATTGCCGCCCTGGCCAACATGAGCGGCACCGCCGGACAGCTCAAATTCCATTTTGGCGCGGCCATGAACACCGGCCTGACCAAAGCCCAGATGCATAATTTTATCGATGTTCTGGCTTCCCGTGTCGGGAAAGCTGAAGCCGAAAGCGCCCAAGCCGTGCTCTCCGAAGTGCTGGCCGAACGCAAATAATCTGGAATTCCCCCTCCGGAGCAGGATGGCCTGCTCCGGAGGGGACGCAAACCGGCGGTGCACACTCCGCCACACGTGAGAAGCAGAGACCATGAGCAAGAACATACTTATCATTTCGGCAAGTCCTAGAGAAAACGGCAATTCAGACATCCTTTGCGATGAATTCATGCGGGGAGCGCTGGAATCCGGCCACCATGTGGAAAAGATCCGCCTGGCGGAAAGGAATATAAACTACTGTACCGGCTGCTGCGCCTGCATCGGTGGGAAGGGAACATGCGCCCAGCAGGACGACATGACGGAAATCTTTGGGAAGATCCTTGCCGCTGACGTCCTGGTTCTGGCCAGCCCGGTTTATTTTCGCACCTTCAACGGCCAGATGAAGACATTCATCGACAGGGTCTGCCCCATTTACAGCATGATTCGCGGCAAGGACGTGTATTTCATCGTTTCCGCCGCCGGCGGCAAGCTGCCGGTGGACAGCACCGTTCAGAGCTTCAGGGTGTTCACTGGCTGCCTCAGCGGCATCAGGGAAAGGGGAATCATCTCCGTTACCGGCATTTGGGACGAGGGCGGTGTCAGAGGGACGTCGGCCATCAAGCAGGCATATTCGGAGGGCCTCAACGCCTGATGAGCGGGGTGGAGCTTGTCGTAATGGCATTGAGGCAAGCTTGGTCCCAAATACTCAATAACAAGGAGACAGGCATGGGAATCGTCATGGGGCGTTTGTTGGCGGTCGTTGCCATTGGAGTCTGCGTTTGCGCGTTCGCGGCTTGCCTCGACAGGGAAGCCTTTTCGGCGGGCCGGGAGGCTGCGCCTGAAGACAGCGGGCATGACCTTGCCTTGTCCGGCATGAAGGTGGAAATCGTTTCCCAAGAAAGAAAGGCGACATTCCAACTCTACGACACAACCGCCGCCAAGGAGTTTTACGATCAATTGCCGCTGGAATTGGATCTGACCAATTTCCGAGACGCGCAATGGATGTTTTATCCCCCGAGAAGCTGAATGTGACCGCACGAGAGGCCTACCATGACGGGAAGAGAGGGGAATTGAGCTATTACGCGCCTTGGGGTGACGTCTTCATGCTCTACAAGGATTTCCATGCGGGTGACGAGATGCATCGTCTGGGTGTGGGCCTGAGCGGGATTGACGACATTGCGGGGATGTCGGGGAGCGCCGTCATTCGAAAAATGGATCCGCCAACCATAGAGGACGGGAAAAATATGCAGATAACAGTGTGTGCAAACGGAAAGGAAATCGTCTTTGAACTCAACGGCAGTCAGGCCTCTAAAGATTTGTATGCGCAATTGCCGTTGGAAATTGACGTTGAAAATTACAGCAGCAACGAAAAGATTTACTATCCCCCCAAGAAGCTGAACACCTCGAATACCCCGTTGGTCAAGTCGGCCCGGCCCGGGACACTCGCGTACTATGCCCCCTGGGGAGATGTTGTGATGTTCTACGGCAGTTTCGGTTCCGCCTCGGGATTGTACGAGTTGGGACATGCGGTTCAGGGAGAAGAACATATTCGGTCCCTGGCCGGATCCATCCGAATTAAGGTAGCCCATTCTCGGTAAAGAATCATTATCCACCCGTGAACTCTAGCCGCCCACCCGGCGATTGATTCGGGATCAAGCAAACCTATGTTCCCGGATGGCGAATGAGAGAATGGGGCCAATTTGTTGGACCACTGAGTGGCGAATTTGAGGTGGGCAATTTCGGTTTTTCGATCGCACGTGGCCTTTCAAGGTCGGAAAAGAGATGATGGGTTCTTTGGGACTTGAAACCGAATACTCGGTGCGAGCGCCCCTGGGATGCTACATCCCTTACGGTCAACCATGGTTTGCAGTCGCGACCTTTACCTGAGCCGCGCCCTTTCTTAATCCACTGCAAAAAAAGGCTCCTGGTTGGTTCGTTATTCCGAACCAACCAGAAGCGATTTTTGTTAACAACTTTATTGTTTCCCCACAAACGGCCTATTCCTGCGGTCGCGAAATACCAACAGTAACAGTCTTGGCCTGGTGCCGGATGGTGTCGATGGGCCGGGTCATTTCCTCGATGGCCTTGTTCAGGATGTTGAGGATGTCGTCCAGGCGCGCTTCGGCGGCCGGAATGTTGGCGGGCTGGGTGCACAGCCAGAGCATGTAGTTGGCCAGCGACGCGGAAACCCGGGCGGGCAGGGCCGAGTCCGTGGCCCCGGAGGCGCAGCGGTCCATGGCCTTGTTGAGCTGGGCCAGGAGTTCGGTGCGGTCCCAGGTGGCGGGCTGCTCGATCATGCGGCCGAGGGCCATGCGCGCCTTGCGGAAGGGCTCGGCGTGGGAGTCGATGGCCTTGGCGGCCGCGATGCCCCACCAGTGCCCGGCAACGGTTTCGGGGATGAAGTCCAGGCCGCCGCCCACGCGGGGCACTTTGATGGTGGCCTCGGCAATGCCGTCGAAGCGGGTTTCGTCCCCGGCGCAGAACACGATGGGCTGGCCGCTGTGGGCCTTGAATATGGTGGTTTCCTTGACCGTGTCCATGACCACCATCTCGGGCAGGTCCGAGGCCATGACCAGGGTCAGGGGCTCGGTGGACAGGTCGATGTGTTTCTTGTCTTCGGTCACATCGCTGGGGATGGACTTGTAGCACAGCTCGGAGAGCTTGATGCGTACTTCCTCGGCCGCAATGCGGTTTGCGCCGTTGCCCACCAGCGCCCAGTAGCGGTTCACCGGGGCAAAGCGGGCAGCCACCTCGCCGATGGATTCCTTGTGCTCCAGCACCTCGTCGATGGCCGCGGGCAGGGCCTCCAGGGCCTGCACGTCCTTCAGCAGCTGCGCGGCGTCCATGGTGCCCAGTTCGGCGGCCAGCCACAGGGAGAGCAGCTTGCCCGCCGCGATCTGGGAATAGAAGGCCTTGGTGGAGGCCACGGCCATTTCCACGTCGCGGCCGTTGCTGGTGTAGCAGTAGGAGTCGGATTTCTTCACCAGCGGCGAGTTGCGGCGGTTGACGATGCAATTGACCCAGGCGCCCCGGTCTCGGCACAGGTCCACCACGCGGTTGGTGTCCGTGGTGGTGCCGGATTGGGAAACGGGGATGAGCAGCACATCGTCCATGCGTTCGCTGCCCATGAAGCCCACCAGCTCGGAACCGGTGTAGGTTTCGATGGACAGTTCGCTTCCGGCCAGTGCGCGACGCAGCAGGTGGGCGATGCCCATGGCTGCGATGGCAGCGGTGCCCTGGCCCACGGTGATGATGCGGGTCAGGGGGCGGCCTTTGTCCAGCAGGCGTTTGCGCAGGGCCGGGCCGTTGCCAAAGCCGCCGGGCAGGAAACGGACCGCATTGCCTTCCATGAGATATTTGCCGTGCAGGGTGTTGCGCACCGAGTTGGATGCGTCGTGCACTTCCTTTTCAATGTAGTGGGTGTAGCTGCCGCGGAAGATGTCGCGGGAAAAGATTTCGATCTTTTCCTCTTTCAGCTCCACTTCCTCCCCCGAGTCCAGATAGCGGGCCATGGGCATGGCGTTTTCGTCTTCGCTGCTCAGGATCACGCTGACCCCGCCCTGCTGGTGTACGGCCATGGGGAAGGAGGAGCGGCAGCGGGCGGCCAGTCCGTAGGCCTCGGAAGCCACGATCCAGCCGTCCAGGGACCGGCCCACGTAAAAGCTCTGACCGCTGCCCTTCTGGGCCAGGAACTGGGAGTCGAAGTCCGAGAGGTTCTGCATGATCACGGCCAGGGAGCCTTCGCAGCGCTTGAGAACGTTGCGGAAGCGCACCTCGGAGTCGTTGCTCTCGGGCGCGTCCAGGTTGAAGAGCACGGGCAGGATCTTGGCGTCCGTGGAGATGGCGGGCGGGATGTATGCGCCCTTGGAGAGAACGCATTGCTCCACCAGGGTGCGGTAGTTGTCCACGTCGCCGTTGAGCACGAACATGGTCTTTTCCAGGCCGGTGCTCACGTCGCCCTCCACCAGCCCATCCACCGGGTGGCAGTTGGGCACGGAAATGATGCCGTTGGAGGCCCAGCGGGTGTGGGCAATGATGTTCAGCACGTCCAGGTTCTCGGCCATGGGCCAGAGCAGGGCGTCGTCCATGATGAATTTGCGCAGGGCCGCGCCATTGTCGCCGAGCTGGCCCACGAGCTGGGCCACCTTGTACAGGAAGCGGCAGGCCGTGCGGCCATCGTCCAGCCTGCGCACCAGCACGTGGCGGGTGTCGGCGTTTTCGATGGCCGTGCGTTCGGTCAGTTCCTTTTGCTGCGTCGCGTCGAGGACCGTCTCCGGGTCCACGCCCTCGGGTAGGATGAAGGTCACGGCGACCCCTGCGGAGTCGCGGCCGCGCACTTCAAGCTTGTCGATGGATTCCAGCACCTGTTCCATGCCCCAGGCCAGGAAGTGGCGGTCGCGGGCATCGGTGTCGGCGGCCAGGGCCGAAGGCATGAGCGCCCGGACCCGGTCCAGGTTGGAGAGCACTTCCTGGTCCAGCTGCCAGAGGTAGTCCTCCAGCCGCTCCTGCAGGGCCTCCAGTTCGTCCGTGCGCACGTCCTTTTCCAGGCGTACGGCCACGGCGTTGCGCTGGGTGCGGATGGATTCGCGGATGGATTCCATGGCGGCCAGGGTTTCCCTGTCGCCCAGAAGCTGCATGTGCAGCCCGAAGCTCATGAGTTCGTCGAAATTGCCCGCAAGTTCGTCCAGCGCAGGGGTGGAGGCGAGCAGGTCGTTGCTCTTGACGGCGTCGTCAAATTCGGCGGCAAGCTTGAAAACCCATTGGGCGTCTGCGGTTTCGCGCCAAAAGCGGGTGCTCAGGAAACTGGCGATTCCACACATATTATATATTCTCCTGTCTGAAGATCATTATTGTTCCGGCGGGATGGGAAAGCAGTGGGCAGAGCGCTTTATTGAAATTCATGTGTACGAGGAATTACTGTACCAGCCCAGCGATGGCAAGCGAATTGTGGCTTGGGCGCTGCGGCCCGAAGGCATGGAATCAGGAAAAAAACGAGGGCTGCCTTTTTTTCTTTCCGAATGGAAAACAAGGGCGATTCAAAGGGGATGCAGACATATTATAATATGCTCATACGTTTCCGGCATGGCATGAACTGCCGTGAATTCAATTTGTTACGGCGTTTCTCTGTCCAAGTGGATTTTTCTTTTCAAAAGGGATAAAGGGCCAATTGGCCTGTGCGCGAGGAATAGAGGGCGGCATGATGCCGGAGAGGCGTGCGGGCAGGAGAGTTCAGGGTATGTTGGGAGCACTGCAGCGCCGTTGGAAAGGCCTGGGGGTGGTGGGCAAGCTGTCCATCACGCTGGGCCTTATGCTGACGCTGGTCATTTTCGTGGGCCTTGTCGCCACGGTTGCGCTGGAAAACGTGCGCAGCCGGACAGACGACGTGGTGGGCCGCAGCATGCACATCCAGCGCCTGGCCCTGGAGCTCGAGTCCGGGCTGCAGCAGGCGCACCAGGCGGAAAAGAGCTTTTACCTCAAATGGCCCACCATGGGTTTTGAAAAGGCCCGCGACACCTACGCCATGCGCTGCATCGCCCTGGTGGAGAACGCGGCCCTGGTCAATGAGAACCTGCAGCTCGCCATCCGGGACGCCCGTTCCTCGGGCATCGACCAGGGCGGGCTGGCCAGGGATTCCGAACAACTTTCCCGTTTTACCCGCAGCTACGCCGAATCGTTTCGGGAAACCATCAACATAGTGGGCCGGCTCGCGGCCCTGCACGCCGACCTGCTTCTTTCCGCAGACGCCGGGGAACGGCTGCTTCTGGAGTCCGGCCGCGACGACCTGCTGGCGGGCATCCGGCTGGCGCGGCTGCACGGGGCCCGTTACTTCGCCTCCCGCGACAGGACGCATATTCTCAAGTGCCTGGCGCTCATGAATGATTTCGAGACCATGGCGGCAAAAGACATTCTGCTCGTCAGGGAAGCGCAGGAACGCCTGCTGGAGCACGTCGCCGAGTCGCGCGCCATCATCGGCTCCATCCTCGAAGCGGACAAGCTGCTTGCCGAAAAGGCCCAGGAATTCGATCTGCAGCTTTCCCAGCTCGATCCCGTGGTCAACAACCTGACCGCCTCGGTGACGGACGACGCCCAGGGAATCCGTTCCGGCATCGACGAGGCCACCAACCTGGCCGTGGCCAGCGTGTCCGGGGCCCTGTTCGTGGCCATTGTCCTGGCGGTGTTCATCTTCCGTTTGCTGTATGATTCGGTGGGCCGGAACGTGCTCATGCTTTCCAACACCGCCAAGGAATTGAGCCGGGGCAATCTTTCCGTCCGCGTGCATATTGAGAGCGACGATGAATTCGGCAGGTTGGCCGTGGCCTTCAACAGCATGGCGGGCCGCATCACCAAGCTGGTGGACCGGCTGGAGGAACAGGCGGCCATGGCCAGCGACCGCCTGGTGGAGGCCATTGAAAGCATTTCCGACGGCTTTGCCCTGTATGACTGCAACGACCGCCTGGTGCTGTGCAACAGCAAGTACCGGGAGATCGACCGGCAGCATGCCGAAAGCTTCCGTCCGGGCATGAGCTTCGAGACCATCATCCGGGCCAACGCCCATGCCGGCGTTTACCGCGAAGCCCTGGGCCGCGAGGAGGAATGGGTCTTTGAGCGGCTGTCCATGCACCGCGCCCCGGGCGGGGCCTTTGAGCAGCGCCTTTCCGACGGCCGCTGCCTGCTGGTGAGCGAATACAAGACCGCCAAGGGCGAGATCGTCAGCGTCATATCCGACATCACCCAGCGCAAGGAGGCCGAGGAGGAACTGTTCACCCTCAACGCCGACCTGGAACTGGCGGTGCGCGAGCGGACCAAGGTGCTGGTGACCAAGGCGCGCGAACTGCAGCAGGCCAACCAGCGGCTTCTGGAGCTGGACGAGATGAAGTCCAGCTTCCTGTCCACGGTCTCCCACGAGCTGCGCACCCCGCTGACCTCCCTGCTCGGTTTTTCCAAACTCATCAACCGGGACTTTTCACGCGTGTTTCTGCCCCAGGCCGCGGACGACAAGTCCCGGCGCATCGGCGAGCGCATTCAGTCCAACCTGGAAATCATCAACAGCGAGGGCATGCGCCTGACCCGGCTCATCAACGACGTGCTCGACCTGAGCCGCATCGAGACCGGCCGCGTGGAGTGGCGCGAGGAAACCATGGACCTGGCCCGGGTGGTGCGCAACGCGGTCAAGTCCGTGAGCGGTGAATTCTCCCAGAAGCCGGAGGTCTCCCTCGAGGTCGGCCAGGTTTCCACCCTGCCGCTCATCCATGCGGACCCGGACCGCGTTCTCCAGGTGTTCATCAACCTGCTCAACAATGCGGCCAAGTTCACGGAAAAGGGAACGGTGACCATCGAGGGCGAGATCAACTGCCACGGGTATGCCGTGGTGCGGGTCCGGGACACGGGCGTGGGCATTCCCCAGGACAACATCGAAAGCGTCTTCGACAAGTTCCACCAGGTCAACCAGGGCGACACCCTCAAGTCCGCCGCAGGCGGCAGCGGGCTCGGCCTGGCCATCTGCAGGCATATCGTGGAGCGCTACAACGGCCATATCTGGGCCGAATCCGAGCCGGGGCAGGGGACGGTCATGACCGTGGCCTTTCCCCCGGACTGCATTGTGACCCGCAGGGCCGACCACAATCCTCCCACCGTCCTGGTGGTGGACGACGACCCGGCCATGCTCGACCTGCTGGGGGCCATTCTTGTTGACGCGGGGTATCGCACCCTGTTTGCCCGCAACGGGGAGGAGGCCCTGGACAAGGCCCGTGAATACAGGCCGGACCTTATTTCCATGGACCTGTTCATGCCCGGCATGAGCGGCCGGGAGGCCATTGACCGCCTGCACGGGGACAGGGAACTGGATTCCATCCCCGTTCTCATCGTTTCCGTGGACCAGCGGAGCGATGACGCCGGGGGAGACGCCGTGCTGCACAAGCCCGTGGATGCGGAACGCTATCTGGAAATAGTGCGCTCCCTGCTGGGCGAACGAATCCTGGAGCGGCCCGTGTATGCGCTGGAATCGGCGGCCAAGGGCTGCGGCCTGGAAGCCGAAACCGTCCATTACTGCGATGAAGAGGAATTGCTGACCATGCTGGACGGGGAATTCCGCGGTGCCGTTGTGGTGCCGGACGCCGCCTCGGGCAGGGTTGATATCGACCGTATCGGCAGGTCCCGGACGGTCCAGTTCCTTTCGGTTCCCGGCCAGGGGAAGCGCGATTCCGAATAGCGCGGAGATTCTCCCGCCCCTTGCCCGCGAGGCTGGGGAGCCATTCCATTTCGTATTAATACTTTCATAAGCCTATTGTTTCAGGTATGTTCATGCCACTTCTCTTTTGTTGGCATAACAAAGGCTTGTGACATGCGTTTTACCCGGTTTCTGCTTTCATGCGCCCTGGTTCTCTGTGTCCTTTCCCTGACATCCGTTGCAGGATTCGCCAAGGACATTGTCCTGGGCATGTCCGCCGCCTTTTCCGGCCCCAGCCGCAGCCTGGGCATCGAACTCTACCGGGGTTCCTCGGCCTATTTCAATTACGTCAACCGTTCCGGGGGAATCCAGGGCCACATGGTCCGCATCCTGCCCCTGGACGACGGGTACAATCCCACGCCCGCCCTGGAAAACACTATCCGCCTCCTGAAGGACAGGAATGTGCTCTGCCTGTACAACTATGTGGGCACGCCCACGGTGACGCGGGTGCTTCCCCTGCTCAACACAGGGCAGGCCCGGGACAAGCTGATGTTCTTCCCCTTTACCGGGGCCCAGTCCCAGCGCGACTATCCCTATGTCCGCAGGGTGTTCAACCTGCGGGCCTCCTACCGGCAGGAAATGCAGGAGCTGGTCAATAGGCTCAGTCTGGTGGGCCGGAGGCGGATTGCCGTGCTCTACCAGAACGACGCCTACGGCCGGAGCGGCTGGGATGCGGTGCGGCGGGCCTTGCGTACGCATCGTCTGGATATCGTGGGCGAGGCCACGTACCGCCGGGGAGCCTCCTTTTCCGATTCCATGGCCGAGCAGGTTGCCATTGTCACGGGCCGCCGTCCCGAGGCCATCGTGACCGTGGGGTCCTACGAGGCCTGCGCCGCCTTTGTCCGGGACGCGCGGGACGCGGGAGTGGACGTTCCCATCGCCAACCTGTCCTTTTCGTGTAGCGAGAGCCTGCTGCAACTTCTGCTCGAGGCCGGGCAGGCCAAGGGACGCGATTATACCGCGAATCTGATCAATACCCAGGTGGTGCCCGACTACAGGGACAGGACCCTGGCCGCGGCCCAGCTTTACATCCAGCTCATGACCGAGAGCCCTCCGGCCGTTCCCGAGGGCCTCAAGGGAGATTACATCCCGCTGGAATACAGCTATGCGGGGTTCGAGGGCTTCTTGAATGCGGTGGTCATGACCCACATTCTCCGGTTGCAGTATGACCGTCCGGGGAAGCCCTTGGAGAAGATCGTGGAGGGCATTCGGGATTTCGATGCCGGAATCGACGTCACCGTGACCTTTGGGCCCGATCGGCATCAGGGTCTCAACCGCGTGTATTTCACCACGGTGAAGGATGGAAGGTTCGCGCCCATTGACGCGGAGGATTGGAGGCAATGGCTGCAATGAGCCCCATGACCGGAATATTCAAGAGGACGTTTCTGCTGGTCTTTTGCGTCTTCGGCCTGATCGCCGCCATCACCTCCGGCATGGCCGCCTATTTTCTGTATGAGCGCATGGCCGACGAATTCCAGAGCAAGGGGCTGGCCATTGCCGAAAGCATCGCCAAAGGCAGCCAGGTGGTGCTGCTCACCGAGGACGCCTCCGCCATCCAGTCCTCCATCGATCACTTCCTGGGGATCGAGGGGGTCAAATACATCTTTGTCATGGACTCCCGCAACGACGTCATCGCCCATACCTTTGTGCCGGTCATGCCCGATGCCCTGCGGGAGCGCAGCGGTCTCCGTAGGAGCGCGGTGCGCGAGATCGACGTGCAGGGATACGGCCCGGTCATGGACATCAACGCCCCCATTCTGGAGGGCGTGGCCGGCTACGTGCACGTGGGCATGGACATGGGGTTGCTGGAAACGTATTTCTGGAAGGTTTTTGCGAATATGCAGCTCGTGCTGCTGGGGATTTTCCTGGCCTGCATGGTGGCGGTCTATTATTCCGTGCAGCGCATTGCCCGCCCGCTGACGGAATTGTCCCGCTATGCGGCCCGGCTGGCCAAGCATGATTTCTCCGCGGAGATCGACATTGTTTCCGAGGACGAGGTGGGCATGCTGGCCAGGACCATGCAGTCCATGTCCCAGGAGCTTTCCGCGCTTTTCGGCGAGATGAACGCGAAAGTGGAAAAGGCCACGGAGGAGGTGCGCAGGAACCTGAGCTACCGGCAGGCAATCATCAACAACCTGGCCGACGGCCTGCTGGTGACGGACAGGGACGCCAAAATCACGCTGGTCAACCCGGCCATGCGCGAGTACTTCGACCTGCGCGACCTGGAGTGCGAGGGCGAGCTTGCCGAGCGGTATTTCCCGGAAGAGTTGGTCTCGCTTGTGGTTTCGGTCCAGTCGCTCAAGGAAGGCGTGGTCACGGCGGAGGTCCCCCTGAGCGGCAACCGCACCGGCAAGGCTCTGGCGTCGCGCATCTGGCTGGACGAAACCCAGGAAAAGAGCCTTGGGGGCGTCATCCTGGTGCGGGACATCACCCACGAAAAGGCCCTGGACCGGCTCAAGACGGAGTTCATTTCCACGGTTTCCCACGAATTGCGGACCCCCATGACCTCGGTGCTGGGCTTCACCAAGATCATCCGCAAGAAGCTGGAGCGGGACGTTTTTCCGGAGCTGGATCCCGATTCGGAAAAGGCGGCAAGGGCCGTGGAACAGGTCCAGGACAACATCGGCATCATCGTTACCGAGGCCGAGCGGCTGACCGAGCTGATCAACGACGTGCTGGACATCGCCAAGATGGAGTCGGGCAAGGCGCAGTGGCGCGACCGGCTGTTGTCCATGGGCGACGTGGCCGCGCACTCGGTCCGTTCCGTGCGCGGGATGTGCGCGGACAAGGGCGTCCGCGTGGAACTGGAGGTGGAGGAATCGCTGCCCATGGTCTTCGGGGACAGCAGCCGCCTGGTGCAGGTGATGGTCAATCTGCTGTCCAATGCCATCAAGTTCATGGACGAGGGCGTGATCACCTGCCGGGTGCGTAGGCAGGATTCCTTTGTGCTCGTCAGCGTGGTGGACCAGGGAGCAGGAATCGGTCCTGATCAATTGCCGTTCATTTTCGAAAAGTTCAAGCAGGTGGGGGACACCCTGACCGAAAAGCCGCAGGGCACCGGTCTGGGCCTGCCCATTTGCCGACAGATCGTCACCCGCCACGGCGGGGAGATCTGGGCCGAGAGCGTGGCCGGAATGGGTAGCACCTTTTACTTCACCCTGCCCATTGCCGAGGACTTTAGCGAAAATGTTCTGGTCTCCGACGAAAAGATGAACAAGATCGTGTGCGAGGAAGAGACCGACATCCTGATGCGCGAGGGCCAGGCCATGATGGTGGAGACCGGCGAGGAAGCCTGCGACATGCCGCCGCTCATCCTGGTGGTGGACGACGATCCCTCGCTGGGCAAATACCTGAAGCAGCTTTTCCGCGACGCGGGGTTCCGGGTCCTGGTGGCCCAGAACGGCAGGATTGCCTTGAGTCTGGCCCGGCAGCACCTTCCCAGCCTGATCACCATGGACCTGATGATGCCGGAAATGGACGGCAAGGCCGCCATCCACTGCCTGCGTTCCAACCCCTTTACACGGCACATTCCCATTCTCGTGGTCACCGCGCTTTCCGAGGCGGATTCCGCCGGAGGCGACGCGGCCGTGCTCAAGCCCGTGGACGAGGAGCAATTGCTTGAAACCGTCAATGCCCTTTTGCGCGACCATGACGTGAGCCGTTCCTGCATCGTGCTGGGCGACCGCGCCAGCTACGCCTTTGATGACGACCTCACAGTGATCTGCCCCAACAGGATCACCTTCTGCCCTCCGGACGAAGTCTGGGACCATGTGCGGGAAGGGTTCAGGGGATTCGTGTTCGTGCCTTCGGAAATGGCCGGTGTCTTCGACCTGGAGGCCCTGAGCCGTTTCAGCGGAGTGCAGGTTCTCATCCTCCCCGGGGGAGAGGATTATAAGTAGGAATACTGCCCTTGCTCCATGGGCGTAGTTCCTTTATGATTTAGGAGTTGAAAAACAATGGTTCCCCGCTGAGCCGCCGACGCAGATGAAGGAGACTGCCGACCATGTCCAAGAAGATACTCATCGTTGATGACGAAGTGCATATCAAGATGCTCCTGGAGCAGACTCTCGAGGAGCTGGAAGACGAGTTCGAGGTGGAATTGTTCACGGCGTCCGATGGCGAGGAAGGTCTGGATTTCATCCGCACGGAAAAACCGGACCTGGTGTTTTTGGACATCATGATGCCCAAGATGAACGGGTACGAGGTCTGTCGAACCGTCATGGAAGACAGCGAACTCAAGCACATCAAGATTATCCTGCTGACAGCCAAGGGGCAGGAAGTGGACCGCAAGCAAGGCCTGGAACTCGGGGCCAAGATGTACATGACCAAACCTTTCGACCCGGACGAGATCCTCAAGGTCTCCAAGGAAATGCTTGATCTGTAACCCGCAGCCGGGAGTCTTTGTTCGACTATGACAAGCCTCAAGAAGGTGATCCGCCCGGGGCTGATGCGTCACTTCCTGAATCGGGCCCACAGGCTGGTGGGCGAGGAAAGCGCTGTGGCCATCCTTGTGGACGGCGAAGTGGCCGTTGCCGTGGGGACGGAGGACCTGAGCGGGTTTTCTCCGGGGAGCCCCGGCGTGTTCCTCATGGACCTGGAGGTCGGGGAAGGGCCGGTGGGCCAGCTGGCCCTGCGGGTTGCGGACCCGGAAACCGCCGATCCGGAACAGGCTTCCCGCCTTCTGGATTTCATGGCCTTTACCCTGCAGGGTTTCATGGACATGGAAACTGCCCGCCGCTCCATTGCCGACGAAGCCCTGGCCAAGTACCGGGAGCTTGCCCTGCTGCACCGCTCCGTTTCCCAGTTCAACACATCCCTGCGTCTGCGTGACGTGGTGCGCTCCCTGCTCAACGAGTGCAAGCGCAGCGATTTCCCCGGGGAAATGGGGGCCGTCTTCCTCAATGATCCCGCCTCGGGGCGGTTCCGGCTTACCGACCATTACGGCTTTCCGGACCTGCACAACCTGGATCAGGTCCGGGAGACCCCGCTGTTTCGCGAGATAGCCGCCAAGTGCAAGGGCGACATCGTCAACGATCTTTCCCAGGACCCGCGTTGGGGGGCTTCCGTAGCCGGGCTGCGCTCCCTGCTGGTTGCTCCGATCGCCTCGCCCAACCGCTGCGAGGGGATCCTGCTGCTGGGTTCCCGCAAGGCCGGCGTATACCAGTCCATCCACCAGAAGAGTCTTTCCACCATGGCTTCGGTTGCCGGGATTTCCGTGAGCAACGCCTTCAACTTCGAAGGGGCGCGGACGCTCATGGATTCCATCCTGCAGGCCCTGGCCGAGGCCATCGATTCCAGGGACCCCTTCACGGCCGGTCATTCCAGGCGGGTGGCCCAGCTCGCCGTGGCCTTTGCCCTGGTCATGAACGGCGACAACCTGGCCTTTCCCGAGGTACATTTCTCGGAAAGTGACATCCGCGAAATCTATTACGCGGGCATCCTGCACGATGTGGGCAAGATCGGCATCCGGGAAGAGGTGCTGACAAAGGACACGCGCCTTCCGGCAAAGCTTATCGAGGTCATCAAGGCCCGATTGGAACTGTTCGGGCACACGACGGGCTTTGAGTGGCAGGAGACCTTTGACCGGCTGGTGGAGGTCAACAAGGCCATGACCCCCAGCGAAGAGCAGCTTGAATTCATCCGCGGCATTCAGGAACAGGCCTGCAACATCAACGGGACCAAGATCCCTTTGCTGCATGAGGATGAATGCGACAGCCTGCTGCTTCCCTACGGCAACCTGACCCATGAGGAGCGCCTGGAGATCCAGCGGCATCCTGCCGAAAGCGAGCGCATCCTGCATCATATCCCCATGCGCGATGGGTACCGGAACATGCTGACCATCATTCGCCAGCACCATGAACGCCTTGACGGCTCCGGTTATCCGGACGGGCTCAAGGGGCCGGATATTTTGCTGCAGAGCCGGATGATGGCCATTGTGGACGTCTATGACGCCATTACCCAAGAGCGCCACTACAAGCCCGCAGCCTCCCGGGAGGAGGCGCTGCATATCCTGTCCATGGATTCAAAGGCAGGCAAGCTGGACTCCACGCTGGTGGACTTCTTCACCGACAACGTCCAACGCATTGAACAGGTGGCGGACACCATCAGCCTGCACAATCAATCGTCCATTTCCCAGATCGAGCAGCTGGCCATGCACTAGCCATTTCGTGTTTTACGGGAGTTAGTGGGAGGAGGCCTTGAGCTTGAGGGCCGTCATGGAGAAGGGCGTTTCCCCTCCGTCCAGGAAGGCTTTGCAGAATTCGGGGGTGCCCAGCCCGGAGGCCGCGCGCAGTTTTTCGATTTCCTGCCTGCCCAGCACCGACGCCACCTGGCTGCCGGGAGCCAGTCGAATGGCCCGCAATTGCTCCAGGGATTCCTTTTTGCTGAACCCGCTTTTCTCCATGAGCTTCATGCAGAAGTCCTGGTCCGCGGTGCCGATGGCCAGGCCCGCATCCACCACGCACCGGGCCGCGCGGCACAGCCTGCGGCGTTGGTACATGAGCTGCTCCACCGGGGTTTCCAGGTAGCCGGTTTCCAAAAGGAGCTGTTCGCCGAAGGCCCTCCAGCCGTTGGCCACCAGGGGATTCCTGAGTTGGGTGATGACCGGGTCCTCCGAAAGCAGGCGGCGGCTGGCCATGAGGTGGCTGCCCGGGACGGTTTCCTGGGCGGCGATGAACACCAGTTCCTTGCGCGCCCGCTGCAGCCGCACGGTATCTTCCCGGAATCCACGGCCGGAAAAGGCATGTGGTATGACCAGGAGCCGGGCCGAGCCTCCTTCCGTCGGGGAGAGCGGGGCGCAGTAGTGGGCCGCGCGCCTGAGCGAGGCCATGAAGGCCGGGGATTCGTCAAGGGACAGGGGCAGATCCGGGAGTATCTCGCGGAATGCGGTTTTCCCGAAAAAGGACTGCAACCGTTCCACTTCTTGCTTGAACAGGGCGAGGGTGCCCTCTTCCCTGTCTCCGGGGCCCGGGTATTCCTCATAGGCGTTGCGCCAGTCCGTTTCGCCCATGTCCGAGGCCGCCTGCTCCAGGCCGGCCAAGGCGGAATGCCATTCCTCGTTGGCGGCCGCAAAAATTTCCTCGATGCTCTTGTCGGAGCCGAATCCCTGCTCAAGGATGGCGCCCAGGCCTGCGCCCCGGGAGTCCTCCACCACCAGCCGCGTGTTGATATGGCGATCGAAATCCCTGAGGGTGGTGAGGCATGCCTGCAGCAGCGGGCCGCTTTTGGGGTCCGCCCGCAGAATGGGGGATTCGCCAGCCTCCTGCAGGTAACGGGCGCAGTCGCGGATCATGGTTTGGGCGGTGGCCTTGGTCATGGGAGTGACCGCTTCGATGTTTTTTCCCACCTGTTCCAGGAAGGAGGGGATGGCCTTGATGCGCTTCATGGCCCGCCGGGTCCGCTGCCGGTCGTTTTTTGCGGGCAGGGTCAGGGCGTGGTGAATGCCCGTGAAGGCGATCTTGAGGTACAGGGACGGGTCCTTGCGCCAGGATTCGGAAACGGACAGTTCCAGAAGGACGCCCCGGACGCTGGTGGCCAGGGCCTTGGCCCGTTCGTTTTCCAGGCCGATGTTTGCGTCCGCGATCTTGTTGAAGCCGTTCAGGAAGCCGTTGAGCTTGTCGATGTGGCGCTCTACACCCCTTGAGGAAAAATCGTCCAGCCGGTCCAGGTAGGATTGGGCCTTGGCCGCTGCCGGAAGAAAGGGTATGTCGCCGGAGGCGCACAGAACCGGGAACGCCTTGGCGACATAGGCGAAATAACGTTTGGCAAGCCTTGTTTTCATGATTCGGCGCCGACCCTACCGTTCCACCAGCTGCAGGACCTTGCCCGCCAGTTCCCCCAGCTCGGCCTTGGATACCTGGTCGTCCGCGCCCACGGCCGATCCCTTGTGCCGCAGGGTGTCGGTGATGATGGAGGAGCAGAGGACCACGGGCAGGTGCTTTAGGGTGTGGTCTTCCTTGACCCGTCGGGTCAGGTTGTGCCCGTCCATGATCGGCATCTCGATGTCCGAGACCAGGATGTCGATGTAGTTTCTGAGGGGCTTGTTCTGCTGCTCCACGCTGTCCCGGATGGAGAGCAGCTTGAGCCAGGCCTGTTCCCCGTTTTCGGCGGTGGCCACTTCGAAACCGGCCTTTTCCAGGACCCCGGCCACCATCTTGCGGGCCATGTTGGAATCGTCCACCACCAGGGCGCGCAGGTGCCTGGTGCGCACCTCCTCCACCACCTGCGGGGCGGGCTCCTCGGCCTTGGACATACCCGGGTTCAGGTCCGCGGTGATCTTTTCCATGTCCAGGATGAAGACGATGCGGTTGGTGAATTTGACCACCCCGGTAATGGAGTTGACGGTCAGGGCCGAGACATAGTTGGTGGGGGCCTCCACCTCCTCCCAGCCGATGCGGTGGATCCTGGTTACGCCCGAGACGAGGAAGGCGCTGCGCGTCAGGTTGAATTCCGTGACGATGACCTTGGGCTCCTCGGTCACGATGCGCTCCTTGCCCAGCCATTTTGCCAGGTCGATGAGCGGGATGATCTGGTTGCGCAGGTTGAAGGCGCCGAGGACCGCCGGGTGGGAAACCTCCGGCATGTCGGTGAGTTCGGGCATGCGGATGATTTCCAGGACCTTGGCCACGTTGATGCCGTAATAGCCCCGGTACCGGTTCACGTCCTCTTCGTGCTTGGGATTCTCGTCGATGTAGAATTCGACTATTTCCAGCTCATTGGTGCCGGACTCGAGCAGGATATTGGTCTTGACCATTCAGCGCCTCCGAAAGTTCTGTGCTGGGTTGCCACATGACACGTTACACCATGGCTTCCCGTGCAAGCAAGCATGTTAGAAACCAACCGGGAAAAATAATCAAGGCCCGGGTGCGGGAAGTGGCGCTGCCGTGCCGGAAGGGGCGTGCAGAACTTGAGGAGGGAAAAGGCCCGGCCGAAGCCGGGCCCGAATCCGTCAGCAGGCAAGGAGCTGTTCGCGGGCCGCTTCGGCAATGCGGTCGTCCATGTCCAGCTCGTCCATCTTGAACAGGATCTTCTTGCGGAATTCTTCGGATTCCGGGAAGTCCTGGTCGGTCCAGAAGCGGGCGTCCTTGTTGAAGTAGCCGATGACGCACAGGAACGAGACCGCGAAATAGTATGCGGAGCTCAGGGAGTTGTAGAAGGTCGGGTCTCCCACGAAGCCCTCCTGGTCGTTCCAGGAAACGTTCAGGCAGTAGTCCAGCATTTCTTGGATCGCTTCGCTGGCCTGGGTGCGCTGCCCCTCGGTCATGTATTTCCAGCCGTACTTGAATATCTTGGCCACGTCGTAGTTGTTGTGGTCGTTCATGTGCCCCTCGTGCAGCCAGCCGTAGGGGTAGGGCTTGTTCCTGATCTCGAAGGTCGTCTTGATGATCTGGGGCCAGTGCTGGATGGTCAGGGACTTGTCTTTCCGCATGTAGGCGATCATGTGGTAGGTGATGCTCAGGTCCGTGGTGTGCACGATGCCGAAGTCCGTTTTGTACCATGCGCCCCAGTACCCCGTGGTTTCGTCCTGCCACCAGTCCACGAACTGCTTGTACGAGGCCACGTATTCGTCCGTGAGGTTGAAGCCCTGGGTGTAGTCGCGGATGTAGTTGCGCAGGTTGGGCTTGAAGCAGAACTGGGCCAGGCCCGACCCCATGGCGTTGAGCGCGTCCCGGTTGTTGACGCCGGTTTCGGAGATGTCCGAGACGAGCAGCTGCTTGAGGTAGCGGTCGCGCACGGTCGGGTCGTTGAGCCGCTGCATGAAGGTCAGGGGATACTTGGGCGATTCGGTGCCTTCGCTCAGCTCGTTGATGGCGTCCACGGTCTGGTCGAACTTGAGAAAATAGAGCTTGAGGAACCTGCCCCAGGACCCGTCCTCGGCTTGTTCCAGCTTCTCGGGCTGGTCCGTGTCCTTGAGCGATTCCACGAAGATGTGCTTCAGCCGGTCGAATCGTTCGAAGTGGGCCGTGTATTCCTCCCACCACTTAGCCCGGAAATAGAACTGACGGGAAATGATCATCTCTTTACCCTGTTTCTCGAAATCGTTGAGGGTTTCCTCCATGGCCACCAGCTGGGGGTCGCGCATGGCCTTGGCAATGTCGTACCTGAGGTCGTATTGCCGGAACTGGTGGTGGATGACCTGGTTGGTGGTGATGGTGGGGACCCGGTACTGGGTGCGCAGTGCAAGCTTGGACATGAACACTCCTTGGGAAAACGGTTGCGGTAAGGTCGGCGGACGCTGTATTCGCGGCAGGGAGTCGGTCCGGTATCGAATTTCCGATTATTATAAAACAAAATCCGGCAGGATGAAACCTCCTGCCGGACCGTTTTGCGTTCATGTCTGGGATTCCCGGCTAACCGGGTGCGTCGATATTGTATTTCTTGATCTTGTAGTGGATGGCCCTCCGGCTGATGCCCAGTTCGTCGGCGGCCGCCTTCTTCACGCCGTTGCAGTGCTCCAGGGCCCGGATGATGGCCTTGCGCTCGTTGTCTTCCAGGGACAGGGAATCGTCGTCCGGGAGCGGGGCGTCCAGTATTTCCAGCTGCAGGTCTTCGGGGCGGATGGAGTTCCCCTGGCAGAAGACCAGGGCCCCCTCCACGGCATGCTGGAGCTCGCGCACGTTGCCGGGCCAGGGGTGCTCCTGCATGAGCCGCATGGCTTCGGGGGTGAAGTCCGCCACGGGGCGTGACTGGGCCTTGCAATACATTTCCGCGAACCTGCGGGCCAGGATGGGGATGTCCTCCACCCGCTTGCGCAGGGGCGGGATGGTCAGGGCCACCACCTTGAGCCGGTAGTAGAGGTCCTCGCGGAAGGATCCCTCGCGCACCATGTCGGGCAGGGACGCGTTGGTGGCCGAGATGACCCGGCAGGAGACCTTGCGTTCCTTTGTGTCGCCCACCCTGCGGATGGTGCGCTCCTGCAGGAAGCGCAGCAGCCTGGTCTGCATCTCCGGAGAAATGTTGCCGATCTCGTCCAGGAACAGGGTGCCGCCGTCCGCTTCCTCGATGAGCCCCTTCTTGTCCCTGACCGCATGGGTGAAGGAACCCTTGACGTGGCCGAAGAGTTCGCTTTCCAGCAGGGTGGGCTGGGTGGAGCCGCAGTCCACCACGATGAACGGCCCCGAGGCGCGCGGACTGCGCTCATGGATGATCTGGGCCACCCGCTCCTTGCCCGTGCCGGATTCGCCCAGGAGCAGCACGTTGGCCTCGGCAGGGGCCACCCGCTCCAGCAGGGAGAGGAAGTGCCTCATGGCGGCGGCCTCGCCGCCCCAGAGGTCGTTGCTCGCGGGCGGCAGCTTCGCCGTTTTGGGGGCCGGGGCCGCTTCCAGGTTGCGGGCGATGCGGTCCAGCAGGTCACGGCCGTCAAAGGGCTTGGTCACATAGTCGGCCGCGCCGGCCTGGATGGAGTTCACCGCGTCCGGGATGGTGCCGTGGGCCGTGAGCATGATGACCGGGATGTGCGGCCAGGAGCGCAGCACTTCCTCCAGCAGGCCCTGCCCGCCCATGCCCGGCATTTTCACGTCCGAGACGATCAAGTCCACGCGGGTGTCGGCCAGCATTTCCAGGGCCGTTTCCGCGCAGTCCGCCAGCAGGGTCTCGTATCCCGCGCTCTCCAGCCGCGCCTCCAGCACGGTGAGGATGTTCTCGTCGTCGTCCACGGCCAGGATGACCGGGGCGTCAGCTGTATTCATTTCTCTCTCCATTGTTTTCTTTCAGGCGCAGTCATGGAACGCCGCAAGCGGCCCTTTTCAAGAGCCGGCAGGAATAAAAAATCGGAAGCCGCACCCGCCCTCGGTGCCGCAGTCCACCCACATGCGGCCCTTGTGGGCCTCCACGATCTTGCGCGAAATGGCCAGTCCCAGTCCCGCGCCGTCCTTGTCCGTGCGCACGTCCTCGGCCCGGTAGTATTTCTGGAAGACCAGCTCGCGTTCGGATTCGGGAACGCCCGGCCCCTGGTCGTCCACGCTGAAGATGTAGCCGTTTTCGTCGCGGTCCAGACTGAAGGTGACCTCGCTGTGTTCGGGCGAGAACTTGATGGCGTTGCCGCCCAGGTTCAGGAGCACCTGGCGCAGGTGCTCGCTGTCGGCCCGGCAGGGCGCGGGGTCTTCCGGCACCCTGGCCTTCAGCTGGATATGCTTGGCCAGGGCCGCGGATTCCAGCCGCTCCATGGTGGTGAGCACCAGGTCGGAGCAGTCCATGCTTTCGGGGCGCAGCTCCAGGCTTTCCGACTCCAGCCGGGAGACGGTCATGAGCCTGCGCAGCAGCTCGGCCAGCCGTTCGGTTTCCTTTTCCGCGATGCGCAGGAAGCGTTCCTGCTTTTCGTTCACCTCGCCGAACACGCCGTCCGCGATCATGTCCACGGATTCCCGGATGGAGGTCAGGGGGGTGCGGATCTCGTGGCTGAGCATGGAGATGAAGTCCGAGCGCATGCGCTCCTCGCGGCGCAGCCCTGCGGCCATGTCGTTGAAGGAGGTGGCCAGGTCCTCCAGCTCGTCGCCGGAACGCACCCGCACCGGGGCCGGTATCTCTCCGCTGCCCAGGGTCCGGATGCCGGTCCTGATCCGTTCGAGGTGGATGTTGAGCCTCCAGGTGAGCAGGGCGCTGCCCGGCACGGCCAGCAGCAGGCAGACGATGAGACCATAGAAACCGACCTGGTAGGCGTGCAGATTGCTTTTGCGCAGCTGGGCCAGGCCGTGGGTGATGGCCTGCTGGTTCTCGGCCCTGGTCCCCGCCAGGATGGCCATCCAGTTCTGGATGGTGGCGTCCGCGGCAAAGGCGTGCCCTGGGTCGTCGTCCACGGTCAGGCTGATGGTGAATTCCCCGGTGAGGGGCAGCCATTGCTGGGTGTATTTCGGATGGCGGTCCAGGGTTTCGCGCAGGATGTCGCTGAACCGGGTCAGGTCGTCCACGATGAATTGTGCCGAGGTCGCGTCGCCGCCCAGCACCTTGAACCGGGCGATGTTGCTCTGCACGCTCTCCAGCCGCTCTATCATCTGCTGCACGGCCACGCCGATCTCATACCGGGTGGAAACGATTTCGCGCGTGAGCACGGATTCGCTCCGTATCTGGTAGACCAGGTAGGCGGTGGTGGCGCAGAAGATGGTGGTGATGGCCAGGGCCCAGGCGAGCATCTTGGCCGATATGCTCATTTTCGGGATCAGTCTCACTCGTGGCTCCGGTTCTGGGATTCTTTTCGCCTCGGTATACCGGCCCGCCGCCGCGAAAGCAACGGGCCGTCTCCCGGGCAAAAGCAAATGCCGTGCCCGGGCGACAGCCCGCAATGATCAATGAGAATCTTTCGGATCACGCCTCTGGCGCGTGCAAGCCACGTACGCCGAGCGCAACCGTTTGTCCGTTGAGCGGCCGCTATCCCCGCATCTGGAAGACGTCGAACGTCTTGTCGTGGTCGATCTCCTCGAAGCGGATTTCATCGACCTCTGGCAACGGGGCCTCGTTGCGGACCATGTCCTCGAAGTCCTTGAACTTGGCCGGGTCTCCCTGTGCCAGGATCTCGGCCTCGCCGTCGGCGATGTTGCGGACCCAGCCGGTGAGCCCGAGGACTTCGGCCTGTTTTTGCAGCCAACCCTGGAAATTGCCGCCCTGTACCTTCCCTTTGACAATGCCGTGCAAGCTCTTCATGCGATACCTCCGTACTCGTTCACTTCTACCATAACCATACGGTATGATGTTGTTTATGCAAGTTCCTGGGCAACATTATCATGCATGGGCCTCCATGCCCTGCGGTTCGGGGGTTTTCTCCGGTTCCAGCCGTGCGAGATCGTTCATGATCTTGGTGCGCAGCCGGGCCACTGCCCGGGCGTCGGTCATGATCATGTCCACCTGGCGGGTGTGGATGACGAGATAGCCCAGCACCTTGAGCCTGTGGCTCATGGTGGGACGGCCGAATCCCTCCAGCCGCGCCCGCAGGTTGTCCTCGCGCACCTTGACCCGGAAGTCGTAGGCCTCCAGGATTTCCTGCAGGAACTTGGCCCGCAGGATGCGCCGTTCCAGGTTGGCGGCCCCCCCTTGAAGTTGAACCGGGCGTAGTTTTCGCTGGGCCTGTCGCCCACCAGGGATTCCACGTTGCAGAAGTGGAACCCGAAGCGCGACTGCAGGCTGCAGTAGTTCCTGGAGATGATGAAATAGTTCTTCATGACGAAGTCCGAGGCCCGGGCCGCCGTGAGGTTTGGGTTCATGGTGGCCTCGAACATGACCGACATGAAGCCCCTCGCGTTGACCGGGGGCGGGCCTTCCCAGGGCACGGCGGTCATGCCCGCCCACAGGGAGCGCATGGGAATGGACTCCACCTGCTCCAGGCGCACGCAGGCATCGCCGCGCTGCTCGCCCTCGGGGCTGAAGCCGTCCTCCAGGTTGAGCACCCAGAACTGCTTGGGCACGTCGCAGATGAGCTGGCGCGACGGGGAATTGCGGTAGTCCTGGCTCATGCCGAAGTCGAACATCTCGCGCACCGCCGTTTCGTGGCAGAAGCGCATGATGTCGTGAAAGGTCTTGCAGTAGCGGGGCCGGAATTCCGCGCTGTCCGGGTCCAGGAGGCGCAGGCGGATGATGTGCCGGGCCGCATTGCGCAGGGAGGCCCGCACCGGGCTGCCGCGCATGGGGTTGGGACGGGGGCGCTCCAGCTGCAGCAGGGCGTCCACCTTTCCCGCGTACAGGGCCTGGCCGTCCGCGTCCACGGTGAGCTCCTGCCCGTCTTCCAGAATTTCCATGGCCCCGCGCAGGCTGAACAGGGCCGGGACCCCGAATTCGCGGGCCACGTTGGCCAGGTGCCCGGCCGCGCCGCCCCGTTCCGAGACCACGGCCGAGGCACGGCCCAGGAGCGCGGCCCGGCGGGGAAGGGCATGGGGCATCACCAGCACGGCACCCTCGGGAAACTGCAGGGCGTCCGCGTCCTTGCTGACCTTGAACACCGGGCCGAAGCCCACGCCCGTGCTGGCGTTGATGCCGCCCTGCATGACCGGGGTCGGCAGGTTGCCGATACCTTTCCGGTCGGCCCGCACGCCTTCCTCGGCGTCGGAGCGGGGCAGGGGACGGCATTGCAGCAAGCGGAACCCGCCGTCCCTTGTCACGGCCCATTCCACGTCCTGGGGCAGGCCGAAATATGTTTCAATGGCCAGGGCCGCCTTGGCGATTTCCAGCGCCTCCTCGTCCGAAAGCGAGGGCTGGCCCGCGTTGTCCTCGTTCTCGACGGCGCAGGTTCCCTCGCCCGGGAGGCAGACGTATTTTTCCGTCTTGTGGGCCACGGACGCATCCGTGACCTCGAGCGGGGAGCGGGACAGGGTGAAGATGTCTGTTTCCGTGGCCCCGTCCACCACGGCGCGGGGCAGGCCCCAGACCGAGTAGATGGTGACCGAGTCGTCGTGCGGGTCCACCGGGCTGTGGGAATAGGCCACGCCCCCGGAACGGGCGTCCACCATGGACATGCAGCCTACGCACATGGCCACGTCCTCGTGCCGGATGCCCCTGTTGAGCCGGTAGGTCAGGGCCTGGACCGAATACTTGGAGGCCACCACTTCGCGGTAGGCGTCCAGCAGATTTTCCCGGTCCACGTTGAGGATGGAGCGGTACTGCCCGGCAAAGGTGGTGCGCTCGGTGTCCTCGCCCAGGGCGCTGGAGCGCAGGGCGACCCGGACGTCCGGGCCTTTCGCTTCCTTGAGCCGGGCGTGGGCGGCCAGGATTTCCCGCTCCAGGTCGTGGGGCAGGGGCGTGTTCATGATTTGCTGCATGACGCGCGAGGTGGCCTGGTACAGGGCGTCGCGGTCCTCCTTGCCCAGGGACTGAAAGATGCGCTCTATGCTGCCCCGCAAGTCGTCCTGTTCCATGAACCGCCGGTAGGCCTCGGCCGTGATCACGAACCCGGAAGGCACCCGCAGGCCCAGCTGCTTTCCGGCCTCGCCCAGGGAGGCCATTTTGGCCCCGCACAGGTCCGTGTGCTCGCGGGTGATGTCGGCAATGTCCAGCACCAGCGGGCCGCCGCGCTCGAATTCCTTGTGGGCGATATGCGGCTCGATCTCCTTGCGTATCTCGTCGAAGACCTCGTACAGGCGCGCGTATTTGCCCGGGGCCAGCTTGTCCAGGTGCTGGATCATGCGGAAGGTGGCGGCGCTGGCCCTGGTGCATGCGGCGCGCACAAAGGACATGCCGTAGACGCGCTCTCCACGCAGGGCCTCCTCGATGTCCGTGAATATCTCGTGGTTTTCGCTGTCCGCCGAAAGCAGCTGGCGGAAGTGATGATGCCGGGACGCGAGCATGGCCCGGAAGTCCTCGGCGTTCTGTTCTGTTTCCTCCTTCCTCTTGAAGAAGGGAAGCCAATCCCGGAAACCCATGCCCGCGTCCAGTCGTTTGCTGTTTACATTTCCTTTTTCTTGCTCGCGGTCATCTGGAGCCCCAGACCCTCGAACAGGAAAAAGATGCTGTAGCCGAACCACATGGTGTAGACCACGTAGAAGATGAGCGCAAAGGTGATCATCCCCCACTCGTCCACCGCCTTGCGGCCTTCTATGCCGAAGTAGTTGTAGCCCACCTCGACCCCGCGCGCGATGATGCGCTTGTCGATGAAGGTGGCGGGCTTGAAGTTTTTTTGCTGGTCCAGGGCCAGCTTCACGTCCTTCAGGAGCATCCACCAGGCGTACATGGCCTTTTTCGGGGCCATGCCGTAGCGCCGTTTCATGGCGTCCCCGTCGTTCTTGAACATGGTGTCCGCGTCGCGCAGGGCCGCGCCCATGAGCCTGCCCATATCGCCGCGTACATGGATGCCCGCGCCCGAGGGCTCCAGGTTGAAGCCGTTGATCGTCAGCAGTCTCATGCCTGCCAGGGTGAGGGCGGGCTTGTCCGTGAAGATCTTGACGTCGAACTGCTGCCCCTTGAATTGGCGGGCCTCGCGCATCACCTCGGGGATGTAGTAGGTGGATCCCTTGGAGATGGAGTTGAACATGTTGTCCGAGGCCCGGAAGGCGTTGATGCCGCCGAAGCTCGGGGTGAACATGAACGCCAGCACGCAGAAGAATGCCGCCAGGAGGCCCAGGCCCATGAAGAAGTGCTTCTTGTCGCGTATCAGCATGGCCTATCCCTCCCTCAGTTCATTGATCTTGAGCACGAAGGTGCCGATGACCCATGCGCCGAAGACCCCCACGCAGAGGAAGAAGGTCCAGTTGCCTATCTGGGCGCACAGGTCCGAGACGGCCGGGGACACGTCCATGATCTTCATGGCCGAGAGCTTGGCGGGCAGGGCGAAGAGCCGGTTGGTGAAGCCCGCCAGGATGGCCGTGGCGTAGAAGCCGCGGATGTAGATGCCGGGCACCAGCTTGGTGGTCAGTGCCCCCACCTGGATGCCGAGCAGGGAGCCCAGCAGCATGCCCATGGCCAGGGTGTAGAAGATGAATCCGTAGATGGCGTACTGGGAGATGCTGGCGTATCCGGCCGTGAAGATGATCTGCAGGATGTCCGTGCCCACGGTGGTGAACGAACTGACGCCCAGGATATACACGAACATGGGGAAGGTCAGGAACCCGCCGCCCACGCCCATGATGGCGGCCATGAAGCCCACCACCGCGCCGCACAGGCCCACGAACCAGGCCGAGATGCGCTTGCCGCCCGGCACCAGGTCCGTGTCGAAGGTGATCATGGGCGGGATGGTGGCTTTCTGCAGCTTCTGGGGCAGGCCGCCGTCCTCGGCCCCGGCACCGCCGTGGGCGTCGCCGCCCCCGGCCCTGCGCAGCCGGATGAAGTCGAACATGGCGTAGATGCCCAGGAAGCCCAGCAGGACCACGTAGATGAGGCTGATGAAGGTGTCCGAGAGCACCGGGTTGAGTTCGTAGATCCAGCGGTTGATGACCCCGCCGCCCGTGACGCCCACGCCCGAGCCCACCAGGAAGGCCACTGCCAGGGCCACGGACACGTTGCCCAGCTTGCGGTGCACCGCCGTGCCCATGATGGCCTTGGCGAAGATGTGGAAGAGGTCGGTGCCCACGGCAAGGATGCCCTTGATGCCCGCGCTCATGAGGGCCGGGGTGATGATGAACCCTCCGCCCGCGCCGATGCAGCCGGTGATGAGCCCGGCGCACAGGCCGATGGCGATGGAGACCAGGAAGATTCCCGGGGTGTAGAAGGCCGGGCTGTAGGCCTTTTTGCCGCCCAGGATTTCCGGCAGCGGCAGGTCCGCGGCCATGCCCACGGAGACAAGGATGGCCGGAAGCGCCAGAACCAGCAGGAGAAGCAGCCGTTTCCGGCTCGCCAGGATGCTCCGCGAGACCTCCAGGTCCCATTGGGCGTGCGCCCTGGCCGCCAGGAGCAGGGTTTCATAGACTCGTCGCGCAATGCTCATGTGTCCCCCCTGTTGGATGGATTGAAATCCCATGGCCCGCAGGCCCTCCCGAATATGGATCAGGAAGCAGGATCGGCCCGTTCTTCCATGGCCCGGATTTTCTGCTCCTGAAGACTTTTGCGTTTGTAGGCGTCCTCCACCTTGTACATGAGTTCGTCCAGGTCGGCGGGCTTCATGAGGTAATGGAATGCGCCGTGTTCCATGCCCGCCACGGCGGTGTCCATGCAGGCGTGGCCGCTGAGCATGATCACCTCCACCAGGGGATGCTCGTGCTTGATCGCCCTGAGGGTGTGCAGCCCGTCCATGCCGGGCATTTTCACGTCCAGGACGACCACGTCCGCATCGAATTCCCGGAGCGTGGACAGGCATTCCTCGCCGGAATGCGCCGTGCGCACGGCGAGCCCGCGCCGTTCGAGGCGGCGCTGCATTGCGGCGGCAAAATCCGCCTCGTCATCCACGAGCAATACCTTGATGGTGTCCATGGTCGAACCGCTCACTGGCTCTTGTTTGTGCTCTTGACCGCGGCCATGATCTTCCTCAGCAGCTTGTCGAATTCGCAGGGCTTGAGCAGGTAGTCGAAGGCCCCGTGCTGCATGCCCTCTCGCGCGGCCTCCTCGGACCCGTGGCCCGTGAGCATGATCACCGGCATTTCCGGAAGCATTTTCTTGAAAATCTGCAGCACCTCGATGCCGCTCATGTCCTCCATCTTGAGGTCCAGCAGGGCCACGTCGTAGTCTATGCCGCGCATGGCCTGGATGGCCTCTGTGCCGCCGCTGGCCACCGTGACCCGCATGCCGCGCCTGGAAAGACGCTTGGTCATCACGTCGGTGAAGCCCTTTTCGTCGTCCACCAGCAGTATCTTGATTTCCGTTTCCTTCATCTAGGCACTCTCTCTTTCTGTCCCTTCCCTGCGGGAGCGGGCTTCGCGGATTTTGTCTTCCTGTTCCCTCTTGCGCTCGGCTGCCTCCCGGATCTTGCCCAGCAGGGTGTCGAACTCGCAGGGTTTGAGCAGGTAGTCGAAGGCCCCGAGCCGCATGCCTTCGCGGGCCGACTCCATGCTGGCGTGGCCAGTGAGCAGCACCACCTCCACCAGGGGATGGCGTTCCCTGACGGTCCGGAGCGCTTCCAGCCCGCTCATGCCCGGCATCTTCATATCCAGCACGACCACGTCGGCGGGGGACTCGTCCAGGCGGGCCAGCCCTTCCTCGCCGCCAAAGGCCAGGTCCACCCGCACGCCGCGCTTGGCCAGCCGACGGGCCACCGCGCGGGCGAAATCCTCTTCATCATCTATGAGCAGCAGACGTATGTCCATGGATTATCCCTTGTTTCCTCCGTCCGCTTCCGCAGGCAGGCCCGACTTGGCGGCCGACGGGATGCGCACGGTAAAGGCCGTGCCCACATCCACGGCGCTGTTCACGGAAATTTCGCCGTTCATCTTGTTGATGATGCCGTAAATGATGGAAAGTCCCAGGCCGGTGCCCTTGCCCACGGGCTTGGTGGTGAAGAACGGGTCGAAAAGCCGCTGGATGTTGGCCTTGGGAATGCCGCAGCCCGTGTCGGCCACGGTCATGAGCACGTCGTCCCTGTCCCGCTTGGTGGTGATGGTCAGGGTGCCGCCGTCCTTTTCCATGGCGTCCACCGCGTTGTTGACCAGGTTCAGGAGCACCTGTTGCATTTCCGAGGGGCTGGCCGCGATGGTGGGCAGGGCCGGGTCCAGCTCGGTTTCCACCTGCACGGCCGCGTACTTGGTGCGCTGGCTGCTCAGGCCGATGATCTCCTCCACCAGCTCGTTGAGCTGCAGTTCCATGGTGGTGGGGTCGATCATGCGGGCAAAGGAGAGCAGCTTGTGGGTGATCTCGCGGCAGCGGGAACCCTGGGTCCGGATCTGGACCAGGGCGCGCTTGGTCTCGTCCATGTTGCCTTCCTTGTCCAAGCCCTCGGCCAACAGGTCCTGCACCCACCCGGCCTCCTCCACCATGATGGCCACCGGATTGTTGATCTCGTGGGCGATGCCCGCGGCCAGTTCGCCCAGGGAGGCCAGGCGGCCCGCCTCGATGACCTGTTCGTTCATCATTTCCTTTTCCTTGTCCGCGGCAACGATGCGCTTGACCATGCGCTTGGACAGGTAGAAGGCCACGAAGGTGATGGCCACCACGCCGATGAGCAGCACGATGAGGGCCAGGTTCCTGGTGTGGGAAAGATCCGAGAAGGCGTCGACGCTGTCCTGCTGGTAGACCAGCAGCCAGTCGCCCTGCTTGAGCGGCGTGCTCAGGAAAATGGTCTCCTGGCCGGTGAGCGGGTTGGGGCCGATGGTGGAGACCACCATGTCGCTGACCCGCTTGCCCGAGAAGGGCGTGGCGCTTTTTCCTCCGGCGGTGGCCTTGCGCAGCAGTTCCTTGAGAAAGGGGACCTCTGCGGAAAGGTCGATGCGCGGCTTGGTCTGGAATTCACCGCGTTCATTGATAATGAAGGCCAGGCCCGTGCGGCCGATGCTGATGTTTTCCACCAGCTCGTTGAAGGAAACGAAATCGATGGTGGTGCGCAGGACCCACTCCTTGCCGCCGCTCTCGAAGAGCACGGCGATGATGAAGTGGGGGATGCCCCGCAGCCCCAGGAACACGTCGGAGATGTAGACCTTGCGCTTCTTGACCTGCCTGAACCACTCCGCCGTGGAGTAGTCGGCCAGGCCCAGGCGGAACGGGCCGGAATAGGCCACCTGGATTCCCTGGCTGTTGATCAGGCCCAGGTCCACGAAGTCGCCGCCGTGGCGGGTCATGAGCGATTTGTGCAGGGTTTCCAGCTTGTTCTCGTCCCGGAAGCATTCCGGGCCCATGGTGTCGGAAAGCACCCGGATCTCGCCCACCTTTTCCAGCAGATAGGAGTCGATGTTCTGCTCGTGCTTGCGAACGATCTCCTCCAGGTGGTCCATGACCTTGGCCTTGTATATCTCGGTGTATTGGTAGCCGCCGATGAGCGTGATGAGCGCCAGGGGCATGAGCGAGACCAGGACCACGGTAATGGCCATGCTGCGGTGCAGGGACTTGTAGTACTGGCTGTCAGGCATGGCCGGCCTCCTGGTTTCCGAAGGGGATGCGGAAGAGGAGCGCGAACAGGGCGAACGCAGGGCATACGAAAGTGCCGTCGGCTGCGATTCGTGTCGTAGTCCACATGTCCGGTGTGCTCATGTCGTCACCTTGTTTTCTGTTGCAAGGCAAGGCCGCAGTTGTGCCGGGTAATGCATCCTATCCTTTTTTTATAGTTTTTGAAAAGGGTTAAAGGAGTGAAACCGTAAAAAGTCCGGGGAGAACCCTTCGGCGGGATTCCCCTTTCGCGATTATTATCTTTTGCCCGTGCGGCCCGGATGTTTGCCAATAGGGGCAGTGATATGTATTCTGTATATGAGGGAAAAACCTTGCCGCAGGGGAGGTGCTCATGCGCAGGCTCTTTGCCATCCTGGCCGTCTTCATGGCCGTGTCCGCCTTGCTGGCGCCTGCGCTTATTCACGCCGAGTCCCTGGTGGAAAGCACCCAGCTCGGCTACCGCATGACCATCCCCGACGCCTGGACCACCATGAACCGGGCGGAGATCAAGGCCCTCAACGACTATCTTTCCGAATTCCTCGGCACACGGGTGCAGGGCACCGAACTGGAGGTGCTGGCCGGGTACCGGCCCATAGGCAGGAGCCTGGTCTATCCGTTCATCGTGGTGGGGGCCGACCGGAGCGGCAAGCTGGACATTACCCGCATGGAATCCTTCAACCGGCACGTGGTGGGCAATTTCGGGGCCCTGCTGAACACCGGGGTCTATAATCCCGCCGGGTCCGCCGACGACATCACGGGCACGGAGTTCGACCAGGAGAACTGGACCTTCACCATCACGGCCGAGCCCGGGGGCATGCTGTTCAGGGTCCGCTACGTGTATACCAGCGCCGGGGTTCTGGTGTTTCGCGCCTTTTTCGACCAGCGCTCCATGCGCCTGCTTCCGGCCGTGGACCGTTCCTTCCGGAGCCTCGTCCTGGAGGAACGCCTGCGCTACGGCCCGGACAAGGTGAAGCCCGAATCCAACACCGGGTCGGCCCGGAATGTCTGGATCATCTATGCCATGGCATTGCTGGTGCTGATCGGCGTGTGGCTGACCGATTTCCCCTCGGACGAGGGCGACAATCCCCAGTAGGAGCTAGCTGCCCGGCCCTTCCGGCTGCGGGTCGTAGTAGCCGTGCTGCATCCTTTTCATGATGATTTCCAGGGTACCGTCGTCCATGATGGCCTTGAGCCCGGCGTTGAACTTTGCGACCAGCATTTTCGATTCCTGGCGGTTTCTGGGGAAGAGGAGATGCCCGGTGGATTTCCGGAACGATTGCCCGGTCAGGGCCACGAGAGAACTGACGTCCCGGAACTGATTGCGCAGGGACGCCTCCATCATGCTGCGCGTGACCGGGAACATGTCGATCCTGCCTTCCAGCAGTTTCTTCATGTTCAGTTCGTCGTTGATCACCACCTGCACGTTGAGGACACCCTCCTTTGCCAGCCTCCAGAATTCGTCCGAATAGGAAAGCCCCTTGGAAGCGCCGATGCGATAGCCTGCAAGGTCCTTGAGGGTTTTCCATAGTCGTATGGGGTTGTCCCGCCGGTAGACAAAGACGTGTTCCTCCACGTTGATCGGGGCGCTGAGGTAGGCGATGTCCTCGTATTTCTTGCGGTGGTACCAGTATGCCGAGGCGTGCACCTCGCCCATTTCCATGACCTCGAAGGCCCGGCTCCAGGGGTAGAATTCATAGCGCACCTCGTACCCGCTGCGGGCAAAGGCCTGGCGCACGATGTCCAGGACTGCCCCCTTTTCGCGCAGTTCGCAGCCTGACCACGGGGCCCATTCTCCCGTGGAGATGGTCAGCACTTCCTGGGCAGGCGAAGGTGCCGGTGCCAGGAGGAAGGCCGCCAATGCGAGGATGCAAAGGTATGGGGCAAACCGGTTCATGCGACAACAGTGCCCGAAAACAGGGCCTTTCGGCTATTATTATGGGATAGCCGGGCGCTCGCGTTTGCCTGAGCTGTGGAGCACGAAGGCGAAGCGTCAGGCCGTGAACCGGCCCAGGGCGAAAAAGAGCAGGGCCAGCGAGAGGATCCTCAGGATTCTTTTCAGGGTTCGTTCCGCCGGGGAAGGGGCCGGAAGAGGCCGGTGCCCATGCGTGCCCTGTTCGACGCTTTCCCGGATGAGCCGTTCCAGTTCATAGATGTTCGTGTGCATTTTCACTCTCCTTGAGGGTGGTGATCAAGGGGGCCTCCCGTTTCCTGAGGGACTGGTTCACCAGCAGGACCGCAGCCACGATGAGGATGCATCCGGCCCATTGGGTCTGGTTGAAGGCCTCCCCGAAAAGGAGGTTGGCGGTCAGGCCCGTGAACACCAGTTCCAGGGTCAGGATGATGTTGGCCGTGGCCGCAGGCAGGTGCTTGAGGCTGGTGGCGTAGAGCCCGAAGCCGATGAGGGTG
Organism: Salidesulfovibrio onnuriiensis; assembly: GCF_008001235.1. Taxonomy (GTDB): domain Bacteria; phylum Desulfobacterota; class Desulfovibrionia; order Desulfovibrionales; family Desulfovibrionaceae; genus Pseudodesulfovibrio; species Pseudodesulfovibrio onnuriiensis. The sequence goes on along the minus strand of NZ_CP040751.1, from coordinate 3,590,854 downwards.
GGGCCCACGGCATAGGCGGCCAGCCAGGCCCAGGCTTGCCAGCCCGCCCCGGGCAGGAGCAGAAGGGAAGGCCCCGCGCTGAGGATGGGGATGCTCTTCCCCAGCAGCAGGATGCCGGCGAGCTGGAACAGGGCCGCAAAGGAAAAGATGTGGAACATGGTGGTCCAGGCATTGATCCCGCGCTGGGCGGCGAAGCGGCCCATGAGACTGTAGGCCGCATAGAGCAGGCCGGAGAGGATTCCCGTGACGATGCCCAGGGCGTTGAGCCTCCATGCCTCGGGCACCAGTGCGTCGGAAACCAGCAGGCACCCGGCCAGGCAGAGCCCCGCGGCCAGCTTTTGGGGGGCGTCCAGCCGCTCCCGGAACAGCCAGGTCCCCAGCAGGGCCGTATAGCCCACCGAGCAATAGGCCAGCACCGTGGCCACGGCCGCGCCGTTGCATATCACCGCAGTGGTCCAGATCGCATTGAAGATCGCCAGCACCAGTCCGTAGCCCGCCAGGAAGAGCAGCCGTTTGAACGGGACTCCCAGCCGGGGCCTGCCCGTGACCAGGGCCAGCGCCGCCAGGGTCGCCCCCAGGATGATGTTGCGCCAGAAGACCAGGTCCAGGGCTGCCAGGCTGTGGCTCTCGGTCAGGAAGCGCACGAAGATGCCGGTCTGGGAGATGATGGCCGCGCTGATCAGGGCCAGGCCGTAGCCGCGCATGTGGGTGGTGGTTTGTTTCATGCCCGGAGCATAAGAGTAAAAATGGCATTGCAAAAAGGGTCGATTTTTGCCAAATTTAACCAGACCAATTTCTGGAGGCAGTCATGCGCATACCCCTGGACCGGGAGAGCGACCAACCTTTGTACCGGCAGATCAGCGGCCATCTCCGCAAGGGGATCCTTTCCGGGGCGCTGGCCCCGGAGTTCCGGCTTCCGGCCGTGCGCGCCCTTTCGAAAGCGCTGGGGGTCAACCGCATCACCGTGGAAACCGCCTATGCCGAGCTGGAGGCCGAGGGCCTGGTGGACATGCGTGTGGGCAGCGGCACCTTTGTGCTGCCTTCCTATGTGCAGCCCGAGGAAGCGGCCGGGAGCCGGGAATGGCCGGGCTGGCAGCAGGAATTGCGGGACCGCCTGTCCGGCATCTCGTTCTGGGAGTATTCGGCGGACCCGGACATGATCCGCTTCAACGGGGGGCTGGGGGATTCCCGGTTCTTCCCCATGGACGAGTTCCGCAAGGTCATGCGCGACGTGCTTTCCCGGCAGGGCGTGGAGGCCCTGGAATTCGGGGATGTACGCGGGTACGGCCCCCTGCGGGAGAACATCGCCTCCATCCTGGGCAGCCAGGGCATCCAGACCAGCGCCGGAAACATCCTGATCACCTCGGGAACCCAGCAGTCCCTGTCCTTTGTCGCGGTTTCCATGCTGCGCCCCGGGGACGCCGTGGTGGTGGAATCACCCACCTATTCCGGGGCCCTGGACCTGTTCCGCTCCCTGGGGGCCCGGCTGGTGCCCGTGCCCATGGACGAGGACGGCATGCGGGTGGGGCGTCTGGAGTCGTTGTTCAGGGAGCATTCCCCCAAGCTTATCTACACCATTCCCAATTTTCAGAATCCCACCGGGGCCTGCATGAGCGGGGCGCGCCGGCGTCGGCTGGTGGCCCTGGCCGAGCGTAACGGGGTGCCCATCTTCGAGGACGACTACGTGGGCGACCTGCGCTACGAGGGGCACGCCCAGCCCGCTCTTAAGTCCCTGGACTGCTGCGGCAACGTCTTTTACGCCAGCTCCTTTTCCAAGATGCTCATGCCCGGGCTGCGCGTGGGCTATCTGGTGGCCGAGGGGCCTGCCCACGACATGCTCACCGAGATCAAGCGGCTCCATGTGCAGTCCACTTCCAGCCTGTTGCAGCGGGCCGTGCACGAATACGTTTCCGTGGGCCGCTATGCCGCCTACCTGCGCAAGTCGCGGCAGGTCTATCGCGCCCGGCGCGACGCCATGCTCGAGGCCCTGGAATGGCATTTGCCCGGGGTGACGGCGGCCCCGTGTTCCGGCGGGCTGGCCTGCTGGATGCGGCTGCCGCACGGTGTTTCCAGCACCGGGCTGCGCGCGCGGGCCCGGCGCGAGGGCGTGGACTTCGCGCCCGGCCCCATCCTCTTTCCCGAGCCTGGAAAGGGAGATTCCTTCATGCGCCTCAATTTCGCGGCCTTTGGACGGGAGATCATCGACGAGGGAATGCAACGGCTCGGCAGGGCCCTGCATGATCTGAACGGTTGAGCATGATTCTATATTGGGGTAGGGAATCCTGATTGCGTATCACACGAATTTCCTGGAGAAGCGAATGCTTGTGCGCCGGATTCTGTTGATCCTCGTTCTTCTCGCCATGCCTGCCCATGCCGCAGGTTTCGAGGTCGTGAACAAGGACCTTGGCTATTCCTTCAGTCTGCCCGAAGGATGGAGACAGGCTCCGGCTTCCGTGGTCAAGGGGCTCAAGACCGAGCCCGACGCCAAGACCCGGTTTGTCGAGGCCTTCGTGGCCCGGGGGGCCAAGGGGGAAATCGATTCCAGGCTCGCCGTTTACGTGAACCGTTCCGGAAAGTTCAATGCCAAGAACCTCAAGGGGAACATGGAGACCTACGCCCGCGAGGACCTGGAACGCATGCAGGCCTGGGCCAAGACCAAGGGCAGTAAGGTCCGAAGTGAGCATTCCTTTGACGGGGACAGGAAAACGGCCTCGTTCCATTATCATATGGGTGGGCACGAACTGCACAAATTCTATTTCTTCACCTCCGGCGGATACGTGTATGTGAAGCTGTGGGGCGAAAATTCGGACCGCATTCTCGGGGCAAGGCCGTTTGTGGCCAATGTGAAGTTGGACGATAAAACCGCATTTGAAACCAAATGGAATTTTGATTGGGAGTGGCTGAAGATGGATTATGTCTTCTGGATTATTTTCGGGTTGGTGATCTTTTTCAAGGTCAAGAAATGGATCATGCCGGAAAGTGGCGGAAAGAACTCCGCTCCATCCTCCAGGGGGGCAAGTCCGGCTGGGAAAAGCTGAAGGACATGGAGGCCAAGGTGAAGTCCAAGGCCGAGGCCGTTCGAGACCAAGCGCAGGACCCCGTGGTTTTCATGCGCAACGAGGCCGAACCGCAGCCTGTGAAGGCGGCATTGCTCATGAGGGCGAAGCCGAATAAACCCGATTTGCATAAGACGAAGATCGTCAGGGAACGCCGGAAAATGCCCGAACAATTCGGCCGCGAGAAACGGGAATCCAGCATGACCAAGTCCCAGTATTCCCTGGGCAGGCACCTGCCCAAGCGCAAGTATCTCAAGGCATACAAGTAGAACGTCTGTGGTGGGGTTCGGTTTTGCCGAGCCCCTCTTTTTCACAAAGGAATCATTTCCCTTTTTGGCCAACACCCCTATGGTGGAACCAAGAAAAAGGGGTTGTGATGCCGTACCGTTTTCTCGTGTTCCTCTTCCTGCTGGTCGCGCCCGTGCAGGCCGTGGCCGACCAGACCTTCCGCAATGAGGAATACGGTTATGCGCTGACCCTGCCGGACGAATGGGAGCAGCTGTCCGAGGGCGTGGTGGCTCCGTTCCGGACCGAGCACGGGCACAAGGAAAGGGCCACGCATCCCATGGTCGCCTTTTACCAGCCCGCCGCGAACAGGCGCTTCTTTTCGCCGCTCATCCTGGTCAATGTGGGCGACTACGCCGAACCCATGTATCTTTCCCGCTACGACTACCGGGAAGTGGCCGAGATGGCCCGCAAGCAGCGCCGGAAGCAGGCCCGGCTCCTTCCCATCCACGGCACCCCGTTCATCCGGGTGGACGCCTTCCCCCAGAAGCGGCTCATCCGCGAGGTCTTCGACATCAGCGACCGCGAGCGCGTGGCCCTGTATACCTATTTTTCCCCGGATCGCTACTGGGAGTTCGTCTATGTTTATCCCCTGGACGACCCGGACAGCTACGCGGTGCGGCAGGCCCTGGACCGGCTTGTGGTGGAGCGGGATGAAATGCGCGGGTTCGAGGCCCTGGTTCTGGATACCTGGGAGCGGGCCAAGGATCAGTATGGCGTGTTTTTCGAGGACTGGACGTCCTGGCGGGCGCTGCTTGTCGCCTTTGGGGTGGTCGTGCTGTTCATCGGCCTGGCCATGGTCTACCGCTGGCGCGAGAGTAGGGAGAAGGAGGATGCCTCCGGCGGGCAAAGGGAATAATTCCCTTTGCGATCCCCGGGATGTAGGTTCCGGCCGGCTTTAGCCAGCGATGGTCAGGTATGCCAATCCGTTGGCGGACAGACCTTCTTCCATGGTTCGGATGACTTCGCGGCTCACCGCATGGCTGAGAACGTCCGACTGTGTTTTCCCTTCCTGAATGAGCCGGGAGAGATGCCCGATCTCGTACTCGAAACCGCCGCCCGCGCCTTCATGGCGGATGGAGCGGTTGATTCCTTTCCAGGTGATGTCGATGGATTTCGGGTTCCACCATTTTTCCCGGATGATGATTTCAATGTCATCCCCGCAAAGCCGCGCCGTACGTTCGAGATCCTCGGTAATGGAGGCGGAGAGAGTCCCCTTGCAGTCCCCGCCAAAGACAAAGGTGGCGGTTTTGTCCACTCCGGCCTCCGGGTGGATGACCATGTTCACCGATTCGGGGCGACCAGGAAGGGAGTCCGTGTGTCGGCAGAGATCGAAATAGAGCCAGAGGGCATAGACGCCCACATCCAGGGTGGCCCCGCCGCACAGGGATTTGTTGAATATCTGCTGGGTCGGGTCAAAGTCCTGGGGATCGCCGAAGGCGGCTTGCACGGACGTGAGGCGGATGTTTTTGTCCCGGATGAATTGGAGCAGTTCGCGATAGGCGGGGAAGGCCACCGACTTCATGGCTTCGGCCAGAAGCAGGCCCTTGTCGGCGGCAAGCGCGGCCATGTCGTCCCAGTCCTTCAGGTTGGTGAAGGCGGGCTTTTCCACGAGCACGTGCTTGCCGTGGCGCAGGAAGAGTTCCACCAGCTGCCTGTGGAAGGGATGGATGACCGCCACATAGACGATGTCGATGGTATTATCGAGGGCGAGCGCCTCATAGGAACCGTGGGAGATTTCGCAGCCATGCTGTGCGGCGAACTCCTGCGCCCGCTTTCCGTCCCGTGCGGCCACGGCGGCCAGCTTCGCGTTCTCGGCGTGATGCACCAGGTCGCCCGCGAACCGGTGCGCGATATTGCCGAGACCGGCAATGCCCCAGCGGATGTTTCTGTGTGTGTTCGGCATTGGCAGTAATTAGCCCGGAACGCAGGAAATTGCGACAGGCAACCATATAATTTCATGACCGATTTTAGTGACTAAAAAACCGCCCCGGTTGCGTCGGCAGCCGGGGCGGTTCGCCAGAAGGTTTTGAAGGATGGGGGTTCGGGGGAAGGATACTTTTTCAAAAGTTTCCTTCCCCCGATTCTTTTCAAACTATTCCCCGCCCTTGAGCAGGTTCCAGTACTTTTCGTAGATGACGATGGACTCGCCGATGTCGTCCTGGAACTCGGACTTGGCCATGGTTTCCTTGCTCGGGAAGATGACGGTGCTGGTGCGCATGTCGTCGTCCAGCAGCGCCATGGCGGCCTTGTTCGGGGTGGCGTAGCCCCATTCCTCGACCATGAGCTTGGCGATCTCGGGCCGCAGGATGAAGTCGATGAAGGCGTGCGCTTCGTCGATGTTCTCGGCTCCGGCCGGGATGGCCATGCAGTCCATCCACAGGATGCCGCCTTCCTCGGGCCAGACGAACTTCAGGGCCGGGGCCTCGCCCATGGCCACGTAGGCTTCGCCGTTCCAGATCATGCCCGCGTCCACTTCCTCGTTCAGGAAGGGCACCTTGGGGCTGTCGGAGTTGAAGGTGCGCACCGAGGGCATGAGTTCCTTGAGGTACTCGTAAGCCTCTTCGATGTGCTTGGGATCGGTGTCGTTGAGGGAGTAGCCCTTGGCCTTGAGGGCCATGCCGAAGACCTCGCGCAGGTCGTCCTGCAGCAGCAGGGTTCCCTTGTATTCGGGCTTCCACAGGTCGGCCCACTTGGCGGGCATGACGCCCAGCTTGTCCGGGTTGGCCAGGATGCCGGTGCCGCCCCAGGTGTAGGGCACGGAGTATTTGTTGCCTTTGTCGAAGGGCTGGTCGAGATAGGCAGCGTCAAGATTCTTGAAGTTCTTGAGTTTTGCCTTGTCGATCTCGTGCAGCATGCCTTCACGTGCCATCTTGCTCACGAAGTAGGTGGACGGGATGATGACGTCAAAGCCCTTGTTGCCGAGCATCTTGAGCTTGGCGTACATGGCTTCGTTGCTCTCATAGGTGGCGTAGACCACCTTGATGCCGGTCTCGTCCGAGAATTGCTCGATGACGCCTTCGGGGATGTATTCCGTCCAGTTGTAGACGTACACCACGCCGGACCCAGCACGCACCACGCCTGCGGTAAAGATGGCGCAGGCCAATGCGAAGACGATGAGAAGGGTTCTTTTCACTTTCGTTTCCTCATGAGTAAGTGGGATACAAACACACAGCATACGGTGATGCCGACCATGATTGCACTGAGCGCGTTCACATCGGGTTTCACGCCCATTTTGACCATCGCGAAGATCCGCAGCGGCAAAATTTCAAAGTCCGGCCCTGTCACGAAGAAGCTGATGATCACGTCGTCCATGGACAGGGTGAAGGAAAGCAGCCAGCCTGCCAGCACCGCGGGCATGATCATGGGCAGGATAACGTGCCGGAAGGTGCGGAACTCGCCCGCGCCCAGGTCTTCGGCCGCCTCGATGAGGTGCGGGTCGAAACCCTTGAGCCGCGAATAGACCGTGGCCGTGACGAACGGGATGCAGAAGGTCACGTGCGCCGTGAGCAGCGGCCAGAAGCCGGGGCTCATGCCCACCGCCACGAAGAGCAGCAGCAGCGACACGCCCATGACGATGTCCGGGCTCATCATGACCACGAACAGGCTGGCCTGCATCATGTCGCGGCCCTTGAAGCGGTAGCGGAACAGGGCCACGGCCAGGAGCACGCCCAGGCCCGAGGCGATGGACGCGGCCAGGGTGGCGATGGTCAGGGAATTGAGCGCCGCCTCCACCAGCTGGGAGTTGGCCGCCAGCTTGGTGTACCATTGCCAGGTGAAACCCTTCCAGGCCGTGGAGTACTTGGAGCTGTTGAAGCTGAAGGTGATGAGCACGGCCAGGGGCAGGTAGAGGAAAACATAGACCGGCAGGAGCCGTGCGGTGTTCCAGAGCACTCTCATCATAGCGCGGTCCCCTCGGTCTTCTTGCCCAGGCGCTTGGCGCTCAGGTGGTAGCCCCACATGAGCAAGAGCATGAGCATGGTCAGCACCACGCTGGCGGCGGCGCCCGCGGGCCAGTTGCGGGAAACCAGGAACTGGTTCTTGATGAAGTTGCCCACCAGCAGGTTCTTGCCGCCGCCCAGCAGGTCCGGGATGTAGAACATGCCCAGCGCCGGGAGAAAGACCATCATGCACCCGGCGATGATGCCGGGCATGGTCAGGGGCAGGGTCACGTGGCGGAAGGTCTTGTACTTGCTCGCGCCCAGGTCGCCTGCGGCCTCCAGCAGCCGATTGTCCAGCTTTTCCACGGAGGAGAAGATGGGCAGGATCATGAACGGCAGCAGGGTATAGGTCATGCCGATGAACACGGCCGTCTCGGTGTACATGAAGGAAACGGGCTTATCGATGAGCCCGAGCCAGAGCAGGGCCGTGGAAAGCAGCCCCTTGGACTTGAGGATGAACACCAGGGCGTAGGTGCGGATCAACGAGTTGGTCCAGAACGGGATCATGACCAGCATGAGCAGCAGCGGCCGGAACCGGGTCTTCATGCGGGCCAGGGTATAGGCGAAGGGGTAGGCCGCCAGCAGGCAGAGCAGGGTGGACCCCGCCGCCAGGTAGATGGACTTGCCCAGCACGCCCAGGAATACCGGATCGAAGATGGCCCCGTACCCGTCCAGCGAAAGGACCGGCGCAATCAGGCTGGCCTCGTCGCGGGTAAGGAAGCTGGCGGCCAGCACCAGCAGGTTGGGCGCCAGGGCGAAGATCGCCAGCCAGAAGGCTGCCCCGCCTATGGATATGCGTTTGAAAAGCTTAGAGTTGTTCATCCGGAAGCACGACCTCCCAGCCTTTGAACCAACTGACCACGACCTTGTCGCCCGGCTTCTGCCAGATGCGGTCGTCGTCCTCGTTGAAAAACTCGGTGACCAGCACTTCCTTGCCACAGTCCAGGTCCACGAGCATGTCCCAGGTGCTTCCCTTGTACACGGTTTCGCGCACGGTTCCCGGCAGCCAGAGCTGGTCCTCGTGTCCTTCCGTGGGGGTGTCCTCGACCACGATGTCCTCGGGCCGCAGCACCACCTTGATGGGATCGTCGGCCTCGAACTCGCGCTTGGTGACCAGGTTGCAGGGGTTGCCTTCCACGAAGGCGTGCAGCACGCCGCCTTCCTTGAAGCCTGCCACGCCGTCCAGGATGCAGGTCTCGCCCACGAACTTGGCCACGTAGAGGTTGGTGGGTTCCTCGTAAACCTCTTCGGGCTTGCCGGTCTGCTCGATGCGCCCCTCGTTCATGACCACCACGCGGTCGGACATGGCAAAGGCCTCTTCCTGGTCGTGGGTCACGAAGACGAAGGTGATGCCCAGTTCCTTGCACAGTTCCTTGAGCTGGATCTGCATGCGCTTGCGCAGCTTGGCGTCCAGAGCGGAAAGGGGCTCGTCCAGGAGCAGGGCCAGGGGCTTGTTGACCACGGCCCGGGCAATGGCCACGCGCTGCTGCTGACCGCCGGAAAGGCGGGCGGGCATGCGTTTCGCCATGCGGCCCAGGTCGACCATGTCCAGGGCCTCGCGCACCCGGAGGTCGATCTCGTCCTTGGGCGTGCCCGACATCTTCAGGCCAAAGGCCAGGTTGTCGTAAACGGTCATGTGCGGGAAGAGCGCGTAGCTCTGGAAGACCGTATTGACGCGCCGCTGGTTGGCGGGCAGGGCGTTGACCTCTTTCCCGTCGATGAGAATTTTTCCCGCGGTCGGTGTTTCGAACCCTGCGATAAGGCGCAGGATAGTGGTCTTGCCGCAGCCACTGGGGCCGAGCAAGGTCAGGAATTCGCCGTTATGGATGTCGAGGTTGATATCCTCGAGGATGTCGGTGTCATCGAACCTCATTGCGAGGTTCTGCAACCGGATGATCGGATTTTGTCCAGTCATGCGGCCCCCCTTATCAAGTGGATTTCCGCGCTGCCCGGGGCGGGCGCACACGGACCGGTGTTGCCGGAACGCGCGTAATATAGTTTTTTTTTCCGAATGGGAACAGTTTTTTGTTGTCCAATAATATTTCGTTCGTTGACAGCATCCCCAAAGCCTTGGCAAGGTTGCGCCGCCCGCCCAATCCTGCGCGCCTCGTGCGCAAATCCTGCTCTGGTTCATGCGGGAATACGTCGGCCATGTTCGGGGAATGCCGACGGTGCGGGGAGATTTTGTTTCGGCACGGGCATTGCTTGATGCCGGGGCACCGAGGGGATATACTGATTATGATGCGCACGTTGATAAAAGCTTTATTGCCCGCCTTTGCCGCCGTTCTGCTGGCTGCTTTCGGGGCCCTGGCCCTGGAGGGTCAGGGGCCGGGGCACAAGAAGGGGGACGGCCAGCCGCCTCGCAGCATGGATTTCGCTCCCGGGCAGGGCGAGGCCCGGCCCACGCTCATCATTCGCGGGAAGGGCGGCAAGATCACCGACGTGGAGCGTCAGGGCGTCCAGCCCCTGCGGCCCGGCGAACCCGATGCGGGAGCGGGCACAGCTCCCGGGCACGATTCCGAGGAATGATTTTGATAGAGGAAACGCAGGGCCGCTCCGGATGGGGCGGCCTTTTTCATGGCGTGTTCTTTTCCCTGTTGATCTCGTCCAGAGTCCGCTGGAAGGCGCGCACCAGTTCGTCATCGGCGTCCATGTGGAAACCGATGCATAGGTCCTGTTCTTCGAGGACATAGACCGTTTCGAACTGGTCCGGGTCCAGGCCGAGCCTGCGTAGGACGTCCCGGGCCACGTTGAGGTCGTAGGAGAAAAGGTCGATACGGCCGGTGAGCAGCTTGCGCATGTTCTGTTCCGAGGAATTGGCGATGTCCATGTCCCGGTCGGATATGATTTTGCGCATGAGCTGGTGGCCGATGTCCTCGCGCACCACGCCTATGCGGTATCTCCTCAGGTCCTCGGGGCAGCGGATGACGATGTGCTTTGCCTTGGGAGCGATAAGTCCGATCCTGACCCTGCCCACCGGGCAGGCCCATTTGAAGAGATCGGCCCGGTGCTCGGTGTGGGCCATGCTGTAGATGATGGCGTTCGTGTCGTACTGCACCGCCTCATAGGCCCGCGCCCAGGGCACGAGCTGGATGTTCTCCCGCTGGAGTTTGGAACCCAGCCGCTGGAGGATTTCCAGGACGATCTCCGTGGAGGTTCCGGCCACCTTCTTGTCTTCCCGATAATTGTACGGCGGGTATTCCTCGGTATAGATGCTCAGGTCGTTTATGTCGTAGGCATGCGTTGTTCCGGGGGGCAGAAACAGCGCCATGGCTGCCAGGAGAATGGGGAAGAGTGCTTTCATGGTTTCGCCTTGCTGGGATTTCCTTGGGGAAAGCATAGCGGCCCCGGCGGCGCGAAGATATTAGAAATAATGCCATCTCTTCGCTTCAGGCATGAATCCTCCCCGGCTATTGAAAGAGGCCCCGGTACCTGCCGTAACCCTCTGTCTCCAGTTCTTCCCTGGGGATGAAACGCAGGGCCGCGGAGTTGATGCAGTAGCGCAGCCCGGTGGGGGACGGGCCGTCGTCGAACACATGCCCCAGGTGCGAGTCTCCATGCCTGGAGCGCACCTCGGTACGGGACATGAACAGGCTCTTGTCCGTGTGTTCCACGATGTTGTCCGGTTCCAGGGGGCGGGTGAAGCTGGGCCAGCCCGTGCCCGAGTCGAATTTGTCGCCGGAGCTGAAGAGCGGCTCCCCGGAAACCACGTCCACGTAAATGCCCTGTTCGTGATTGTCCCAGTATGCGTTGTCAAAGGGCCGTTCGGTCCCTTCCTTCTGGGTTACGCGGTACTGCAGGTCCGTGAGCGTCTTTTTCAGGGTGACGTCATCGGGCCTGGAATATTCCGAGTTGCCGTCGCCCTTTTCCGTCCTTCCCGCATCCTCCTTGTCCCAGTGTTCGTCAATGAAGCGGTCCCGGCCGGAAAAGAACCTGTAGGTCTTGTAGCGCACGGGATTCTTTATGAAGTAGTCCTGGTGGTAGTCTTCCGCCTCATAAAAGGAGGTGAACGGAAGCACGGGCGTGACCACGGTTTTTTCGAAACGGCCGGATTCGTTCAGTGCGCGGATCGCGTCCTCGGCGATGCGTTTTTGCGCTTCGTCGTGGTAGAAGATGGCGGATGTGTACTGGAAGCCGCGATCACCGAAGGATCCTCCGGCATCCGTGGGATCGTACCCCATGAGAAAGTGTTCGATCACCTTTTTGTAGCTGGTCACGGTCGGGTCGAAATGGATTTGCACGGCCTCGCGGTGGCCGGTGTTCCCGCCGGAGACCATCTCGTAGGAAGGGTCTTTCTCGTTGCCGCCCGCGTAGCCGGAAACGGCCTTGAGCACGCCGGGCAGTTTTTCCATGTCCGATTCCACGCACCAGAAGCAGCCCCCGGCCACCGTGGCGATTTCCGTTTTTTGCGCATTCATGCTCGGCTCCTTGTTTGCGGTTTGGCCAGCCCCTGCGGTCAGGGCCGTCAGCAGGAGCAGGGCCGCGACATGGTATAGGATATGTTTCAGGGACATATGCGCCTCTCTTGTTAGGAATAACTATTCCTAACAATAAAGCGTGTGGCTGAACTGTCAATGGCCTGATTCCGAAGCCCGATGATTTTATTGGACGTTTTGGGCGTGGGACGTTTCCTCGTTCAGAGCGTCGAGTTCGCGCTGGAAGTCGTTTACCAGGGCGGGGTCGGCTTCCTTGTTGAAGCCGATGCACAGTTTCTGTTCGTCGAGGGTGAAGACCTCTTCGTATTCGGCGGGATCGATTTCCAGGGTGCGCATGACATGGGAAGCGACATTGTAGTCGAAGGCGAACAGGTCGAGGCGGCCTGCATGCAGCTTGCGGACATTCAGTTCCGGGGTGCTGGTGATGTCCAGGGGCAGGTCGGGGACAAGGGCGGACACGAGCTGGTGGCCGATCCCCTCCCGGACCACTCCGATGCGGTAGTGTTCCAGGTCCTCGATGCTTGTGATGGTGATCGCCCGTTTCTTGGCGGCGATGAGGCTGATGCGGCAGGTGCCCAGGGGGCAGGCCCACCGGAACAGGGGTGCGCGTTGCTCCGTGTAGACCATGCTGTAGATGACGGCGTTGCGGTCGGCCTGAACCGCCGCATAGGCGCGGGCCCAGGGGACCAGCTGGATGTTTTCCCGTTCGGGCGTTGCGCCGAGCCGTTTCAGTATCTTGCGGATCTTGGCCGTGGACTGCCCCTGTATTTTGCCGTGCACCTTGTAGTTGTAGGGCGGGTAGTCGTCCGTGTAGATGCGCAGCTTGTCCAGGTCATAGGCGTGCGCGGGCGCCGCAAGGAAATGGAACGCAAGCAGGAGTGTGACGGACAATCGAAGCATGGCCATTGTGTTCTCCGTGAAATGAGCCTTTATCGAATAGCACGTCGAAGAGGCGGCGGTGTATTAGAACATGTTAAAAAAGCCCCCTTCCGGCCGGAAGGGGCTTTCGAAAAACGTGACTGGACGGACTACTGAACCGTGTCGCAGGATGGGGATTGCGGGTCCTGGCCGCTCTGGACCAGCTTTTCTCGGTACTGCCTGACCTCGTCCAGCTTGTTCCATTCCTCCCACATCTCTTCCCAATCCGAGAAGAACAGGACTTCCTCGTCGAGGTAGGGCTCGTGCATCTTCATCCACATGTTGAAGACGTACATTTCGATCTTGAACTGGGGCGAGTCGAAGACCCTGGGCATGACCGAGGTGTCGTACTTGGCCCCGTCCAGGTGCGCGGCCACGTGGGCGCAGACGATATCATGCGATTTCTGGTAGTCGATGTCGCCGCACATGGTGTCGGCCAGCGTGTGCAGGGAGGGGTATTCCTTTTCGATCCGCTGCAGGACGTCCACGGGGATCTCCACGGTCATGGAGTCTCCGTCCGACTTGATGTAGTAGAAACGGATCCAGTTATCGAATTGGAAAATCTTTACGGCATCCCTGACTGCGGCTTTCAGGCTCATGCTTTTCATACGTGGCTCCTCGTTGAAAACTTTGAAGGGGGAATATGGTCATGAAACCCGGCTTCGTCAAGCCCCGGGAAATTGCGCGCGCGGGGCTGGACAAAGGGGGGCGCTCTGGGGTAAGGAAACCGGCTCGCAGATACTATTTGCCCGCAACGGGCATTAAAAAGGAGATATATCATGGCCCACAAGAAGCATGAACGTAAGAAGGAACTGGATCGTCGTCGTCAGCGCCGCGAAGAGCGCCTCAAGGCCCGCATCAAGGAAGCCAAGGCCGCCGCAGCCGCTGAAAAGTAGTTTGAAATCCGGATAGCTGTACTTCCCGGGAGCATCCTGCTTTCGGGCGGTCCGGTGCGTCCGTATTTCAGGAGACGAGCAATGCCCATCTACGAATACCAGTGTGAAAAGTGCGGAAATGTTTTTGAGGAATGGCAGTCCGGTTTCGAGGAACGCGAGCTGCCGTGCCCCCAGTGTCAAGGCAATTCCAAGAGAATGATTTCCAACACGTCTTTCGTGCTCAAGGGTTCCGGATGGTACGTGACCGATTACGCCGGCAAGAATCCGTCCAACGGCAACGGGGGCGGAAACGGCAATGGTTCGGAAACCCAGAGCGCGTCCGATGCCGGAGCATCCGAGTCCAAGGCGTCCGAGTCCAAGGCTTCGGAGAGCAAATCCGGCACGGAATCGGCTTCAACGGGCTCCGCGTCCTAAATTTTGAAGGGACGGAGACCCGGTGCAAATTGACTTTGCCGACTATATGGGGCAGCCAGAATAGGCTGCCTTTTTTTTGGCTGTAAAAGTAAACAACGGAGCAGGCGCAATGTTGGAGCGTTATTCAAGGCCGGAAATGGCCGCCCTGTGGACCCTGGAAAACAAGTTCCGTGTCTGGCTGGAAGTGGAACTGGCCGTATGCGAGGTGTGGAACGAGTTGGGGCGTATTTCCGATGACGCCCTGGCCGAGATCAAGGATAAGGCCGATTTCGATCTGGACCGGATCCTGGAGATCGAGCAAACCACCAAACACGATGTCATCGCCTTTCTCACCGCAGTGGAGGAAAAGGTCGGGCCCCGGTCCCGGTACATCCACCTCGGCTGCACCTCGTCCGATATCGTGGACACGGCCAACGGTGTGCTGCTGTCCCGTTCCGCAGCCATCATCGCCCAGGGCATCGACCGCCTTCTGGACGTGCTGGAAAAGCTGGCCTTCGAGCACAAGGGGCTCATCTGCATGGGCCGCACCCACGGCATCCATGCCGAACCCACCACCTACGGCCTGAAGTTCGCCGGGTTCCATGCCGAATTCCAGCGCCACCGCGAGCGTTTCGAGGCGGCCCGCAAGAGCATTTCCGTGGGCAAGCTTTCCGGCGCGGTGGGCACCTTCGCCCATCTGAGCCCCGAGCTGGAGGAAAAGACCTGCGCCAAGCTCGGCCTGGTCGCGGACCCGCATTCCACCCAGATCGTGCAGCGCGACCGCTACGCCCAGTTCTTCACCTCCCTGGCCATCATGGCCGGGGGCATCGAGCGCCTGGGAGTGGAGCTGCGCCACCTGCAGCGCACCGAAGTGCTTGAGGTGGAGGAAGGCTTCTCCAAGGGGCAGAAGGGCTCTTCGGCCATGCCGCACAAAAAGAATCCCATTTCCGCGGAAAATCTCTGCGGCCTGTCCCGGCTGATCCGGTCCAATTCCCTGGCCGCCATGGAAAATCAGGCCCTGTGGCACGAGCGGGATATCAGCCACTCCTCGGTGGAGCGCTGCATCATGCCCGACACCACCGCGCTCATCGACTACATGCTGCACCGCATGTGCGGCGTGCTGGAACGCCTGGTGGTCAAGAAGGATAATATCGAGCGCAACCTGTTTGGATCCTTCGGTCTTTTCTACTCCCAGCGGGTGCTGGGCAAGCTCATCGATTCCGGCCTGCGCCGCCAGACCGCCTATGAAATGGTCCAGAAAGTGGCCATGCAATGCTGGGAAAACAAGATCCAGTTCGAGACCCAGATTCGAAAGGATGCTGAAATCAATGAGCATCTGATGGCTAATGATCTTGACGAGGCCTTTGACCCCAATTATTACAAACGGTATGAAGATGCGATATTCGAACGCGTTTTCGGCAAGAGCAAGTAAATGAACGATTACAAGAAACGACTGGCCCAGATGTTGATGACCCTTTCCTATAGGGAAGGGGAGGTGACGCTGACCTCGGGCAAGAAGAGCGACTACTACTTCGACTGCAAGCAGACGGCCCTGCACCCCGAGGGGAGCTGGCTCATCGGCATGTGCTTCCTGGATCTGCTCAAGGGCTACAAGGAAGTGAAGGGCGTGGGCGGCATGACCCTGGGCGCGGACCCGCTGGTGTCTTCCGTGACCGTGCTTTCCCATGTGGAGGGTCGGTCCCTGCCCGGTTTCATCATCCGCAAGAAACCCAAGGGGCACGGCACCAACCAGTACCTGGAAGGCTTGCAGAACTTCGAGCCGGGCGCCAAGGTGGCCCTGCTGGAAGACGTGGTCACCACCGGTGGGACGCTGGTGACCGCCGCCGAACGTGTCCGCGACGCGGGTCTGGAGATTTCCGCCGTGCTGACCGTTCTGGACCGCGAGGAAGGCGGACGCGAGAACCTGGCCAAGGCCGGGCTCAAGCTGGACGCGATCTTCACGCGCGGCGAATTGCTTGAAGCAGCAAAATAACGACCTTCCGGGCCTTGCCCGGAAGGCTGACGCAAAGTGGTATATGAGGGCACTACTCGCGATACTATTCCTGGTTGTCATGACCGGGGCGGCCGCGGCCGAAGGGTGGAAACCGACGCTCAGCTCCCATGAGTGGGCGCCGCAGCGCATTCTTGCCATCGACAAGGATGCGCAGACCCTGTTCCTGCTGGAGCACAAGAGCCCGTTCCGGGCCGTGCGCGAGCTGCCCTGCACCACGGGGCAGGCCGAGGGCGACAAGATGGTGCGCGGCGACCTGCGCACCCCCGAGGGCGTCTATTTCCTGGGAGCCAAAATTCGCCGCCCCCTGGGGTGGGAGCTTTACGGCAACCTAGCCTATTCCCTCAACTACCCGAACCCGGTAGACCGCATCAAGGGCAAGACCGGTTCCGGCATCTGGCTGCATGGCCGGGGCAAGGAGCTTGCCCCGCGCGACACCCGCGGCTGTATCGCCCTCAAGGTGCCCGACCTCCAGTCCCTGGGGAGCGGGCTTGTCAAAGGCACCCCCGTGGTGGTGGCCAAGGACGTGAACTGGATCCCCGATCCCGGCAGCGACGCGGACACCGCCTCCCTGCTGGCGGACAAGGTCCGTGCCTGGGCCTCGGACTGGCAGGCCCGCAATGACGCCTTTTTCGATTATTTCGATCCCGTGTCCTTCACCCTGTCCGGCAGCGGCGACTTTGCCCACTTCCGGAACAGCAAGGAGCGCATCTTCAGCCGGACCCCCTGGATCCAGGTCATGGTGGCCAACGTACACGCCATTCAGGGGCCGGACTACTGGGTGACCTGGTTCGACCAGTACTATCGCGCCCCGAACATGTCCCAGACCGTGGGCAAGCGCCTGTACTGGCAGCAGGACTCGAAAGGCCGGTGGCGGGTGGTGGCCCGCGAATATTCCCGCGCCTCCGAGGATCTGGCCCCGGCCTATCTTGCCGCAGCCACCCAAAGGGTGACCGCCATGCTGGCGGATTGGGGCAGGGCCTGGGAGGAGGGAGCGCTTGAATCCTACATGAAGTATTATGCTTCCGATGCCTCGCAGGGCGGCCGGAAAGGCCATTCGGACATCATGGGATACAAAAAAACATTGTGGGAGGAAAAGCCTCCTGCTAGAGTAAGCATTAGCGATCTGAAGGTTTTTCCCGATCCGAGAGGAATACGTGTTGCCTTTGTGCAGGAGTATGAAGACAAGACCGGGTATTCCGACCGGGGCATGAAGACCCTGGTTCTGGCGCCTGCCGGTGACGATTGGAAGATACAGAGCGAGGAGTGGAGAAGGCTTTAATGAGCAACTCGAAATATAGTGTCCTCTTCATGCGCGACGACACGGACGTCAGGCGTTTCCGCCTGAGCCCGTTCTGGATGCGCCTGTTCTTTTTCTCCCAGATTTTCCTTTTGCTCTGCGCCGGCGGCGGTATGTACATGGGCATGCGCGGATGGTGGCAGAACGCTGAACTTCTGGCCCAGAAGAAACGCCTGGAGCAGCGCCTTGTGGACGCGGAAGTGCGCCTGGAACGGCTGGGCAACATGGAGAAGATTCTCCAGTCCTACGACCCCAAGGAATTGCAGGCCCTCCTGACCACGGCCACCAGCCCGTCCACCACCGAAGAGGTGCAACAGCCCGAGGTGAACCTGAAGACGGTCTTTACCCGTGTGGACACGCGGCAGGTGGGAGTGGAAAATCTCCAGGCCCGTATTGCCGGTTCCAAGGTTTCGCTCAGTTTTGAGCTGAACAACATGCAGACCACCAAGTCCATGGCCGGTGTCGTGGACCTTTCCCTGGTGAGCAAGGATGGGACCGTAAGGCAGCTCGAAACCAACAAGAACGACCTGACCTTCCAGATTCAGCGCTTCAAGCGCATCCGGACTTCCTTTTCCCTGCCCGACGGCATGAAGAAGGAAGATATCTTCGGGCTCAGGTTGGGGATCAGGGACAACGATGGACAAGTCATCTTCCAGGAGACATATCCCCTGTACAATATCATGGCTTAGCCTGCTGTTGATATTGTTCCTGGCTGTCCCGGCCTCCGCCGGGTCCTGGGAATATGTCTTTTTCAAGGGAACCCAGTATCCCCTCAAGGTGGTCTCCATTACCGGCGACCTGCCTGGCCCTACCGTCATGGTCCAGGGGGGCATCCAGGGCGACGAAACCTCGGGTTTCGTGACCGCCCAACTTCTTTCCCGCTCCCGGGTCCTTCGCGGCAACCTCATCGTGCTTCCCCGCGCCAATGTTCCCTCCATCAATCTGCGCAAGCGGCAGATCAATGTGGACATGAACAGGCGTTTTGACAGGGACTACAACAGATTCTACGAAGATCGCGTGGCCCGGGTCATCCGCTTCCTGCTGGCCAAGAGCGATGCCTTCATCCATCTGCACGAAGGCAGCGGGTTCTATAACCCCACCTACATCGACAACCTGCGCAATCCCAAGCGCTACGGTCAGTCCATCATTGTGGACACCCTGGTTTGGAAGGGCAGCAAGCGCATTGAACTGGGCCGCACCGCAAGCGAGGTCCTGGAGCGCATCAACACGGATATCCCGTCCAGCGACTACAAGTTCAAGCTGTTCAACACCAAGACGTTCGACACGGCCACCAGCTACCCGGAAATGCGCAAGTCCCTGACCTGCTACGCCCTTGCCGAGCACAATATCCCGGCCATGGCCGTGGAGGTCAGCAAGGACATCATCCAGCTGGATTGGAAGGTGCGCCATCAACTGCTGGCCACGACCATGCTTCTGTCCCACTTTGGCGTGGACGTCGTCCTTCCCGAATTCTCCTCCAAGGATGTGCTGGCCTACGCGCGAAAGAGCGTGGGCGTGAAGGTCAACGGGCGCTCCATAAACAACGGGTCCACCATCCGCCTGGCCCCGGGCGCGACCCTGGCGGTGGAACCCATGCAAAGGGGTCTGGACGAATTCGAGCCCGCCGTGGCCCTGTTCGCCTCGGACCGCCCCGGCGTGAATCTTCTTGATGCCCAGCGCATGGTGCTTGAGCCCTTTTCGCAGCTGGAACTGCGCGTGGACGGCAGCCGCGTGGCCCGGGCCAACGTGAAATGGACCGGCCCCATGCCTTCGAGTCCGGGCGAGGACGCGCCCACCTTTGTCTGCTGGCTCAACGGCACTCCCACCTTCGTGCGTCATGGCGAGGTGCTCCGTTCCGTGCTGGGCGACCAGCTCATCCTGGAGGGCATCTGGGGCAGCCGAAAGCGGGAGATCGTCAACCTGAAAGGGTTTGTGGCCATTCCCTGGGACAACAACGGCCAGGATCTGGGGTGGGAGATCATCTTGGATCCGGGTAACTTTCTGCGTCGCTATGCCCTGGATTCCGACCGCGAGGGTGCCGTGCGCTTCAAGGTGGTGCGAGAAACCCCCGGGGAAAAAGAAGCGTATTTCTATGTGGATATCGCGCCGCGCCGGGTGCATGCCCTGCGGCTGGCGGATTCCAAGGGCAATCCCCTGCTCATTCCCTGGACCCGCAACGGCCTGTACCGGCTGCCCGAGGGCGAATACCTGCTGGAGGAGGCCTGGAGCAACGGTCCCAACAACAAGCTGATCACCGAAGCCGACGGCGTGCCGCTCCATCCGGGCGACCACTTCATGGTGACGGGGGAAAAAGGCACCCAGCTCATGGTGCGTCAGGCGACCACGTTCGGCGAACTGGGCAGCATGACCTTTTCCTCGCCGCGCATGGCCCAGCAGGACACCGGCCGGTCCCTGACCTACTAGCCTTCGTTCTTGTTCCAGAGCTCTTCGTACAGGACGAGGGTTTCCTCTATCTCGCGAAAGACCTGTTCCGCCTGGCGGCGCACCACGTCCGGGTGTTTGCGCAGGTTGATGAGCCGGTCCAGTTCCACCAGCTCCGGAAAGTCGTCCAGACATTCCTCTTCTATGGTTGCCTTGTCCGGGACGGCTTGGGCTTTTTCCCGCAGCCTGCATCCGTGGGGTGCGGCCAGATGGTTGAGGGCCGTGCGCACCAGCTCGTTCTCGCCCTTGTCGGCCATGAGTCCCAGCATCTCCCGCAGACGGTCCAGGGGATTGCGCTGCGAGTCCTCGAATTTCGGGTTCATGCAGTAGCGGTTGATCTGGGTGTGTCCCCTGGAAAAAATCTTCTGCAACTGCGTGGCCCCGAGGACCTCCTTGCAGTAAAGCATCATCTCCCAGCTTTCGGACAGGTGTTCCGGCTTCATGGTCTTCCCTTGTGGTTTGAAAAAGTGTTTTGCAAGCACTTGCTAGCCGATTTTTGCATGTCTTTTTTCCGACGAAAAGCGCTTTCAGAGCCAACCAATCATAATACCTTTGATTATTTTATTTCAATGCCGTAGTTTTTCAGCGGAATCGAGTGAGGGTAATGTAAGGGCTTCGGCCGGGGAGGCCAGGCCTGAAACACTGGAGAGGGCTGTCTGAATGAATCGCTTTTTGAAATTGCGGAGCATCGCCACGGAATTCTGTGCAACGATCTCCCTGTTGCTCGTCGCTCTTGTAGCTGCATTGGTTTTGTATATCAACTCCACCAGCTACAAGATGGTCATGGAAACCCAGCTCAAGGATATGCGCCAGCTCAACCAGAGCGCGCTCTTTGCCCTTGAGGAATATCTTTCCCGTTACGAGATCCTGGCCGAAACCCTGGCCGCCAACCCGTCCGTTGTCACCGCGCTTTCCTACGGCAATGCGGGACGGGCCAAGGGCTTTGTCCAGAAGGTGGTGGAGGCCGACAAGGGCATTGTCAGCGCCATGGCCTTCCGGAGCAACGGCAAGGTGCTCACGGGCTGGGCCAATGGAGACAAGGACCTGACCGGTTCGGATGTTTCCGGCCAGCCCTTTTTCAAGGCCGTCATGGAGGAGAAGCGGAAGTCCTTCATTTCGGCGCAGCCGACCATGGGCGAGCACGGCAACGTCTTTTACCTGGCCTGCAAGATTCATGATGCGGGCGGTATCGTCATCGGTATCGATTTCAATACGTTCACGGACCGGTTCATCAAGACCTTGAGCATCGGCACGGACGGATACGCCTACATGATGACCGGCGACGGGACGATCATCCAGCATCCCACCGCAAAGAATATCGGCAACCGTTCCAGCGTCATCGATCAGCTGCTTCCCGTGCAGAAGGAAGGCAAGCTCGATTACCTGTTCTACAACTACAAGGGGCGCGACAAGGTCCAGACCTTCCGGGCCGAACCCCAGACCGGGTGGCTCATCAGCATCACCGTGTATGTGGACGACCTGACCGCGGTGGCCAATACGCAGCGCCTGGTCATCATCGGGGCGGGCGCGGTCGGATTGGGCTTGATCATCGTGCTTCTCGTCTGGGGCTTCCGCCGCAGCGTGGGCAGGCCCGTGCGCCGCATCATCGAATACGCCAACCACATTGCCAGCGGCAATTTTCACGCCGAGCTCGAGGGCAATTTCAAGTACGAACTGGCCGAGCTGGCCTCCCATCTGGACAAGATGAGCGCCGAACTCAAGGAAAAGTTCGGGTTCGTGCAGGGCGTGCTGGACGGCATCATCCTGCCCTGCGTTGTCATGGATACCAAAGGGTGCATGACCTACCTGAATCAGGATTTCCTGGATCTCCTGGGCAAGCCCGGCACCCCGGAGGATTACATGGGGGCCTGCCAGGACACCACAATGTACGGCGAGTCCGGCCAGCATGCCCTGGCACAACGGGCTTTGGAGGAAGAGCAACTGTTGCGGGAGGAGCGAACCGTGACCATGGAGGACGGCCGGGAGGTCATCCTCGATATCAGCGCCACGCCTATCTACAACCTGGACGGCAAGCTCATCGGCGTGTTCTCCATTTTCTATGACATGACCTCTGTCCGCGCCGCCGAGGAAAGCATCCGCAGGCACAACGAGCGCATTGCCGCCGCTGCGGAACGGGCCACGGAGATCTCCCAGCGCCTCAATGCCTCGGCCAATTCCCTTGCCGAACAGCTTGAGGATTCCCGGCGAGGCGCACAGGTCCAGAAGGAACGCACCGGCGAGAACGCCACGGCCATGGAAGAGATGAACGCCACGGTCCTGGAGGTGGCCCGCAACGCGGGCACCGCGGCCGAAAACGCCAACTTGGCCAGCGACAAGGCCCGGACCGGCGCGCAGGTAGTGGAGCAGGCCGTAGAGGCCATCAACCGGGTCAAGGGCCAGTCCGAA
The DNA here is from genome assembly GCF_008001235.1 of Salidesulfovibrio onnuriiensis. Classification (GTDB taxonomy): domain Bacteria; phylum Desulfobacterota; class Desulfovibrionia; order Desulfovibrionales; family Desulfovibrionaceae; genus Pseudodesulfovibrio; species Pseudodesulfovibrio onnuriiensis. The sequence continues at coordinate 3,568,770 of NZ_CP040751.1, read as the reverse complement.
AGCCTGAGTTCGGTCATGCGCGAGCTGGGGCAACAGGCCGGGGAGATCGGCCAGGTGCTTCAGGTCATCAACGACATTGCGGACCAGACCAACCTGCTGGCGCTCAACGCCGCCATCGAGGCCGCACGCGCGGGCGACGCCGGACGCGGCTTTGCCGTGGTGGCCGACGAGGTGCGCAAGCTTGCGGAAAAGACCGTCAACGCCACCAAGGAGGTGGGGGACGTGATCAGCCGCATCCAGGAAGGCACGGCCGCAGCGGTTCGCGATACCGAGACCGCCACCAAGGCGGTGGGCGAGAGCACGGACCTGACCTGGCAGTCCGGCGAGGTGCTCAAGGAAATCCTGGAGGTGGTGGAAAGCACTTCCTCGGAAGTTTCCGCCATTGCCACTGCCGCGGAGCAGCAGTCCGCCGCTTCCGAGGAGATCAGCCGGGGGACGGCCGAGATCGACGACATCTCGAGCCAAACCATGGAGGCCATGGTGGTTTCCAGCCGCGCGGTTAAGGAGCTCGAGGAGCAGGCCCAGGAACTGCGCGACCTGATTCTGTCCATGCAGGACTGATTTGAGACGTAATATCCACGACAAGGGAGCCCGAGGTTTCGGGCTCCCTTTTTTTATCATTTCTGGGCGGGGGGAGTCCGGCTAATTTATTCCGGAGCCGGGACGTGTTCGTGGGCCCGGGCCGGGAGCGTCAAAGGAGGGAACATGCCCAGACTTGAGTGGAACGACTCGTTGAGCATTGGGATATACCGCGTCGACAGCCAGCACATGCGGCTGATCGAGGTGGCCAACGATTTTCTCAGGACCGCCGGGGAGGGGCGTGACGGGGAGGCCATCCAGACGACACTGACGCGTTTGCGGGAATATACCGTGAATCATTTTCGTGACGAAGAGGCCTACATGCGGGAAATCCATTATCCGCGTCTCGCCAGGCACCAGGAAGAGCACCGGAATCTGGTGCAGCGGGTCAAGCAGTTCCAGCGCGACCTTTACGAGCAGCGGGATATCACCGTCGAGGTTATGCGGGATTTCCTCAGGGAGTGGCTGGTGGGCCATATCATCAATTCCGATCTCAAGATCGCCGAATGGCTTCGCGCCGAAGAGGAGAGCCGGGCCAGGCAGGAGCAGGAAACGAAATCCGGGGGCGCGGAATGATGTTTCGAACCTTCGACACGCGATATCGGTTTTATGGTATAGTGTCTCCAGGAGGTAAATGATGACCGTGGAAAGAATTTTGCGGGGCGTGGCCGGGTTCGTGATCCTTGCGAGCTTGACCCTGGCCATGACCCATCATAAGAATTGGCTGTTGCTCACGTTGTTCGTGGGGCTCAATCTCTTGCAATCCGCCTTTACCAACTGGTGTCCGCTTATGTCCATCCTGCGGTATTTCGGCGTGAAACAGGGCTAGGATATTCGTATGACTCGAAGTGAAGAACTGCGGCAATTGGTAGAGGCCATCGGCGTCGAGAACATCTGGCGTCCCATCTGCGACGACGAGGGCAACATGCTTGTGTCCGGTGCCGGGCACGAAGACGAGAGCCTGCCCGAGGCCCCTCCCTCCCATATTGATTTTCAGGGCAAGACCGTGGTGGACCTGGGCTGCAATGTGGGCACCTTCGTGTGCCGGGCCGCCCGCCTCGGAGCGCGCCGCGCCTCGGGCGTGGATATCGACTCCAACCTGGTGCGTTGCGCCGAGATCCTGGCCGACCAGGAGGGTGTGGACAATGTGGACTTTATGGTTTGCGACTTCAATTCCCCGCCCGAGGAAAAATACGATGTGGCCATGATGTTTGACATCATCGGCAACACCACCATCGGCAACGGGCACATGCACCGGTTCATGGAGATCATGGAAAAGTGGGCAGGCAGGGAGCTGATCATTTCCCTCAAGCCGGTGTGCCGGTCGAACAAGCACTTCGGGAAGAGCCCGGAGGAGTTCTGCGAGCTGTTTCCCACCTGCAACATGGAGGGGGAACGCTTTTATCCGGTGCGCGAGGCAGTTGATTTTCTGGGAGCCCGAGGCTGGGAACTTCGGACGGAACTGCCCGAAGACTACGAGCGCTGCGGCATGAAGATGCTGCTGCATTTCGTGCGCAACTGATACGATCAGTGATTTGAGGAATAACCGGGAAGGGGTTGGCCGAATTTGGTCAGCCCCTCATTTTTTTGCCCAGGAAGAGGAGCGCGGCGCCGACGCCCAGCGGCAGCATGGAAAAATATTCGGCGTCGCTGATGAGCAGGATGAAGCCGATGAAGAGCATCAGCAGCCCCACGGCCATGCACAGCTTCGGGTTCATGGTCATCTGGTCCGTCTTCTTGGCCGCGTTGCCCCTGGGGAGGAGCTGGCCGCAATGCGGGCACTGCAGGGTCTGCTTCTTGATGGGCTTTGAACACTTGGGACATCTCATAACTGTAAAATAACATACGCATCTAAAGAAGTATACTGATCGGATATTGTTCTCGGTTGCTGTCGCTCCGCCTCATTTGAATTGGAATGGTTGGGTGTATAATTATTTTTCTTGTTTTTTTCTTACGTGTTATTTAACTAAATTTGTTATTCGATATAAATTCAGGAGGAAAAGGTATGAGGGTTTTGCTGGCAATTTTGGCGCTCCTGTTCATGCTGACGGGGTGCCAGTCCGTTCATAGTCACCGAGAAGCCGTGCGGGACGACACCGGGGATAGGATGACAGTGGGGGTCGTGCAGAAGGAGATCCGGAAAGGGATGTCCCAGGCGGACGTCGCCACGGCGTTGGGGTCGCCCAATATCGTCACGCGCGATTCCACGGGCAAGGAAGCCTGGATTTACGACAAGATCAGCACAGAGGTCGCCTATTCCAAAAGTTCCGGCGGGGTGGATGCCATGATTATTGGTGGCGGTATTGTCGGAAACGGCATCATCGGCGGCGGTGGCGGCGCCGGATATTCCAGCAGCACGGGGGCATCTTCCACCTCGCAACGCACACTGACGGTTGTTATCAAATTCGCTGAAGGAGTTGTTGATGAGTATTCGTATCATTCCAGCCGTTTCTAGTCTTCTTGTTGCGGCTTTCTTGCTGGGTGGGTGCATCAAGGCCAACACGCCGCCGCCTCTGCCGGAGATGACGCAGCTTCAGGTGCGGCAGATGCAGACCCGGGAATACCAGAGCGGCAGCGAGAAAGAGGTTATGAAAGCCCTGGTCGCCGCATTGCTGGATGAAGGGTATATCGTCAGCTCCGCCGACATGGACCTCGGGCTGATCTCCGCAGCCAAGGAGAGCTATGAACTTGATGAGGACACCAAGAATTTTATGGAGTTCAACTACGGAGTGGGTAAGGGCACCTATCAGACCACCAAGCGGCTGGAGGCTTCCACCACGGTGCGGCAGCACAACGATGTGATCCGCGTTCGGGTCAATATCATAGCCAAGGCGCTCAACAACAATGGCGGCATCATCTGGTCCCAGCCCGTGTATGACCTCGAAACGTACCAACGGCTTTTTTCCAAGGTGGACAAGGCCGTCTTCCTGGAAAGGGAAAAGATCTAGCGTCGCGCCGACAGGAAAACAGAGGCCCGCTGCCATTGGCTGTGGGCCTTATTTTGTATCCGTTGCCGAATGCTTGCGGTAAAGCCCCCGGAATTGGTGGTAGGTCATGCCCAGCAGGTCCGCGGCCCGGCGCTGGTTGTGTTTCGTCTTGGCCAGGGCCTGGTCGAGATAGGCTTTTTCCAGCGCGCACAACGCTTCCCTGAGCGGGGTGCCCAGGTCTGCCCCTGTTCGGGCCGGTTCCCGCGGCGCGGGTTTGTCCTGCGGCGCTTTCGGTGATGCCGGGCGGAAGGGGGATTCGAACGGGTCGAGCACGATGTCGTCCACCAGGTCGCCATCGCTTCGGTACACGGCCCGCTCCACCACGTTCTTGAGCTCGCGCACGTTGCCCGGCCAGGAGTGGCTGAGCAGGCTGTTTATGGCCTGTTCGGAAAAGTCCGGCACCCCGGAGAAGCCCATCTCCACGGCCATGCGTCCGGCAAAGTGATAGGCCAGCAGTTCGATGTCGCCTTCGCGTTCCCGGAGCGGCGGCAGGGTCAGCACCTCGAAGCTGATCCGGTCCAGCAAGTCCCTCTTGAATTTCCCGTCCCCTGCCAGCGAGGGCAGATCCTCGTTGGTGGCTCCCACCACCCGCACGTTCACGCTGACGGGCGCAACGCCGCCCACCCGTTCGAACACGCCGTATTCCACGGCCCGCAGGATTTTTTCCTGGGCCTCCTTGGAGAGGTTGGCGATTTCATCCAGAAACAGGGTCCCATTGTCTGCGGCCTCGAACCTGCCCTTGCGCCGGGCGGCGGCGCCCGTGAACGCCCCGGCCTCATGCCCGAAGAGTTCGGAGTCCAGGAGCGGTTGCGCCAGGGCAGCGCAGTTGAGCGGGATGAACGGTCCGTCCCAGCGGCGGGACAGATAGTGGAGTTTCGCGGCGGCAAGTTCCTTGCCCGTGCCGCGTTCGCCGATGATGAGGACGGAACGATCCGCGCGGGCAGCCAGAGACAATTGTTCCTGGAATTTCAGGAAAGACTCTGACTGCCCCACGGCTTCGCTAGGAGGAGAGTGGGTGATGTGGTTCATTTTACCAAATAAAGGTTTAACTAACCAAACTTTAGTAAATTATGCCATATTGCCAAAATGAGGTCAAGCGCAAAAGCGCTTTTAATTCGTGTGGTTGCGAATTTTTATTGCGCTGGCACGGCCTGTGCTTAAAGGGAGGCAACTATCGCCAATATCGCCAAGGAGGCATTCATGGGTATTTTCACTCGTTTCAAGGATATCGTCAGTTCCAATCTCAACTCCATGCTGGACCGCGCCGAGGACCCGGAAAAGATGATCCGGCTCATGATCCAGGAGATGGAGGAGACCATGGTGGAGCTCAAGGCCGGATGCGCCGGGCTCATGGCCGACCGCAAGCGCATTGGCCGCGAGCATGACGAGGTGCTTTCGCGCATGCAGGTGTGGGAAGACCGCGCCCGGCTGGCCGTGGAAAAGGGGCGCGAGGATCTGGCCCGCGAAGCCCTGATGGAGAAGCATCGCCTGGGTGATGTTCTCGAAGGTCTGGAAAACGAGCAGAACCGCTTCGACGCCCTTGTCGAGCAGTCCCGCGAAGATCTGGCTCAGCTTGAAGAAAAGCTGGAGAGCGCCCGCGAACGCCAGCGCAGCCTGGTCAAGCGCCATATCCGCGCCGGGGAGCGCGTGCGCGCACGTAATGACATCAGCCGTTCCCAGTCCAACGACGTCATGATGCGTTTTGATCGTTTCGAGGCCCGTGTGGAACGCATGGAAGCCGAAGCCGAGCTGGCCGGTCCCAGCCGGAACCGCAGCCTCGAGGACGAGTTTTCCCTGCTGGAGGGCAGCGACCAGATCGAAGCCGAGCTGGAAGCGCTCAGGCAGGCCCGGGGCGGCGAAGCAAAGGCCGAGCCCAAGAAGTAGGAATATGAGAAAAGCTCGAAACGGTTTGTCCGGACGCGCCCGGTGCGCTATGGTCGGGCCGTTGGCGGCGCACGAGGATGAATCACATGGATCCCGTCAATGCCATTATGCTGTTCGTTTTGGGGGCGGCCGTAGCAGTGGTCGCAGTGTTGTTCTGGTTGATGTTTCTCCCTCCCCGGGAGCTGCGAAGTGATCGACCTCATATTCGTTGACCAAGGAGTAATGGGCATGGGCCATGTTTTCGGCGTGATATTCATGTTCGTCCTGGCGGGGATCGCCCTGGTGGGGGCGGTGTTCGTCGGCCTGATCAAAATGTTCAAGAGTGCGGGCAAGGGCGGTGAAGCCGATGAGGAGGCGCGCATGATTCAGGAAATATACAACTCCATGAGCCGTATGGAAGAGCGTGTGGAATCCCTGGAAACCATTCTGCTGGAAAAGGAGAGAAAATAAATGAGGTCATCCCGCAGGAATAACGGAAGAGGCGGATGGCGCGGATACCGCCGGGATTGCGGCGGCAGCTTCCAGCACGGAGCCGATGGGGCATCGCGCGGTCGCGGCCTGTACCGCTCACGCGACGGCCGAGTTCTCGGCGTTTGCAAGGGGCTGGCCGAATATTTTGACGTCAGGGTTTCCGTGGTGCGCGCCGCCGTCATAGTCGCCTTTATCTTCACCGGCTTCTGGCCCGTGGTCGGGCTCTACCTCCTGGCGGCTTTCTTCATGAAGCCCGAGCCGGTCATGCCCTTTGCCCGCGAAGAGGATCGCGAGTTCTACGATTCCTATACCGACTCCCGCGCCGGAGCGCTCACCCGCATCAAACGCAAGTTCGAAAGCCTGGACCGCCGCATCCGCCGCATGGAGGACGTGGTCACCAGCAAGGATTTCGAGTGGGAGCAGCGCATGAACGGCAGCAGGTAAATTCCTTCCTTCGACGATATGGATGGGAAAAGCCCGGTGCTTATGGTGTGCCGGGCTTTTCTCTAAGGGAACATTGCCTGCGGTTGAATGGGCCTCCAGGGATGGTGCCCCCGGCTCCATTGTACAGAGCGTTTCCAAGTCATTGTTATGGACGCATCTAGATCCTCATGCTCGGAGGTTTTGATGGCTCTTGAGATTCTCCCGGTTCTATCCTTTGCCCTGGTGACTTCGTTGACGCCCGGACCGAACAATGTTTCCAGCGCATCCATGGGCATTTTGTACGGCTATGGCAGGACGTTGCCTTACCTTGCTGGTATTGCCTTCGGCTTTCTGCTTGTTCAAGTTTTGTGCATTCTCATGTCCAGTCTGCTGCTTGAAACTCTGCCCGTTCTGGAACCGGTGCTGCGCCTGGTGGGGGCGCTGTATGTTCTCTGGTTGGCGTATGGCACCATCCGGACGAGCTATGCCTTTGATCCCGAAGACCATCCGCCGCTCGGTTTCAGGCACGGGGCCGCACTGCAGTTGGTCAACCCAAAGGGGCTGGTCTATGGCATGGCCCTGTATTCCACTTTCCTTGCCGCCCTGGCCGGGCAATACATGTCTTTGCTGCCCTTTGCCTTTCTCTTCAGCTGCCTGGGGTTCTGCACCGTGTCCGTCTGGGCGCTGGGCGGGGCTGCCATCCGGGCGCACCTGCATCATCGCAAGGTCCGAAACGCGGTGAATCTTTGCCTTTCCCTGTTGCTGGTCTATACGGCTGTGGAATTGTCGGGACTGCTCTCGTTTTTTTAAGGGAGCATGGCCCCCCTCGTGGATTATTCCGTGGAAGCGTGACTTGTCAGCTGTTGAGGAATCGCTTCATTTTTTCCGCTTCTTCATTCCGCGTGAACACGACGCGTCCCACGGGCACATCGCAGTCGATGTGCCTGATGACGGCCTCTTCGTCCACGGCTTCGAATCCGCCGCAGAGCTCGATGAGTTCGATTCCCTGATTCACCAAGTCCTGCGCCGCAGTACAGGCCTCGTTTATGTCCGAGACCCCGACGACGGTGGTGGTGAACTGTTCGGACGGCAGGTGGGCAGTGCTCTGTTGCGGGGTGTGGCCGGGAGCCATGAAGATGAATCCGTAACGGGTGAGTCTGGGCATGGTCGGCTCCTGAAGAGATGAAAAGGGTGAATGATGGGTGCTTGTAGCATGAAAATGGCCGCTGCCGGAAGTTCCGACAGCGGCCGTTTTATTTATTCAGGCTTGCGGGCGATGACGTAGCCGAAGCTGGTCCATCGTCCGGCGTCGATCTCCAGGGTCTTGGGATCGCCGTCCGGGTTCTGTTTGCAGAACGGGTCGTGGGCCGCGTATTCCAGCCACCAGTCCCGTGCGTCGGGCGCATGGGCCGCTTCGACGATCTCGAACCCGGCGTTTCGTATGTCCTCGACCGTACTATGGATGTCCCGGAAGCAGTCCTTCCAGGCAAAGTCCGGCTGCGAGACATGCGGCAGCAGGTCCTCGGGAATCGCCACGTCCAGGTGCATGGGCTCGCCCAGGCCAAAGACGCCGCCGGGCCGCAGCACCCGCAGGATTTCCCGTAGCGCGGCCATGTAGCCTTCCTTGCCCTGCATGCCATGCACCATCTCCAGGGCCGTGGTGGAGTGGGCGAAGTCAAAGGACTCGGACGCAAAGTGCGTGTCCGGAACCCCGATTTTCTGGGCCAGCACCGAATTGCCGACGCCCCAGTGCCGGGCGTTGCGGCGCACGTGCTCCACCATGGCGTCGCCCTGCATGCGGTCGTCCCAGGGGTCGATGGCCGTGATCTGCACGAAGTACTCCTTGGCCAGGAAGCAGGTCTGCCAGCCCCGGTTGCAGCCGATGTCCAGCAGGCGGGCTCCGGCGCGAAGCCCCATCTTCTGGGCCATGAAGTCGCTCAGCCGCAGCCCGCCGGGGCCGCTGCACTGGGCGTAGATGGTGTCCAGGTCCTTGTATTTCTGTGATTTATTGTAGTTCAGTTGCGTCATTGGACGGTTCCTTTTCGTTGATGTTCGCGTGTCTCGGGCTTTTGCCCGGGCATGGGTCAACAGGAAGTCCTCCGTCTGCAACGGCAACCATCCGTCGGCAGACGGATTACGCTACTATTCTCTTTCTCATGCAATCCTCGTTTGGGTGCGTTTTATCAGGGCGGGGCGTCCGTGAGAGAGGACCGGCCCGCCAGCATCGTGAAGGGCAGGGGATATCAGGGAGTCGATGGGGTTGGCAAGAGGGAGTTTATATATCTGGTTTGGTTTCGTTGTGGATTATGTCTTGTCTGATTAGCGTTGCCGTGGTTATAATATGTATTGTTCTATATGTCTGTGGTCCGTTTGTTTCTGGCTGTCTGTAAAGTAATGTTTTTTGAATGTGGTGTGGTAAACTGAATTATCCAACAGTTGGAGGGTGAATTGTACAAATTTGAGTTGTTTAAAGATCGGGCTGGTGAGTGGCGCTTCAGGCTTGTGGCTCCGAATGGAAAGATTATGTTGCAGAGTGAAGGTTATACCCAGAAACACTCTGCAATTGAAACTATTGAATCGATTAAAGAAAATGCTAAACATGCCGAGATAGTTGAGGTTTAGGCAGTAAGACAAAAAGGCTCAGTGATTTCTCACTGAGCCTTTCAAATATTGGTAGCGGGGGCAGGATTTGAACCTACGACCTTCGGGTTATGAGCCCGACGAGCTACCATACTGCTCCACCCCGCGTCATTGATGTGGTCATGAAAAGGGGTTTCCGGGTTGGGCTGGAAACCCTTTTGATTTCAAAGATGGTGCGCCCGAGAGGATTCGAACCTCTGACCTACGGATTCGTAGTCCGGCACTCTATCCAGCTGAGCTACGGGCGCACATCGGAAGAGGGTGTCTACGCCCTGTAGCCGGTGGCGTCAAGACTAAATAATCAAAAACAAAAGGCCCGGTGATTTCTCACCGAGCCTTTCAAATATTGGTAGCGGGGGCAGGATTTGAACCTACGACCTTCGGGTTATGAGCCCGACGAGCTACCATACTGCTCCACCCCGCGTCATTGATGAGGTCATGAAAAAAGGGTTTCCGAGTTGGTCTGGAAACCCTTTTGATTTCTAAGGTGGCGCGCCCGAGAGGATTCGAACCTCTGACCTACGGATTCGTAGTCCGGCACTCTATCCAGCTGAGCTACGGGCGCGCAACGAGGGCTGTTTTTATGCTGAGACCTCGGTTGCCGTCAAGCACTTTTTTCAGAAAAATTTTCAAGGTCGATGAAATGCTGCTCCTCGACTCCCACCAGGAGCAGGAAGCTGCGCGCCTTTACGGTCAGGATGGTGGTGTCGCCGTGGCTTGCGAATTTTTCCAGGTGCGGGTGCCGGGCCGTGAACGCCTGCTTGAGCCGCAACAGGTCGTCGCGGTTGCGCGGGGGCAGGTAGGTTCCGGCCACGGTCAGGGCCATGGCCTTGTGCCGCAGCTCGGGCAGATGCTCCTCGCGGGTGTCGATGAGCAGGCTCACCTCTGGGTTGGCGCGCAGGTTGCGCACCTTGCGCGTGTTCATGCGCGAGAGGAAGTAGAAGGTCAGGCCGTCTTCCTCGGCCGTGTAGGTCATGAGCGATGTGTGCGGCAGGTCACCCTCGCAGGTGGCCATGACGCAGGTGTCCTTTTCCCGGACCAGGGTGCGGATGGTTTCAAGCATGGCCATATACTTATATGGAGAGGGCGGCGCTTGCAAAGCGGAAAAATCATGGCATAGTGGGGACATGATCGCACTTGAAGACAAGATCAAGGCCGCCGAGGACCTGCTCCTCGGTCTGCTGGAGCATGACCCGGTGACGATCCGGGTGGCCTGGACCGGGGGCAAGGATTCCACCATCGTGCTGTTTCTCTGGAAGAGCGTGCTGGAGCATCACGGATTGGGCGCGCCCAGGGCCATCACCCTGGATACGGGCTGCAAGTTTCCGGAGGTGCTGGCCTTCCGCGACCGCATGGCCTTGGAGTGGAGCGTGGACCTGCATATTGCCCGGCCCGCCGTGAACCTGGAGACCTATCCCGTGGCCGTGGACAAGGTCACCTGCTGTCTGGACCTCAAGATCGATCCCCTGCGTCAGGCCATTCGCGACACCGGCGCAGCCTTCCTGCTCACGGGCCTGCGCCGCGACGAACACCCGGACAGGGTGGGGCGCGACTATTTCGAGCCCCGCGAATCGCCGGCCCACACCATGGTCAACCCGATCCTGGACTGGTGCGAAACCGATGTCTGGGCCTTCAACACCATGTTCGGGCTGCCGTACTGCGAGCTGTACGACAGGGGATACCGGTCCCTGGGGTGCATGCCCTGCACCGAGCCGGGGAGCGGGCCTTCCGAGCGCTCCGGCCGCGACCGGGAAAAGGAAAAGAATCTGGCCGTGCTCACCAGCCTCGGCTATTTCTAGCCGTTTCGCCCAATTCATCCTTTCGCGATGCGTATTTCATGGATGTATCATAAAATCCGATACTTCCGCAGCGCGTGAATCGGATTTTCCCATGATGTTGCATTTTGCATGATTTTTCCCGAAAAGCCGTGGGATCATCTCCACCCCCCTACCTGCCGAAAGGTCAGGTTGAAACAGGGTTCAAATATACGTTTTTGAAACTCCTGTGGCTCGATTTTGCTTGTGAAAAAAGAAACTTGCAGATTGATTGCCCAACCAATTGACCTAAAAATCTAGTTGGCATAACAACTTCGGTTACCTCGTAAAAAGTTATCTTGTTTTTGCAGTTAGATGCGTACTGAGGGGTGCGTTAACTGCGTGAAAAACGGATACCAAACTCAAAGGGGTGTGCATGTCTAACCTTTTGTTATTGCTGATCGTGCTTCCGGCAATAGCTGGAGTGGTCTGTTATTTCGTCCGTTCGGGCGCGGTGCGGACCTTCACGGTCACGGCAACCGGCGCGGTACTCACCGCCGCCTCTCTGGCCCTTCTCGGCCAGGGCAGCTTCGTCTTCGAGGCATCCGGGCTTTGGGAAAGCCTGGTTACCATTCTCGATTTCGCGCTGCTTTTCGTCATCCTGTACTATGGTTTTCGACTCAGAAACCTGCTCATCAAGGTGTTTGCGGCGGCGCAGATCGTGCTGCTGGGTTTCTTTGAGCTGGTTCTGCTGGACCATGGTGCATCGGTTCCGGCCCTCATGGGCGACAGCCTGGCCCTGGTTATGGTCCTGGTGGTCTCCATTGTCGGGTCGCTCATCTGTATCTTCGGGCTTCCGTATATGCGGAAGCACGAGCAACACCTGAAGCTGGAAAAGAGCAAACAACCGCAGTTCTTCCTGTATCTGGTCCTGTTCCTGGGCGCCATGAACGGGTTGGTGCTGGCAAACAACATCCTGTGGCTCTATTTCTTCTTCGAGGTGACCACCTTCTGTTCCTTCATGCTTATCGGGCATGACGCCACCGAAGTGGCCACCAAAAACGCCACCCGCGCCCTGTGGATGAACAGCTTGGGCGGCGTGGCGCTGGTCCTGGGAATCATCTGGGCCTACACCCAGACCGGAACCCTGAGCATCATGGCCATGCTGGCCGCGGGCCCGGCCACCGGCGTCCTGCTGGTCGCCGTGGGCTTCATCTGCCTGGCCGGTTTCGTCAAGGCCGCGCAACTGCCGTTCCAGAGCTGGCTGCTGGGCGCCATGGTCGCTCCCACGCCCGTGTCCGCGCTCCTGCACTCGTCCACCATGGTCAAGGCAGGCGTGTACATGGTGCTGCGGTTCTCGCCCATGTTCGAGGGCTCGTTCCTGAGCCACGGCATCGCACTGTGCGGGGCCTTCACCTTCCTGGCCTGCGCGGCCCTGGCCATAGGCCAGAGCAACGGCAAGAAGATCCTGGCCTATTCAACCATCAGCAACCTGGGCCTGATCATCGCCTGCGCGGGGCTCAACACGCCGCTGGCCATCATTGCCGCGGTCATGCTGATCATCTTCCACGCCATCTCCAAGTCCCTTCTCTTCCTGTGCGTGGGAACCATCGAGCAGAAGATCGGCTCGCGCGACATCGAGGACATGCGCGGGCTGTTCAAGATCATGCCGCGCACCGCGACCATCACCATCATTGGCATCCTGTCCATGCTCCTGCCGCCTTTCGGCGTGCTGCTGTGCAAGTGGATGGCCCTTGAGGCCGCCGCCGGGCATCTGTTCGTCATCGTCATGATGGCTTTGGGCAGCGCCCTGACCGTGGTCTACTGGGCCCGGTGGGCCGGCCTGCTCATGGGCAGCCGGGGCGAGTCCCGCGGCACCGAGCAGCAGCCCCTGCTGACCGGCGGGCCGCTCATGCTCCTGTGCGCCTCGGCCCTGGTGTTCGCATTCACCACGCCGTACCTGTACACCGAAGTCCTGGTGCCCGCGTTCGCTGCGGCCCAGGTGGCCCTGCACGGCTCCCTTCTGGAGGACGCCGCCGGCGGATTCGTCATGTATCCGCTCATCATGCTCATCGGCCTGGGAACCCTGTTCGCCGTGTTCCGCGCCCTGCGCGCAAAAGGCAAGGAATCCCACCCGTACCTGGGCGGTGCCCAGGTGGGCGGCATGGATGAAGGCGCCTTCCTCGGCCCCATGGAAACGGCGGTGCCCTACAGCGCCGGCAACTACTACCTCGGGGAACTGTTCGGTGAACACAAGCTGACCCTGTGGATCAACATCGCAGCGGGCAGTCTCATTCTGCTTATGATGGGAGGGGCGTTGTAATGGAAGGATTCGTTTACGCCCTGTTGGGCATTGTGCTCGCCCCCTTGCCGGCGGGCTGCTGGCAGGTATCGACCGCCGCGTCACCGCATGGATGCAGTCCCGCCAGGGGCCGCCCATCCTGCAGGCCTTCTACGATGTGGCCAAGCTGATGGGCAAGGATCAGATGCTGTCCAACCGCTGGCAGATCCTGTGCTGCTGGGTGTATCTCGTGGCCGCGGCCCTGGCCGTGGGCATGTTCTTCGCCCGTGCGGACCTGCTGCTGATCTTCTTTGTGCAGGCCGCCGGCGCCGTGTTCCTGGTAATGGGCGCGCTCTCCGTGAAGAGCCCCTACAGCCAGGTGGGCGCCCAGCGCGAACTGGTGCAGATTCTGACCTACGAGCCGCTTTTGATCCTCGTGTTCGTGGGCATGTACCTGGTGGTGGGCAGCTTCGACGTGGGCGACATCCTGGCCTACCAGACCCCGCTGCTGCGCAAGCTGCCGCTCATGTTCATCGTGCTCAGCTACGCGCTGACCATCAAGCTGCGCAAGTCCCCTTTCGACTTCTCCACCTCACATCACGGGCACCAGGAGCTGGTCAAGGGCGTCATGACCGAATACTCGGGTCCGGCCCTGGGTCTCATTGAAATGGCCCACTGGTATGAAACCGTGCTCATCCTCGGCGTGTGCTCCCTGTTCTGGGCCACAAGCTGGATCTGGATGGCAGTGCTGTTGGTGGCCACCTACTTTGCGGAGCTGGTCATCGACAACACCATGGCCCGCATGACCTGGCGCTGGATGCTCAAGTATGTCTGGAGCATCGGCCTGGCCCTGACGTTCATCAACTTCATCTGGCTTCATGCGGGGTAGACCATGTTCAAGAAGTTCATCAAAAACGCTCGCGCCAAGTCTCCGTGGATCATGCATTTCGACTGCGGAAGCTGCAACGGCTGCGACATCGAAACCCTTGCCTGTCTGACGCCCCTGTATGACGTGGAGCGCTTCGGGATCATCAACGTGGGCAACCCCAAGCACGCGGACGTGCTGCTGGTGACGGGCACCGTCAACCACCGCAACAAGGCCGTGCTGAAGAACCTCTACGATCAGATGCCCGAGCCCAAGGCCGTGGTGGCCATCGGCGCCTGCGGACTTTCCGGCGGCGTGTTCCGCGACTGCTACAACGTGGTCGGCGGCGTGGACAAGGTTATTCCCGTGGACGTGTACGTGCCGGGCTGCCCGGCCAAGCCCGAGGCCATCATCGACGGTGTGGTCCGGGCCCTGGCCAAATTCGAAGAAAAGAAAGCGGGCTAGCCCGCCGTGAGGAAGGATTCATGATACCCAACGAACATTCCGTCTCTGCCGAAAGCCTCATCAGCGAGGTCATGCGCAAGAAGAACGAGGGATACAGGTTCGTGACCATGTCCTCCGTGGGCCTGGAGGATGGCACCACGGATGTCCTGTACCACTTTGACAAGGATATGGAACTGGCGCACCTGCGCTTCAACCTCCCGGCGGGGGAAAAGGTCCCGAGCGTTTCCGGCGTCTACTTTGCCGCGCTTCTGGCCGAAAACGAGTTGCGCGACCTGGCCGGTCTGGAATTCGACGGCCTGGTGCTCGACTACAACCGGACCCTGTTGCTCGATCCCAGCGTCGAGACCGTGCCTCTGGTCAATAACGTCAAGATCGTCAAAAAGCAGTAAGGAGCGCGCATGTCCAATAGAACAGTCATCCCCTTCGGCCCGCAGCACCCTGTGCTGCCCGAGCCGATCCACCTCAAGCTTGTGGTGGAGGACGAAATCGTCAAGGAAGCCATACCCGCCCTGGGCTACGTGCACCGGGGCCTGGAAATGCTGGCCAGCAAGCGCGACTATCACCAGATGATCAACGTCTGCGAGCGCGTCTGCGGCATCTGCTCCATGATCCACGCGGTCTGCTATTCCCAGTCCATCGAAAAGCTGATGGACATCGAGATCCCGTCCCGCGCCGAATACCTGCGCGTGATCTGGTCCGAGCTGCACCGCATGCACAGCCACCTGCTCTGGCTGGGGCTCTTTGCCGACGCCTTCGGCTTCGAGTCCCTGTTCATGCAGTTCTGGAAGGTGCGCGAGCGCATCATGGATATCAACGAGGCCACCGCAGGCAACCGCGTCATCGTTTCCGTGAACGTCATCGGCGGCGTGCGCGCCGACCTCTCCGAGGAGCAGCTCCGCTGGATCCTGGACGAGCTCGAGATTGCGGAAAAAGAGATCCGGGCCATGGAAAACACCCTGCTCAACGACTACACCGTGAAGTCCCGCACCGTGGGCAAGGGCGTCATGACCTACGAGCAGGCCTATGAACTGGGCGCGGTGGGTCCCACGGGCCGAGGCTCCGGCCTCAAGCAGGACGCCCGCATGCTCGGCTACGGTGCCTACAAGCACCTGGACTTCGAGCCGGTGATTCATACGGACGGCGACAGCTATGCCCGTTCCTGGGTGCGCTTCCACGAGGTCTACCGCTCCATCGATCTGGTGCGCCAGGCCATTGCCGCGCTTCCCGAGGGCGAACTGGCCGCCAAGGTCAAGGGCAACCCCGAGGGCGAGGTGGTCATGCGCGTGGAACAGCCGCGCGGCGAATGCCTCTACTACGTGAAGGGAAACGGCAGCAAGCTGCTGGACAGGGTGCGCATCCGCACGCCCACATTCGCCAACATTCCGCCGCTGCTGACCATGGTGCCCGAGTGCGAGCTGGCCGACGTGCCGGTCATCGTCCTGTCCATCGACCCGTGCATCAGCTGCACGGAACGCTAGGGAGGAGAACCATGCTGACGTTTACGCCCACCATACTCAAGAACCTGGCCGCAAAGCCCGCCACCCGCAAGTACCCGTTCGTCAAGCGCGAACAGTTTGCCGGGGTGCGGGGCGAGCTCTACAACGACATAGACTCCTGCATCTTCTGCGGCATGTGTTCCCGCAAGTGTCCCACTCAGTGCATCACGGTGGACAAGCAGGCGGGGACCTGGGTCTGCGACCCGTTCACCTGCATCTACTGCGGCATCTGCGCGGACAACTGCCCGGCCAAGTGCCTGCATTTCCATGCAGAGCACCGCGCTCCCACCACGGAGCGGGAGATGATCTCCATGCAGGGCGAGCCGCCCAGGCCAAAGAAGAAGACAGCCAAGGACGCCCCGGAAGAGGGCGCCAAGGAAGACTGATGAAGGGCCCCGCGAAAGCGGGGCTCTTTTTTGGGCCTCTGCGTACTTTCGCATGGAAACGGGATAATAATACGTCAAGGTCTGGAAGGGGACTATGCTTCTGTCCATGACCGTCAATCCGAGGGAACGTGTATGTTGGTTCGGCTTCTGGTCCTCATTTTCCTGATTCTTCTGCCCTGGCAGGCCCGCGCCGTGGAGACGGTGCGGCTGACCTGCGGGGAATGGCCGCCCCTTATTTCAAAGAAATTCAAATACCAGGGCGCGCTTCCCCGGATCATCTCGGAGGCGTTCGCCCAGGAAGGCATTGAGGTGGAATTCGGCTTTTTCCCCTGGAAACGCGCCCTGGAAATGGCCCGGGAAGGAGTGTGGGACGGCAGCATCGCCTGGTACCGCACCGAGGACAGGGACCGGGATTTCTATCCCAGCGACCCCATCAACTACAATCGGGTGGCCTTTTTCCACCTGAAGGGGAACGGCTTTGACTGGGAGAACGTGGAGGATCTCACCAAGTATACCATCGGCGTCACCTTGGGGTATAGCTACGGGCCCCGGTTCGATGCCATGGTGGCCGACGGGCAGATCCGGGTGGAACCAGTCGTCGCCGAGAAATTCAACATCAAAAAGGCACTGCAGGGACGGGTGGACGCGGCCCTGCTTAATGTCGAGCTGGGGTACTATCTGCTCAGGACCGAGTACGCCCCGGGCGTGGCCGACACCCTGACCACGCATCCCAAGTTTCTTCTGGCCTCCCAGGCCCAGCACGTGCTGTTTTCGAAGAGGATCAGCAATGGGCCGCGTCTGGCCGAGGCGCTCAACCGGGGGCTGAAAATTCTTCGGGAGAGCGGGAAGTACGACCAGTACCTTGATGAATCAAGGAGAGGGGAGTACCTGCAGTGACCCGACGTCTGGCCCGGCTTCTTTTCATGGCTTTTTTCTGCCTGTTGGCGGCGGCGCATCCCGGAAGGGCCGGTGAGACGGTGCGGCTGACCAGCGGAGAGTGGCCGCCGCTCATTTCCGAGGGGTTCAAATATCATGGCGCGCTCTCCAGGATAATAGCCGAGTCCTTTGCCATGGAAGACATCACGGTGGAATGGGGGTTCTTTCCGTGGAAACGATCCTTGGAGTTGGCCCGGTCCGGGGAGTGGGACGGTTCCGTGGCTTGGTATCTCACCAGGGACAGGGCGCTGTCGTTTTATGCGAGCGACCCGATCAATTACACGCGGCAGGTCTTTTTTTATCGCAAGGGTCGCATGTTTGACTGGAAAGCCATCGAGGATCTTTCCAGATACACGATCGGAGTGACTCTCGGGTACAGCTATGGCGAGGAGTTCGACCAGCTCGTGGCCCATGGCCGGATCAGGGTCGAAGTGGTGGCCTCCGAAGAGCTCAATCTCAAGAAGGTCATCAACGGCAGAGTGGATGCGGCGATCATCAATCTGGAACTTGGCTATTATCTGCTGCGGACTCGATTCGCCCCCGGGGTGGGCGACCTGCTGACCACGCATCCCAAGCCCGTCGAACAGCCCTTGGCGCAGCATGTTTTGATTTCCCGAAAGGTCGCAGGCGGCGGTGAACTGGTCGAGGCCTTCAACCGGGGGCTGAAAATCCTTCGGGAGAGCGGGAAATACGAACAGTACCTCATGGAGTCGAGGCGGGGCGAATACCTGCAATGACGGGCCTCCGGGGTTTGACTTCCCCGGGCCATGTGCTAGAAGCCGGTCGTCCACAGTGGTGGGCGACTTTTTTTACGAGGAAGAATCCATGCTTGAAAATTGCGCCGTCATCCTGTTCCGTCCCAAGTACCCGGAAAACATCGGCTCCGCGGCCCGTGCCTGCCTGAACATGGGCTGCGAGAACCTGATTCTCGTGGCTCCCCAGATGTTCGACCTGGACAAGGCCCTGCCCCTGGCCACGGTGCACGCCAAGCATATTCTGGAGGGGGCGCGCATCGTGGACACCCTGGAGGAGGCCATCGAGGGCTTCAGCGGGGTCTATGGCACCACGGCCCGCACCGGCGGCTGGCGCAAGGGCATCATGACTCCGGCCACCATGGCCAAGGTTGCGGACGGGAAAATGCGCGCGGGGGGCAAGGTGGCCATCGTCTTCGGGCCCGAGGACCGGGGGCTGACCAACGAAGAGACCCAGCTCTGCACCGGGCTGGTGACCATCCCCACCCACAGGGAAAACACCTCCCTCAATCTTTCCCAGGCCGTGCTGGTGCTGCTCTACGAATGCTTCAAGCATGCCCTGGACACCCCGTTCAAGCCCGCGGGACCGCCCGAGGAACGGCTTATCACCGTGGACGAGCAGGAGGTCCTGTTCTCCAACATCCGGCAGGCCCTGCTGGATATCGATTATCTGCGCGACGAGAACACGGACTACTGGATGATGCCCGTGCGCCGGTTCATGGCCAAGATGAATCTGCGGCGCAACGAATTCAACCTGCTCATGGGAATCTGCCGCCAGATCAAGTGGTTGGCCGGAAAAGTCCGCTAGGATTCCTACAGCGGCGGCGCTGCCGTTCCTTGATTTGCGCGCTTTTTGGGTGGCTGATAATTTTTCGGGTAGTTGATTTTTCGGGGTGGAGGTGGCAATAATCCGGGAGCATCAGGGAGAGTTGCCATGTGGGGTAGAGCCATCCTAGCGATGGCGGCGTGTCTTGTGCTTTTCACTTGGATTCCGGCTGCCGCTGCGCAGGGCCGGGAGTTGGTGTTTGGCATGTCCGCCGCCTTTTCCGGCGTCAACGGGGAACTTGGAAACGAGTTCCACCGCGGCATTATGGCCTATCTCGACCATGTCAACGAATCCGGCGGCATCCACGGCCGCTCGATCCGGGTGGTTTCCCTGGACGACGGGTACGACCCGGACGCCTGCTTTCGCAACACGGTTTCCTTTCTGCGCGAATCCCCGCCCTTTGCCCTGTTTGCCTACACCGGCACCCCCACGTCCACCCGCATCCTGCCCCTGCTCCACAAGTTCAAGGAAAAGGAGATGTTCCTTCTGTTTCCCATGAGCGGCGCGCAGCCGTTCCGGGAGCCTCCCTACGGTAGGTACGTCTACAACCTGCGCGCCTCCTATTTCGAGGAGACACGCGGGCTGGTGGAGCATCTTGTGGCTGTGGGCAGGAAGCGCATTGCGGTCTTTTACCAGGGCGACGTTTTTGGCCGCTGCGGCTGGGACGGGGTGCGCCGGGCGCTTGCCCGCCACGGCCTGGATACCGTGGCCGAGGCCGCCTACGACCGTGACGCAGCCCCGGAAAAGGACTTCGGCCCCGAGGTGGAGCTTCTGCGCCGGGGGAATCCGGACGCGGTGGTCTGCATCGGCACCACCATTCCCTGCAGCGCCTTCATCGTTTCGGCCCGCCAGGGGGGGCTGACCGCGCCGGTCGCTCTGCTTTCCTCGGTGTCCACGGAGAAAATGCTCGACCGCCTGGGCCGGGAGGAACAGCGGCTCGGGATTCCGCTTTCCCGGGATATCATCCAGTCCCAAGTGGTGCCCAGCTATGAGGATCTTTCCCTTCCCGGGGTGCGGCTCTACCGGGAACTCATGGACCGCTACCGGGAAGGCGGGGGCAGGGACTATAGCTTCCAGAGCCTCGAGGGATTTCTCAACTCCCGGCTGCTCTGCGAGATCGTGCGGCGCATGGGGCCGGAGGCCTCCCGCGACGAATTGCCGCAGGTCATGGAATCCATCACCGGGCTGGACCTGGGCATCGGCGAGCCGGTCCGTTTTGGCCACGACCGGCGGCAGGGCCTGGACGCCGTTTATTACACCACCCTGGAAAACGGGCGGCACCATGCGGTGCGAGACTGGGAGAGGTGGCGAAAATGACGACGCGCATCCCCAGGCTCTTCCACAAACCGCTGCTGTTCATGGCCCTGATGTTCGGCCTCATTGCCGTGGCCATGGCCTATTCCTCCAGCCGCACTCTGGACCGCAAGCTCACCGATGAATACGAAAGCAAGGCCGTGGCCCTGGCCACCAGCATGGCCGAGTCCGACATCAACGCCATCCTGGACCGCGACGCGTCCGCCGTGCAGGCGCGCATCGACCGGTACATGGATATTGACGGCGTGGCCTATGTGCTGGTCACCGATGAGAACGGCCGGGTCATCGCCCATACCTTCACGCCCGTGGTGCCCGAGGTGGTGGAAAATCTGGTGCGCGAGGTCTGGCGTCAGGACCAGGGCCAGCGCATCATCCGCGACCTGACCTCGTCCTCGGGCAGGCATATCCTGCATGTTTCCCGGCATATCCTGTCCGGCCTGGCCGGCATGGTGCATATCGGCATGGACAAGACGCCCATCCGCGACCAGATCCGGGCCACCCTGGTGCAGCAGCTGGGCATGACCCTGCTGATCTTCCTGGGGGGCACCTTCATCGCCTACGTTTTCTTCCTGAACCTTTCCCGGCCCCTGGCCGTGCTGACCGAATACGCCAGGCGGGTGGCCGGGCACGATTTCTCCCACGACCTGGAAGTGACCGCCCGGGACGAGATTGGCGACCTGGGTCGGTCCATGAAAAGCATGGCCGCGGACATCGCGGACCTGGTGCTGACCCTGGAGGAGCGGGTCTACGACAAGACCCTGCAGCTCCAGGAGGCCAAGGACGAACTGGAGCTCAAGGTGGAGGAACGCACGGCAGAGCTGCTGCGGACCAATACCCAGCTCAAGATTGAGATTGCCGAGCGCCGCGTCATCGGTGAGGCCTTGCGCAAGGCCGAGCAGAAGTACCGCACCATTTTCGAAAACGCGGTGGAGGGCATTTACCAGATGTCTCCCAGCGGGCGGTACATCAGCGCCAACCCGGCCCTGGCCCGCCTGTTCGGCTATACAACGCCCGACGAGCTTATGGGCGCGGTCTATGACAGCCGAACCCAGCTCTATATGGACCGGGAGCGGCGCAACAAGTTCCTGGCGCGGCTTTCCAAGCAGGGCGAGGTCAAGAATTTCGAATCCAAGGTGCGCCGCAAGGACGGCAAGCTCATCTGGGTTTCGGAGAGCGCCCGCCGCGTGGACGACAAGGACGGCCACATCATCTATTACGAAGGGTCCGTGGAAGACGTAACCCTGCGCAAGAAGGCCGAGGAACAGCTCAAGCGGCAGGCGTTCCACGATTCCCTGACCAAGCTGCCCAACCGGGCCCTGTTCCACGACCACCTGCGCATGGCCATCGAGCGCGGCAAGCGCAGGGACTACCAGTTCGCGGTGCTCTATCTCGACCTGGACCGGTTCAAGGTCATCAACGACAGCCTGGGGCACGACATCGGCGACGAACTGCTCAAGGCCGTGGCCCGCGTGCTCAAGCGCTGCGCACGGTCCATGGACACCGTGGCCCGCTTCGGAGGCGACGAGTTCGCGATCCTGCTGGAGGAGGTGGCGGCCCCGCGCGACGTGATCCGCATCGCCAAGCGCATCCTGGAGGGAATCCGCCAGCCCTTCAACCTCAACGGCAACGAGGTCTTTTCCTCTGCCAGCATCGGCATCGTGCTGCATACCCAGGGCTACGAGCGGCCCGGAGCGCTCATGCGCGATGCGGATATGGCCATGTACCGGGCCAAGGAGCAGGGCAAGTCGCGTTTCAAGGTCTTCAACCACAAGATGCACGACCAGGTCCTGCGGCTCATGGAAATGGAAAACGACCTGCGGCATGCCATCGACCAGCGGGAGCTCACCGTGGCCTACCAGCCCATCGTGCACCTGGAGTCCCGCCGCATCTCCGGTTTCGAGGCCCTGGTGCGCTGGCAGCACCGGGAACGCGGGCTGATCAGCCCGGGCGATTTCATCCCCCTGGCCGAGGATACCGGGCTCATCTATCCCATAGACTACCGGGTCATGGAGGAGGCCTGCCGCAGCCTGTGCCGCTGGCAGCGCAAGTTCAGGACCAACGGCGATCCGCCCCTGACATTGAATTTCAACATATCCGGCAAGCATTTCGGGCGCGCCCAGCTGCTGCGCCAGGTGAGCGACCTGCTCAGCTCCACGGGCATCGATCCCGCGTGCCTGAACATCGAACTGACCGAGAGCGCGCTGGTTGCCCACTCGGCCATGGCCGAGGAACTGCTCATGCAGCTCAAGGGGCTGGGCGTCAATATCTGTATCGACGACTTCGGCACCGGGTATTCCTCGCTCTCCTATCTCCAGAAGTTCCCCATAGACGTGGTCAAGGTGGACAGGACCTTCGTTTCCCGCGTGCAGGACGACAAGGACAGCCGGGCCATCGTCTCCACCATCTTCAGCCTGGGGGACAGCATGGATCTCAAGGTGGTGGCCGAGGGCGTGGAAAGCCCCGAGCAGCTGTCCTTCCTGGAGCAGGCCGGCTGCAATTACGTGCAGGGCTATCTTTTCTATCGCCCCATGTTCGCCGATGAGGTGGAGGCCGTGCTGGAGCATGTTTCCTGCTCCTGCCGCAACTGATCCGCGCCTCTTTCCGGGGAGCATCGGGCCATTTCGGCTCTTCTCATCCGGACGCATCCGGTATATGCTTTCAATGTGGCGTGCTGAACCAATTCCATTCCGGAGCAGATGATGACCGAACCTGAAGTCGGCGCCGAAGATCTGATCGAGGGCGTCTTTTCCATAGAAAAAACCGTGAAGATAGGCACGGGGACCACGGCCCGCCGTGTCAAGCAGCAGGCGTACTATTACGCCAAGCAGATTTCCGCGGACACGATCCAGATCCAGGGATTGGGCGCGGACAATGTCCCCGCCGGTTTCAAGGTCGAGATTTCCAAGGAAGAATTGCTCAACGACTACCTGCCCGATCCCTCCCGCTATAATCAGGTCATGAAGAAGCTGCGGGAGATCCAGAAGGCCGTGGCCCGAGGCGACAAGTTCCGCAAGCGTGGCGAGACCTTCACCGCTGAGTACGAGTACAACAAGGCCCTTTCCCTGGACGAGCAGAACGTGCGCGCCAACTTCGGGGTGGGCATCTGCTACATGGCCCGGGGGGAAACCGAGAAGGCCCAGGAGGTCTTCGAGCGGGTGCTGGAGATCGAGGCCGCCTTTGGCGACGAGCACAAGCATCTGTTCAACGAATACGGCATCCAGCTGCGCAAGAACAAGATGTACAACGAGGCCGTGGAATACTACAACCGCGCCCTGGAACTGACCCAGGACGACGAGAACCTGTATTACAACCTGGCCCGCGCCCAGCTGGAGCGCCAGGATTACGACTCCACCCGCAAGGCCCTGGCCCAGTGCCTGAAACTCAGGCCCGACCATCAGGAAGGGCTCAAGGTGCTGGCCTTCCTCAAAAAGAAAGGACTGCTCAAACCCAAGGGCTGATTCATGAACACGGTTCGGGCTTGCGTCATTGCCGGTACGCACAGCGGGTGCGGCAAGACCTCGGTCTCCCTGGGGCTCATGAGGGCCCTGACCCGCTTGGGGCGCACGGTGCAACCCTACAAGTGCGGCCCGGATTTCATCGATCCCGGCCATCACGGTCTTGCCTGCGGCCGTATCAGCCACAATCTGGACGGCTGGATGCTTTCGCACGGCATCAATCGGGACATATTTCACCGCGAGGCCCGTGGGGCGGACCTGGCCCTGGTCGAGGGCGTCATGGGCCTGCACGACGGGTATTCGGGCACGCGCGAGGAGGGCAGCACCGCCCACATGGCCAAGCAGCTTGGGCTGCCCGTGGTCCTGGTGGTGGACGCCCGGGCAATGGCCCGCTCCGCAGCCGCATTGGTGGGCGGATACGCCGGGTTCGACCCGGACGTGAAGTTCGCCGGGGTGATCTTCAACCGGGTGGGCAGCGAGTCCCATGCGGGCCTGCTGCGCGACGCCATGAGCCTCCTGCCGGATATCCCGGTGCTGGGCTGTCTTCGGCGGGAGGAGGGCATAGGCCTGCCTTCGCGTCATCTCGGGCTGCACACGGCCGAGGAGCAGGAGGACGAGGACCGGTACGAGCTTCTGGCCGACTGGATCGAGTCCTGCCTGGACCTGGAACGGTTCTGCGCCGCCATCCCCGAGGTGGAGATTGCGCCGCCCACGGATGCTCCCTTTCCCGCCCCGAGCGTGCGCCTGGGCATTGCCCGCGACAGGGCCTTCTGTTTTTACTACGCCGAGAACCTGCGCCTGTTGCGCCAGTCCGGCGCCGAGCTGGTGGAATTTTCCCCCATGCGGGACCGGAAGCTTCCGGACGACCTGGACGCCCTGTATTTCGGGGGCGGCTATCCCGAGCTGTACGCCTTCGAGTTGAGCCAGAACACCAGGATGAAGAAGCAGGTGCGCGCCTTTCACGAGAGCGGCCGTCCCATATACGCGGAGTGCGGCGGGTTCATGTACCTCATGAACGACATCATCAGCCGCGAGCAGGGAAGATTCGCCATGACCGGTATCTTTCCGGTGCGCGCTTCCATGGAACAGCGTTTCCGGGCCCTGGGCTACCGGGAGGTGGAGACCCTGGCAGATTCCCTGCTGGGGCCTGCCGGCACCCTTGCCCGTGGGCACGAATTTCATTATTCGGGCATCGAGGACGGCATCGTTCCCGAATCCATGCCGTCCATCTATGCCCTGCGCGACCGCAAGGGCCCGCGCGAACAGGCCGAAGGATTTCTGATCGGCAACACCCTGGGGTCCTACGTGCACCTGCACTTCGGAAGTTCCAACATTCCGCAGTCCATGGTCGGCCTGGCCCGCAGGCGGTAATTGAACCCATTCCTCATACGGAGATTTCATGGAAGACGTTTTGACTCCCGCGCGGCCTGTGGGCCGTACGCCCCATATTCTTGCCGCAGCCTTTGTGGTTTTTTTCATCTGCATGGGCATCAGCCCGGTTTCCCGGGCGGTCTGGATCGCCGAGGTGGTGCCCGTGGCGGGCGTGTTCCTGCTGCTGGCCGCAACTTACAGGCGCTTTCGGTTTTCCACCGCCTCCTACCTGCTCATGGGTTTCTGGCTGGTCTGGCACACCATCGGCGGGCACTACACCTTTGCCAACGTGCCGTTCGACTGGTTCAACGACCTGCTGGGCTCGCAGCGCAACCACTTTGACCGCATCGGCCATTTTTCCGTGGGCTTCTACGCCTATGCCCTGGCCGAACTGTTCACGCGCCGCAAATGGGCTGGCCCCGTGGTGACCACGCTTTTCGGGCTTTTCTTCATCATGGCCGTTGCCGCGGCCTACGAGATCATCGAATGGCAGTACGCGGTCCTGGAGGGCGGCAACGCGGGCATCGAGTTCCTCGGCTCCCAGGGCGACATCTGGGACGCCCAGAAGGACATGCTGGCCGACACACTGGGTGCGGTCTTTTCCCTGATCCTGTTCTGGGTTTTCGGAAAGCAGTGGGGGAGCCGTTAAGGGCTTTTCCTTGATCGCCTTTGAAGAGTCTTGCTGGACTACGCCTTTGGCTGTCTGGTGAAACGTTGATCCTGTCAATGTGGGGAATGATGGAAAGACATTGGAAATATTTTGTAGTGTTTGTGGCCTTTAAGCTTTTGGCGGTCCTGTGGCTGTTCACGGGAATTTCAATAGAACATTCCGAACACATGTCCTTCATTTTTGTTTTCGGCGGGGATATCGTTGCCTTGGCCTTTGTCGTCTATGCCCTGTTCCGGGTCATCGTGTGGCGTCCCTCCCCGATTCTGGAGGCAGATTCGCTTTTCAGCCGTAGCGTCAGGTTTGTCTTGTCGGTGGCTGGATTTGGCCTGGTGTGCCTTTTGGCTCTGGTAAACGGGATAGCTGGCCTTGCTGCATGGTTCGTTCTTTTTTTCCTTTTACGGTCGGCAACGTATGACTCACGTGGACGCATAAAATCCTGATCCAGGATTCTTCGGGCGGGAAATGAATGACAGCGAATCAGCTTGATGCCGGTTCGCTGTTTTATTATGATAAACAATCGTCGCAAAGCGATGGGCAAAACGTTTTGGAGTTTTTCAAGCCGCCGGAGGCATTCCCTTGCAGACATGGATCATGCATATCGACATGGACGCGTTTTTTGCGTCCGTGGAGCAGCTGGACAACCCCGAGCTGCGCGGCAAGCCCGTGGCCGTGGGCGGATCCAGCGACCGGGGTGTGTGCTCGGCGGCCTCCTACGAGGCGCGCAGGTTCGGCGTGCGCTCGGCCCTCAGCGTGGTCAAGGCCCGCCAGCTCTGCCCGGAGCTGATCCTGGTGCCGGGCCGCATGGGCCGTTACAAGGAGCTTTCCGGAAAGGTCATGGCCGTGCTGCACGAGTTTTCGCCCGTGGTGGAGCAGGCCAGTGTGGACGAGGCCTATCTGGACGCCACTGGTCTGGAGCGGCTCTTTGGCCCCATCGAGGCCATAGGCCGCATGATCAAGGAGCGCGTCAGGGCCGAAACCGGGCTGACCTGCTCGGTAGGCGCCGCCCCCATCCGTTTTCTGGCCAAGATCGCCTCGGACCTGGACAAGCCCGACGGCCTGAGCATCATCCATCCCCATGAGGTGCATTCGTTCCTGCGCGAACTTCCCGTGGGCAAGATCCCGGGCGTAGGCAAGAAGATGCGGGAGGGACTGAAACGGTTCGGGGTGTACCGGGCGGGCGACTTGCTGCGCCATGACCGGGTTTACTGGGAAGGCCGGCTGGGCAAGTCGGGCGGCATTCTGCATGACCGGGCCCGGGGCATCGATCCCAACCCGGTGGAGCCGGTGGGCGCGGCCAAGTCGTGCAGCGCGGAAAACACGTTCCATGAAGACACCGGGGACCGTTCCCTGCTGCGCAAGTGGCTGCTGGCCCAGTCCGAGCGGGTGGGCGCGGACCTGCGGCGGCACGGCTACAAGGGGCGCACCGTGACCCTCAAGGTCAAGTTTTCGGATTTCAGGCAGATCACCCGAAGCCACAGCCTGGAAAGCCCCACGGACAATACGGCCGCGATTTTCGACCTTGCCGTGGAACTTCTGGAGGAGGTGGACCTGCCAAGGCCGGTCCGGCTCATCGGCGTGGGGGTTTCCAACTTCGGCGACAAGCCCCGGCAGATGTCCCTTTTCGAGCAGCCAGCAAAGCCGGAAAACAGCAAGCTGGATCGGGCCGTGGACGCCATACGGGAGAAATTTGGCGCATCGGCCCTGACCCGAGCCGAACTGCTGGAGTTCCGTAAAAAATAATCCTTCCAGATGTTTTCCCGTCACCATTTGCCGTATGGAACCGACTGATAAAGGGGACTATATTCGGGGCGTCGACGAAATGCCCGGTTTTGGCCCGAAAAGCCTTGCCATTGGCCGCTTGCCAAGGGTAAGGAACATGCCTATTCTTGAAAAAAGCATGCTTTCCGTGTGTTGAACGCTCTGAAGAGCAAGGATATTAGATGAATATGAAGAACCAGGCTGGCCTTTCCAGCCCTCTTTACTCCCGGCTCCCCCTCGGGTTCGGGATGTTGCTTTTTGTGTGTCTGTTTGCCCTGGCCCTGCCGGAGGCGGCGTTCGCCGAACCCCGCGAGGTGAAGCTCAACAAGGAGTCCACGCCGCTTTCCGATGAGATCGAGGCCGGTTTCGCCCATCTTTTCGGGCTGGTCCGCAATCCCGGTGGCTCCTTTGATCCCGCTGCCGTGGCGCCGATCATCGATTTCGTGGACAACTGCGACGCTGATCCCAAGGACTTTGAGCCCAAACGCCGGGAAGGCCGGGGGACGGTCATGCGCATGGACCTCGACGTGGGACTCAGGCGCGTGCTGGAATACCTCTACAATCCGGACATCCCCAACTATGTCATCGTGCCCAGCGTGCTGCGTCTGAGCGGCTGGAAAGAGGGCAGCGACATCCTCAAGCAGGAGCGCGGCCTGTGGGATCGCCTGGACGATCTGGACAAGCCCGTGGTGCTCTGGGGAAAGGAATTCGAAAGCAATACGCCCGATTCCTTTGCCGGGGCCTATTATTTCTACGACATGTTCCGGCTGGTGGTGCTCATGAAGCACAACGGCAAGAACGTGCTCATTTCGGTCACTGACCAGGACGGCGAATCCGACGTGGGACGCAAGGGCGCGATCCTCGACGACCAGAACTGGGTCTATTTCTACTCCGGCATCGAAGGCCTGGACAAGGGGCTCATCAGCTGGATGGACACCTACATGTATGCATCCTATTCGGTGCAGGTCTTCGTGGAAAAGGAAGAGCATTTCACCCGCGACGTGCTTTTCAAGTGGCTCAAGGCCGGATGGACCGGGCTCAACGTGGTCAAGCGCAAGCACATTCTGGAAGGGAGTCTGCGCTTTGCGGAAAGCTTCAAGAAGGTGCTGGAATCCGACGCCCTGCCGCCCAGCGAGGAGCTGGCGGGCATGATTCGCGACATCCGCGCGTTGCCCGACGCGGTCATCGATGAAAAGGTGCGTTCCTATGCCCGCACCTTCGAGACCCTGAACAAGGACGCCGAGCCCCTGGACAAGTCCGAATTCCAGGCCGTGCTGGCCGACGGCGGCTATGCCAAGGTTCTGGACAGGGAGCAGCGCATCGGCGTGCTCGTGCTCCAGAAGCTCAAGTGCCTGCTGGGCATGGATACCTATGTGGACATGTGCGGCCCGGACGGAGGAGAACCCAAGTCCGAGCAGTGCGACGTGGGGGCGACCGAAAAGGCCGCCGCAGAATCCGTGCAACAGGGCGGCTAGACACAGGCCCGGATATTGCTACAATCAGGGCGCGTCGGATTTCGGCGTGCCCTTTTTCATATTCACGCTCCGGGAGGGTGTATGATTCTTAAGGAAAACGAAGCCAAGTTCAAATTCTGTCCCATGCTCAAGACCAGCGACGACAAGATGAAGACCTGTCTGGTGACCCAGTGCATGATGTGGCGCTGGACCGACGAGTCCAGGTCCAAGGGGTACTGTGGGATGGCCGGCAAGGTTAACCATAACGGGTAGTTGAGTTCAGATGAAACCGTTTCGCTTCAAGCTCGAAAAGGTCCTGGACTACCGGGGCCAGCTGGAGGACCAGGCCAAGGCGGCCCTGTCCAGGGCCAAGGCCGCCCATGACGAGCAGGAAGCCCTGGTGCAGGACATCGCCGCACGGTTCGAGGCCCATAAGGCCAAGCAGCTGGAGGCCACCAAGTCGCCCGGCGACATGTGGCTCTGGCGGCAGTACCGGAACGCCCTGGAAACGGACCTGGCCGCAGCGCGGGTCCGCTTGCGGGAGTTGGCCTTGATGTTGCATAAGGTTCGTGAGGAAGCGGTTCGGCGTTCCAGGGATCGGAAGCTGTTGGAAAAGCTCAAGGAAAATCAGGCAAGGAAGCACTATGCAGAGGAAAACCTCCGGGAACAGAAAGAAAACGACGAAATGGCAACGATTCGGTATGAACGTAAGGATATCTAGGGTTCTGCTGAGTCTGATCTTTCTGGCCCTGCTGAAGCTTGCCGTGTTCGGCATGCTGAGTGTCGATTCCGTGACGCTCGAGGTGGCCGAGGCCGTGCTTCCCCAGTCCGCCATTGAACTGGCTTCCCCCACCGAGGCCATGGCCCAGGCCGAAAAACCGGCCCAAAAGGACGCCGCGGCCGGGCAGTCCGATGCGAATCAGGCCCAGGCCGCTCCCGCCCCGGCCAAGCCCGCCGGGGCCGAGGACCTGCCCGACGACTGGAAGGCGCTCAAGAAGCTGCAGGAGCAGATCGCCATCGAGCGCCGCAACAACGAGGAACTCAAGGCCTTTGTGGAGGCCGAGACCAAACGGCTGACCAAGCTGCGCGACGAGATCAAGAACATGCTCGAGGAGGCCAAGGCCACCAAGGACAAGAAGGTCAAGCAGCTGGTGGATATGCTTTCCAGCACCAAGGCCAAGCAGGCCGCAAAGATTCTGGAAAGCATGGACCAGGACCTGGCCGTCAAGGTTTTGTCGGGCATGCGCGGCCGCACTGCGGGCGAGATTCTGACCTTTGTGGAGGCCAAGAAGGCCGCCCAGTTCTCTGAGGCGCTCACCCGTCTCCAGGTTCCTTTCGAGGAACAATAGCCCGTGCCCCGCATTCGCCTGACCCTGGCCTACGACGGCACGGCCTTTTGCGGCTGGCAGCTCCAGGCCAGGGAGCGCACCGTGCAGGGCGAACTGGAAACGGCGATTGCCCGCATCGTGGGCGAACCCGTGCGCGTGCACGGCTCGGGCCGCACGGACAGCGGGGTGCACGCCCTCTGTCAGGTCTGCCATTTCGACGTCCCCGAATCCCGGGCAACCATTCCCTGGCGGCGGGCCCTGAACAGTTTGCTGTCCGACGATGTATCCGTTCTTTCCTGCCATGTGACGGATGCCGAATTTCATTCCCGCTATTCGGCGGTTTCCAAGACATATGCCTACACCCTGTGGCATACCCGCGAATTTCTTCTTCCCCACCGGCGCAATCAGGTCTGGGCCTGTGGGCCCGTGGATTTCGGGCTCATGGAGCGGGCCGCCGAGGTCTTTCTGGGCACGCATGATTTCGCGGCCTTCCAGAACACGGGAACCCCGGTCAAGAGCACGGTGCGCACCATGACCCGCCTGGAGCGCTGCCCGGGCATAAACGAACACGAGAGCGTGTGGCGTTTTTCCGCGGACGGCTTTCTCAAGCAGATGGTCCGCAACATCATGGGCTGCCTGGTGGAGGCCGGGCGCGGTAAAGTTTCTCCACAAACCATCCGATCAATATTGGACGAAGCGGACAGAACCGCCGCCCCGGCAACGGCCCCCCCGCAGGGGCTGTGCCTCGAGTTCGTCCAATATCCGGCCATGGCCGAGGAGAAATGCCTTGAGCGACGACCTGAAGACAGTCCTGACACTGGGGACTGCGGATAACGAATCCGCCAGTCTCCACTTTACCCTGCAAAGGGCCCTGCAAGGCTCTTTCGAGGGTTCTGTGTGGCAGGACAAGTTTCAGAACGCCCAGCTTTATTCCAAATTCCACAAGACCGGCGAATCCCTGGCCATCCGGCTGGAAAACACCCTCAATCTGTTCAAGAACAGCCTGGAATCCTTCCAGTGGCCCAAGTCCGATCCCCTGTTCAAGGGGCGGCTGGTGGTGGGCGGCGACGATTTCGAGAAGTATGTTTCGGCCGACGTGAGCAAGGAGGGCGAGGCGGTCCGCTACTACAAGTTCTTTTCCCGGGGACTGGATGCCGAGGCGGACGCCGATCTCACGGAAGGGGAATACAAGTTCGAGGTCGCCCTGGGCGACGACAGCGAGGAATTCTCCATCGACGTGGAAGCGGACTGGACCAAAGGCGATCTCATCGATGCGGTGGCCGAGGCCATCAACGGCAGCACGCTCCAGGTGCAGGCCGAAAGGGTGTTTCAGCTTTCCCCGGGTCTTCGGGTTCCGGATCTCAACGCCGAGGGCACCTCGCTGCTGCTGGCGGTCAATGCCGGAAGCGCGGAGCAGGATCTGTCGCTTTCGGATACCCAGGGGCACCTGCTGAACGAGTTCGATTTCTCGGCCGTGAACGTGCCCACTGAGCCGGCCGACCTGGACACCTACCTGCTTTCCGGCGGCCGTGCGGGCAAGGCCTCCCTGTTCTATTCCGATACCTTCGATCCCAACGCCGCCGTCACCCTGAACGCGGGCGTCCACTCCATCGACTGGAGCATGGGCGAGCAGAGCGGCACCTTCACCTTTTCCGTGGATCCGGATGACACCTGGGAGGACCTGCTCAACAAGGTGGCCGACGCCGCAGGCGGCAGCCAGTCCATGTTCTCGGCCGAAGTGGTTTCCAACCGCATGCTCTCCGACCAGGTGCAGGACCAGCTCCTGTACATGGACGGGGTACAGCTCCGGTTCGAGGCCCTTGATCCCAAGCTGGGCGAGCGGCTGTCCATCACCGGGGGCGTGCACGTGGGGGACGGTTCCTTCACAGTCAATGACGATCTGGGCGTCCGGTATCTCGAGGTCAGCGAGGAGCAGTACGACGCCATCGTCACCGGGGCGCAGGTGACCCTTTCCACGGACGGCACCCTGCCCACCGGCCTTGCCGAGGACACGACCTACTACGCCATCAAGAGCGACACGGGCAGGCTCATCCAGCTGGCGACCAGCAAGACCGACGCCGAGGCCGGAACGGCCATTGCCCTCACCGACGACGGAAGCGGCGACCACAGCGTGACCTTCACCACGGAATATCCGCTCACGGCCCTGGGGCTCGGGGCCACGGCCCAGCCCGGTTCGGACACCGAGGTGAGCACCGGCGGCAGGATCTATGAGCGGGCCGCGGGGGCCATCGTGCTGGATCAGGGCCGGTTGCAGGTGGAGATCGAGGAGAATTTCTCCGAAACCATCCCCCTGTCCGTGGTGGAGCCGCTGCAGGAGATGCAGGACCGGCTTTCGGACGTGATCACCTCCTACAACGACCTTCGCTCCCTGCTGGTCAAGAATCTGGATATCCTGCGCGAGGAGACGGATGCGCTCTGGCGGGATCCCGTGACCGACAACGCCACGGACCTGCAATCCATCGGCCTGCGGGAAACCGGCCTGGAAAAGACGCTCTGGTTCTCCCATGACGCTTTCTACGAGTCCCTGGGCGCGGACCCGGAACGCACCCAGAGCCTGTTGCTGGACGAGGAGGACGGGCTGCTGACCCGCTGGCTGGACGAAACCCAGTCCGTGCTGGACGCCGGGACTTCGTCCCTGCTCATCAACGAGGCCTCCATCACCGACCCCATTTACGGCAAGCCGACCCCGCGCACCGAGCTGGAGCTGGAAAAGAGCAACCAGTTGCTGGACCTGTTCGACCAGTCCGAATCCAACCTGGAATCGTTGCTGGATGCCGGGCTCAATTCCGGCCTGGTGAGCAAGAAGGGATGAAAAAAGGCGCACAGCCGAAGCTGCGCGCCATGGTTCCGAAGGGCAGGAACGCCGGATCCGCTAGATGTTTTCCAGGATCCAGGAATCCATGTTCATCCTTTTTTTGGGGGGACGCTGCTTTTCCATCTTTTCCATGAACTGCCGGTGAATCATGTCCAGCTTGGCGGATTGCTCCGCGGTCAGCACGCTCCGGATCTTGGCCATGCTTGCGGCGCGTTCCACATCGTGGGCCTGCCGCTGCTGGGCCATTTTCTTGCTCAGGGCGCGGACCGCGTCCACATTGCCCTGGAACTGGGCCTGGCGCATGGCCTCCATGTCTTCATGCACGGCATCGTGCATTTCCCGCATCGTGTCCCATTCCGTCTTGAGCTGCTTGGCTATCTTCGTTTTCTGGGCCTGGGTCAGGCCGAGCCGTTCCAGGTCCTGCACCAGCTGGTCCGCCGGATGGGGGCCCTTCTTCATCTTCTCATGGTGGGGCGGGGCGGGCATTTTCTCGTGGTCGTCCATATTGTCCATGGCCAGCGCCATGGTGAAGGCCATGGATACCAGAATGATGCTGGTTATGATGATGCTTGTTTTCTTCATTACACACTCCTTGTGCATTTTGTGATCGCTTCTGCTTTTCAAGTCCGGTGCGGACTGGATCCGGTTACACAAAAAGTGAGCCCCGCCGGGGTAGCGGGGCTGCGGGGAAGAAGGGATTAGGGTGGGTTTGCAAAAGCAGTTGGGTAGACTGCCTTCTCTCAATATCAGTGTCGCCGGGTTTAACCTTGCGGTTACAAACCCGGCGACTTTTTTTCATTTAATCCATGAGAGGCGGCGGAGGCGGTGGTGGCCCCGGCCTGTGGAAGGCCTTGCGCCGCTTTTCGAACCGTTCGTGGAGCACCTTGAATTTTTCCTGCTGTTCCGGCGTCAGGAGAGCCATGATCCGCCGGTACTGTTCATCGAGCAGTTCATCCATCTGTTTGTCGATGGGCTTGCGGATTTCCATGGAGCGTCGGAAGCCCTCCTCGAATATCTCGGTGATGGCTTCATACTGTTCCGAAGTCAGGTTCAGTTCCGTATCCAGCCTTCCGATGATCCTGTCCTTGAGCTCCTCGGGGGCCGGAATGGGAGGCGGCGGAAATCTATCCATATACAGCCGCATGATCCCGGCGCCCACCAGGGCCCCGGTGCCGAAAAGCAGCAATACGGCGATCCATTCTTTCCAGTTCTTGCTTTGCAGCATCGCTTTCTCCTGAATGATACGGGCGTGGCCCTTACATTCCCAATACGAGCGAGCCACCGTTGTACATGCAGACCAGCATATCCTCGACTCTGAGGGACGTGTTCGAACTCAGCATGAACAGCGCCATGGCGGCAATCCCCGCCACCGCGGAAAACGGGAAGGCTATGCGGATGAAGTCCCGCGCCTGCTCGATATCCAGGGTACGGATTTCGCCCATGATGGCGTACACGAGATTCGGGTTCGTCTTTGGCGGCCTCTTTGTCCGGTGGATGGCGCTCAGCGCTTCCATCGTTGTTCTTGAGCGATGCGTCATGGTTCTCCCCTCCATTTCAGATCGCCTGTTTTAGGATTTTCTTTAGTTTATTTCTGGCCCGATGCGCTCGGACCTTCACATTCACCTTTGTCCAGCCGAGCAGGTGGGCTGCCTCGGCCACGCTTTTTTCCTCCAGGGCCGTGAGGGTTACCACCATCCGGTCCTCGGGGGAAAGTTGGTCCAGGGCCCAGTCCAGCAGCTTGATGTTTTCCTCCTGCTGCGCCTGGGCCAGAAATTCCTCCTGCGCCTGATTCGCGGTCAGGCGGTCGAGCATGTCCCAGGGATCTGCCCCCAGGGTGCTGACCGGCGTTTCCCGGTAGCGGTATTCCTCGCGCCAGAAGTCGTAGCAGCATCGGACGCTTATCTTCGAAAGCCAGTTCCGGAACGGCTTTTCACCCCGGAAGGTGTTCAACGACCGGTAGGCGTTGACAAACGCCGCCTGCACCACTTCGTCCACGCGCTGGTAGGGCACATGATTGCCCACGATGCGCGACACATGCTCCTGGTGCCTGTTCACCAGAGTCTCGAAGGCGTTGACATTGCCCTCAAGGATCTCCTGAACAACAGCCGTGTCCGGCGAAAGTTGCTTCCCCTTCATCCCTGTCTCAGTCACTTTTGCGGTCCAGTAGGTATTGGCCGTCCATGGCGGTTCATACCATTTGTCGGGCGCAGCGTCGAACCGGTTACAGGGGGAAGAAGAAAAATCATTCAAGCTGGTCAAGCTGGCTTTCCAACGTCGTCTGGAGACTGTAATATTCGCTCAGCGTGGTTTCCAGGCGGCTGTACTTGTCGCGCAGTCTGGATTCGTACTGTTCCAACCGGGTTTCTTCGTTGTCTATTTTGTCATCGATGCTGTCGATAATGTCATTATAGTTTTCCTGGATAATGTTCAATATGCCGTTTTGGGAGTCGCACATCTCGTCGATGGACTCGACCAGTTCCGGGATTTTGCCCCGCTTGACGGCCACGGAGCCCGTATAGGTCCCGTCCGTAAGGTCGTCCACGCGGAGGGCCATGCCCAGAGCGTCTCCGGAGATACAGGTTATTTCGTCGCCGCTGATGGCGCACGTTTCCCCGCCGATGGTGGCGCTGACGACGGCACCGCCGCTCATGGTGTACTCGACGTCGTAAACGCCGGGCTGGGTGGTCCCGTCCACCGTGGAGAGAATCGTGAAGTCCGTGGAATCGGTTTCGGCGATGTCGTTGGCGGAAAAGACCATGGCCACGCCTTCCGGGTCCTTTTCCAGGGCCTCCAGGAAGTCCTCCTCGTCAAAGAGCAGCTGTCCGAAGGTCACGGAGCTGTCGTCCGCGTCCGTGGTGATGCCGAGCTGGGAGAGGGTCGAGTAGTAGTCGCCCCCGCCTGTGTCGCTGTCGTAGTAGCTGAAGCCCAGGCCCAGGGTGGCGATGACGTCCTTGAGGTTCTGGTTGACCATGTCCACGCCGTAGTTGCCGGTCATGACCGAGGCCTCGGGTTCGTCCTCGTCGGATTCATAGTCCACGCTCGATATTTCCTGGATCAGGGAAATGACCGTGTTGAACTGCTCCACGAAGGTCTGCACGTTTTCCACGATGGCGTCGTTGTCCACGGACACGGTCATGGTGGTGCCGCCGCTGTCCGTGGTATCCTTCAGGGTCAGGGCCACGCCGTCCAGCACGTCGTCGATGTAATTGGAATCCCGTTCGATCCATTCGTCCGCCGCCGTGGGAAATCCGTCCACCTTGATCTGGGAGTTGCAGGCCACCTGGGTCTGTTCGAAGTTGGAGGGATCCAGGGAGGCGATGGTGGAGCTGGTGATGGAGATGGTGTTGTCCTCTCCCAGGTCCATTCCCCGCAGTTCCAGGTGATACTCGTCCCCGTCGTTGACCAGCGCGGCGCGCACCCCGTCGTCCAGGTCCGCGTCGCTGTTGATGAGGTTGACGAAGGTGCTCACGGTTGTTCCCGCCTCCACATCGATGGTGTAGGATTCCCCCGCGTATTCGAGCACGAAGGTGCCGCCCGTGGAGGTGAGCACCTCGTCGGTGGCGGAATAGCCCGCGCCGGTGTTGAACCAGATGTCGTTCTGGGCCAGCTGGTTGATGACGATGTTGTGGGTTGCTTCCTGGGCGTCGGCATCCACGCTCACGGACAGTGCGCTCGAATCCGTGACCGAGGCGGACTTGGCAAAGAACTCGCTCAGGGTGTCCAGGTCTTCCAGGGCGGTCTGCAGACTGATGAGCGCCGTGTTCAGGTCGCTGAGGGCCTCGTTCTTGGCTTCCCACTGGTATTTCCAGTTCTCCAGGTTGTCCAGGGTGTAGCTTTCCGCCGAGACCAGACCCTCGATGAGGGTGTCGAAGTCCGTGCCGGTGGAGACCCCCGAAAAGGTGATCTGGCCCGACGTGTAGGTCTCGGTGTCGTAGTAGCCCTCGTAATAGCTGTTGATGTAGTCGTAGGAGTAATCGCTCATGGCCGTTCCTCCCTAGAGATAGCTGAGCAGGGTCATGCTCATGATCTTGGAAGAGGAGCTGAGCACGGATTCATAGATGTATTCCGCCTTGGACAGCTCCGCGAGCAGGGTGCTCAGGTCCGCGTCCTCGATCTGGGATATCTGGCTTGTGGCGTTGCTCTTCTGCACCGTGAGGATGCTCGCCTGGGATTCCAGCCTGTTTTCTCGGGCGCCCACGTCCGCGGCATAGGTCTCCAGGCGTTCCTGGGCCGCTTTGATCCTGTCGATGCACTCGCCTATGCCGTCCGTGTCGTTCACTTCCAGATAGCCGATGAGGTCGCTCATGGCCTCGAACAGGTTTTCCTCGGGCGTTTCCGGCAGGGCCTCCGTGGCCGTGCCGTCTCCGTCGGCGTCGTAGAGCCCTCCGAAGATTTCCAGGCCCACGTTGTTGACCACCACCTCGCTGTAGCGGTTGACGTTGATGGAGATGTCCGCGTCCGCAGGCGTGATCTGGAACTGGTCGCCCGCCGCGATTGCCGTGCCCGCGCCCGAGGTCAGGTTCAGGAATCCGCCGGGCAGGGGCAGCTGGGCATTGGAGGTCACGTTGCCTTCCACCCAGGTGCTGCCGCCGTCCAGGCTGAAGGAATATTCCACGGCGCCGTTGATGTCCGTGCCGCTGTCGATGCGCACGGTGATGTCGCCCGAGAACACGCCGTCGGCCGAGGCCTCAATGGCGGCCGCACCGGACTTGGTGATGTTGATGCCGTCGTTGGTGTCCCCCAGGTAGACCGCCGCCGGACGCAGATAAAAGCTGGTGTCGCCGTTGGCCTGAACATTGGTTCCCGCGGCCAGTTCCAGCTGGGCCGTGCCGCAGTCCAGCACGGTGTCGCCCGCGGCCAGGGTGGCCTGGGTCCAGGTCTCGCCGCCGTCCGCGGAATATTCGTAGTCGATGGCGTCCGTGCCCACAACTCCCGCGGTCAGGGTTCGGACGTAGATGGTGTACTCCGCGTCGCCCGTCACGCTGACGATGTCGTCGGCCGACAGGTTCTCGTCGTTGACGGTCACTCCCAGGATCTGCTCGTAGGCGTTGTCGTCGATCTTGTGCCCGGCGAAGATGGATTGGCCCACGTACTCGGTGTTGGCGATGGAGATCATGCTGGCCAGGTTCTGGCGGGCCTGGGATGCCAGGGACTGGCGCTGGTCCGCGGTCAGGGTGCCGGTGGCCGCCTGGGTGGCCAGTTCCTTGCTGCTGGTCAGGAGTTCGCTGGCCTGCAGCAGCATTTCGTCCGCCAGGTTGAGCCAGCCATTGGCCGTGTCGATATTGTCCTCGTACTGCTCCATCGCCGAGGTGTAGGCCCGCAGGTCCAGCACCTGCTTGTAGCCGGAGGGGTCGTCGGACGGGCTCAGGATTTTTTTCTGGGCCGAGTTCTGGGCGTTGAGCCGCATGACCTCGGACAGGGCGTTGTTGATGTTGGAGATGGACGTACTGAAAATCATGTTCTGGGTGACGCGCATGGTCATTCCCTCCTTGCTGCCGCGCCCTAGCTCTTGAGCGCGAGCACGATGTCGAAGAGCTCGCTGGCCGTGGTGATCATCTTGGCCGCAGCCGCGTAGGACTGCTGATAGCG
This sequence comes from Salidesulfovibrio onnuriiensis, assembly GCF_008001235.1. Classification (GTDB taxonomy): domain Bacteria; phylum Desulfobacterota; class Desulfovibrionia; order Desulfovibrionales; family Desulfovibrionaceae; genus Pseudodesulfovibrio; species Pseudodesulfovibrio onnuriiensis. The sequence continues at coordinate 3,530,250 of NZ_CP040751.1, read as the reverse complement.
CATGAGCATGGTCAGCTCTTCGTCGATGTTGACGCCGGAAACCTCTTCCTGCTGTTCCGCCAGGTCCTCGGCCAGGGTGCTGTAATAGGCCGCGTTGGTGGACGCGGTGGATACGTCGCCGCCCACCTCGGAAACCAGGCTGTCGAAGTAGGATTGGAGATCCTGCTCCACGCTGCCGTAGATGGTGGTGATGGTGACTTCCTTGGTGGCCAGTTCGGCCAGGGCCAGGGCTATGGTGTTGTCGCCTTCGTTGACCTCGCCCGCGCCGTTGACGTGGCCGGCGTTGACCCGTTCGGAGTCCGCCTCGATGTATGTGTTGATGGAGATGGACGCGGCGTCGTGTCCGTCGAAGTAGGTGTTGATGCCCAGCCCCGCCAGCAGGCCGGAGCTGTCCCCGGCGAATTCGAACTCCGTGCCGTCGGCCGCTTCCAGAGAGAGTCTGCCGTCAATGATCTCGGCGTCGATCTGGCCGGGGAAGGTGGCCTCGATGGCATCACACACGTCTTCCATGGAATGCACGGTGGGGTCGAAGTAGGAGATGCCCGGCGAGATGGACGAGAAGTCAACGGAGGCGTTGCTCAGCAACTCGCCGGTATCCTCGTCGTAGATGGCCAGGGAAAAGGAGCCTTCCTCGATGTAGTCCTCGAAATCCAGACCGCTCTCGCTGATGGGGCGGTCCGTGAACTGGGCCTGGTAGGAGCCCAGCACGTAGTCCCAGTGATCCAGCCCGGCCCCCTGGCTGTGGGCGTAGTTCACTTCCCAGATCAGGGACGAGGCGAAGGCGTCGAGCTGCTCGGTGTAGTCACCCAGGTAGCTGTCGCGGGCGATGAGCATCCCGGCCAGGGAGCCCCCGCTCAACCGGCTGCCGCTGCTCGTGGTGTCGGCAAAGGGGGTCACGTTGACCTTGCCCGAGCTGTTGCTTTCCCAGTAGACGGCCGACTTGGCCACGATGGTGAACTGGTCACCCGCCGTCAGTTCGGTGCCCGCCATGGTCCCGGAATCCGATTCGTCGCCGAACCAGATTTCCACGCCGCCTATCTCGATCCGGTTGTCCGTGTCCCCGGCCGTGTAGTAGACCGGTTCGCCGTCGTCGTCCGTGAGCCATGTCTTGCCGCCGTCCAGGGAGACCTTGAAGGTGGCTGCGGAACCGCCGCCCGAGGCATAGCCCCCGTTGACGACCTCGATGGTGAATTCCTGGTTGGAGGAGCCTTCAAAGTAGATCGAGCCGTCAAAGTCCGAGGTGGGATAGAGCGAGGATGAGGACTGGGCGCTTTCGTAGCTGAAGGTGTACGCCTTGTCCCCGTCCACCAGGGAAAGGCCCTCGCCGGTGAGCACCGTGATCTGGCCGTCTTCCTGCTCTATGGTCTGCACATCCACCCGTTGCGCCAGGGCGCGCACCAGGTAGTCGCGGGTGTCGAGCAGTTCGAGGTTGTCTGTCTGCCCCGGGATCTGGGCGTTGAGCGCGGCCAGGTCCTCGAGGATGTCGTTGATCTCGTCCACCTCCTCGCTGATGGCCTGTTCCATTTCCAGCTGCTGGTATTCCAGGTCCTCGGCCGTGCTGGCGAGGAGGGAGATCAGCGTGTCGGTTTCGGAGACGAGCGTGGTGCGCTGGGTGGTTTCGCCCGGTGCCGAGGAAAGGTCTTCCCAGGCGGCCCAGAAGTTGGCCAGCGAAGCGCTGATCCCGGTGGTCTCTCCCTGGGTGAACAGGGCCTCCAGGCTGGAGAGATACTCGGATGCGGTGCTCCACTTGGTCAGCCCCCCCATTTTCTCGTTGTACTGGCTTTCCAGGTATTCGTTGAGATGACGGGTGATCCGGTCCACGGTGGATCCGGTTCCCACCCTCCCCACGGCGGTCTGCACCGAGGGGAGGGAGGTAAACTCCACGGTACGCCGGGTGTACCCGGTCGTATCCACGTTGGAGATGTTGTTGCCGTGGATGGATATGGCTCCCTGGAAATTCTGCAGGGAGAGCAATCCCGTGTAATAGAGGGACGAGATCATGGATCAATCCTCCGGTTTGCTAGCGCTTCAGCGCAATGACTTCGCTGAGCAGGGTGTCGGCCGTGGTGATGACCTTGCTGTTGGACTGGAAGCCGCGCTGCAGGGTGATCAGCCGCACCATTTCCGTGGCGGTGTCCACGTTGGACTGCTCCAGGGTGTTGGCGGCCACGGATCCGAAGGTGCTGGTGTTGGCCGTGCCCGTGATGGCCTGGCCCGAATCGCGGGTGGCCGAGAACAGGTTCCCTCCCTCGTGCTCCAGGCCGTACTTGTTGTCGAAGCGGGAAAGGGTCACCGCATAGAGGTCCAGCACCTGGCCGTTGGAATAGTTGCCGGTGATGATGCCGTCGCTGCTCACGGTCAGGCTCTGCAGGAAACCGGCGGAATAGCCGTCCTGCTGCTGGGTCAGGGTGGAGGAGCTCGTGTCGTAGGAGGTGGTGGCGTCGGCCGCAATGTCCAGGGCATCCATGTTGGGGATGTTTGCGTAGGTGCTGCCGATGAGCGAGGCGTTGGAGACGCTGCCCGCCTCCCAGCCGTTGTTGGTGATCAGGTCGGCCGTGGAGAGGCCGAAGTCGATGGAGAAGCTGGTTGAGTTTATCTGGTTCGTGGCGCTGGCGTTGGAGGCCCCGGAGAAGTTGGCGGTCATGATGGGCAGACCGTCGTCGGAGAAATCGGCCAGTGTCCAGTTGCTCAGGTCCTTCATGTCGCCGGATGCGCCGCTGGCCAGGGTGAAGGCGCTCTGGCCCACCAGGTTGCCCGCGGTGTTGAAGGTCAGAGTGCCGATCATGAGCACGCCGCCCGCAGAGGTAGTGCCCAGGGACTGGCCGTCCAGGGTCCTGCCGTCCGCGCTGGGCGGGATGGTGACGACGTATTCCCAGACCTGGTAGCCGCCGGACTGGCTGGCGACGCTGCTGTCGTCGACCGGGTCGAAGTAGACGGTCAGGTCCGTTGCCGTGCCGTTTTCGTCGTAGACCGAGATGGTGGTCTGGTAGGCGTAGCGGGAGTCCGAAAGCGGGGTGTCCTCGGAGCCGTCCCAGTACTGGAACATGGAGAAGCACGGGTTGGTGGCCACTGCCGCGTTGTCGTCGCTGTCCGAATCCAGGTTGAGCACGAAACTCACCTCGCTGGTGGCTTCGGGCGGGGACTGGAAGTTCTCCAGGCGGATGTCCTGGGGCGTGCCGGTGATCTGGGTCAGCCCGGACGAGGTGCTTTCGCCGTCCACCACTTCCCAGCCCTGCACGCGCAGGCCCGCCGGGGTTACCAGGTAGCCGTCGTCGTCAAAACGGAAGTTGCCCGCGCGGGTGTAGTACTCGTCGCCGGTGCTCGGGTCATGCACGGTGAAGAAACCTTCGCCGCCCAGGGCCATGTCCGTCACCTCGGTGGAGGATTCGTAGGGGCCCTGCGAGTAGTCGGTCATGATGGCCGAGGTGGCCACGCCGTGGCCCATCTGGTCCACGCCGCTTGCCGTGTTCACGTACGAGTAGAAGAGGTCCTCGAACTGCATGGTGGAACCCTTGAACCCGATGGTGCTGGTGTTTGCCAGGTTGTTGCCGACCACGGAGATGGCCTGGCTGTGGGCGGTCAGGCCAGTGATGCCGGAATAAAGCGATCCTGTAAGACTCATGGTATCCTCCTGAAATTTTTTGTTTTATGCGGTAACTTCGTAGACGTTCGACAGGTAGACCTGACGGCCGTCCTCAAGGGTCAGCAGGGTGGAGCCGCTGGATTGGGAAACCCCCGACACAACGCCGCTGACCATGGTGGAAATGGAAACCGATTCGCCCTCGGAGTTGGTGGCCGTGAAGGCGATGGAGTAAAGGCCGTCTTCGAGTTCCTCCCCGTCCGATCCGGTGCCGTCCCAGGAGAAATCGTATTCGCCCGCGTCGTGTGCGCCGAGGTCGATGCTGTTCACGATGCTGCCGTCCTCGTCGATGATGTGGGCGGTGAGGTCCTCCACATCGACGGGAACGGTGTAGGTGACGTCGCTGATGGTTTCCCCTTCCTTGCTCATGGAGTAGCCGGAGGCCACGACACTCTTGCCGATGTAGCTCACGGCCGTGTTCAGGGTCTGGGTGTTGATGGTGTCGATCAGGTCGCTGATCTGGGAATTGATGTTGGTGAGCTGCTCCAGGCTGGAGAACTCGGCCATCTGGGCGATGGATTCGCTGTCGTCCACCGGGTCCAGGGGATCCTGGTTTTCCAGCTGGGCCACGAAGAGCTGCAGGAATTCGTCCTGGCCGAGATCGGTGGACGACTCTTCGGTATCCCACGACGTGGTGGAAGAGGTATAGACGCTGTTCAGGTAACTTGCGCTGCTGGTATACATAACGGTTGCCTCCTTCGGTCGAGACAGGGTCCGCTGCCCCGGGCCCAATGCCCAGGGCGGGCAGACTTCTGCCGGTGTTTGAAAGAGACAACCGTTCGCAGAGGGCGGCCTTTCCGCCCGGGACGGGGTGCGTATGGCACTCCGTCCGAAATTTTGATCCCTTTGCGGCGGGATCAGACCGTGAACGTGTGGGCCGCCACTTCCCCTTCGTCATTCACCAGCGATTGTGCGCGCTCGATGACATGCGCCGGGGGCTGCATGGCCTGCCCGTCGAAACGGGCCCTCAGTTCCATCAGTTCCCTGTTGCAGATTCCCGCGGCCTGCTGGCCCGAAGCGGCTTCGCAATCCCGCTCCTGCTCCAGGGCCTTGTCCAGGCAACCGGCAAAGCCGTTGTCCTGCGACTGCCCGGAAGCGGCCTTTTGCGCCTGTCCGGTGGCTGCAATGGTCAAACCGTTGCCAAAGAGCTTGATTCCGTCCATGGAATACCTCCTGTGAGTGCGGGAACTCCGTCCCTTGTATGTTCCTGGCGTGGCGCTTTCGTCTACGCCGTCACTCCGTAATGGGCCCTGAGCCTGTCCAGCGCCTGGTGCTTGATGCTGCGGACCGTCTGGGTCTTGACCCCCATGAGCCGGCCCACCTCGGCCGGGTCCAGGTCCTTCTCGAAGAGGAGGTGAAGAACGCTCTGCTGCCGTTCGGTGAGCACTCCCGTGGGATAATTCACCTGGAGGCGCGGCCCTTGTTCCTCTGCCTGCAGTTTGTCCTGATAGTCCTCCAGGGGGACGTGGTTCCTCGCTCTTGCGCGCAGGTAGTCCAGCGCCGTGGAGCGGGTCAGGACGGCAAGCCAGGTTGAGAAAGAACCTTTTTTCGGGTCGTAGCGTCGTAAAAGCCTGAAATCATCTTTCACGAGCTTGAGAAATACATTTTGCGTGATGTCGCATATATCATCTTCTTTCAATCCGTTCATGTGAGCCTTGCAGTAGTGATGCAGGTATCCATATATGGATGATGCATATTTCTCTACAAGAGCATCCCAATTCTGCTTGATGTTGTTTTCATCAAAGAATGATTCGAGATGAATACTTTCTGCCATTTGTTTTCATAAAACCTTGTTTGCGAAGTTTGTTGTCTCTTTCATAGAGTGGTACGAATCGAGAAATGAAAACATCCATGAGAAAAATTAAATAATTTTTATGTGTAGTGATTATAGATTTTTAGAGGTTAAATAAATTTGAATGGTTTAATTTGTATTAATGTTTCAAAAATATCTTTCCATAGTCATAGACGTTTGGTTTGGTAATAAGGTTACAATGTAATTTAATATTAATATTTTTATTAAATGCATTAAAGTCGGTGCAAAGTCTGAAGTGGTTACATTCGATAAATAAAAAAAGCACCTTTTGTGAAAAAGGTGCTTTTAGAAGGTGCATTAATACAATGCTGCTACAAATGTAGACGGAGCCGATGCGGCAAAGGTTACGCGGAGGAGTTCATTTTATCGCGCGGGGCGTTAGAGCGTGCCGAAGGCGATCTTCTGCTCCTCTTCGCTCCAGTAGATCAGGGAACGATCCATGGTTCGCTTGACCCGCGCGGTATGGCCGCCCATCTTGATGACCGTGCCGCCGTGGATGGTCCGAAGAACCTTGATGGTGACGCCCCTCAGTTCGTTGCGGCGAATCTCGGCCTTTTCGGCCAGCTCGTCGGCCACTTCCTTGTAGCGTTTCGCCAGTTCCATGCGGTGCTTGAGCACCTTGACGATGGATGGGCGCTTTTCCGGGGGGACGCGCCTGAGGATGTCCTTGGGATTGCCGTTCCCCAGGGCCTTGTCGATTCTCTTGATTTCCTTGGCCAGGTTGGCGCGCTCGGCCATGGCTTCCCGGTCGTCGCTGGTGCTCAGGTTGATGCCCACGATGGTCTGGACGCCCAGTTCCGAGCCCAGCTCATTGACCTCCATTCCGCGGGAGCAGATGGCCGAGCCTCCCTGGATGATGCCCTTGCCCTTTTCCGCCCGGATATAGCCGTCCGCCTGGATCGTGGAATTTGAAATTTCGTTCTTGAACAGGATGCTGCCGTGTGCGTGCACCCTGGCGTTGTTCATGTAGGAGACCGTGATGTTGCCCTGGGCCGTGACCATGCCTCCGTCGGGCATGAGGATGCCGCCACCGACCTCGATGTTTTCCCCGGCCTCCACCTCCGCGCTTTCAATGGAGCCCTGGACGATGATGTTCTTGGGCGCTGCCACATGGAATCCGGCCTGCACATTGCCCATGATCTTGACCGAGCCCGTGTCCACCTTGACGTTGCCGGTGTTCATGTCCACGTTCTCGGGCAGCACCAGGCATTCGGAGACGGAAAGCACGTTTCGGTCCAGGACCATGATCCCCGTGGCGTTGGCCGTAAAGGTTGCTCCGTCTTCGCAGATCTCCACGTTTTCGCCGGGATGGACATGCAGCTCCACCCCCTCGTTGGCCGGGAGCGTCTTGGCGTAGATGTCGATGCCGCCCTCGCCCTTGGTGGGCGGGTGCAGGCGGGCGATGGTTTGCCCCGGAGCGACCGAGGGGTAGGCTCCCCGGTCCTTGAAGTCCACCCTGCCGCTCTCGTCCTCGGTGCCGGTGGCGTCGCGCGTGCTGACCAGGTATTCCAGCCAGCCGTCCTTGCCGTTCACCGGATGGCGACCGCGCACCAGTACCGCGTTGGGCACCGGCTGCTGACTTACGCTGGCCTTGCGGATGAACTTGTCGATGGCGTCCGGATCGATTTCGATGGCCACGCCCAGGTCCAGCAGTTCCTTTTCCAGGGCCTGGACCGAGAGGGGCCTGCCGAAGCAGTCCTGGTGGAATATGGTGCTGGTCACCGTGATATTGTCGCTGTCTATGCGTAGGAGCGGGTCCACCCAGACCAGGCCTTCCTTTTCGTCCACGCGGGCCATGCCGTAGACCTGGGAGGTGAAGGTTCCTTCGGTTGCATCGAAGTCGCAGTTTTCCCCGGCCTGGATCTTGATGTCCTCGGGCGGGTCGGTGGAAGAGGGCTTGGTGATCTTCCCGTCGATGGTTTCCCCCTGGCGTGCCTTTTTCGGGGGATATTTGACGGCGAATTTATACCCCGGGAAAACCGGGTAATCGAGATTGCCGATGGTTTCGAAGCGGGCGTCTTCGGGGTTCTGGACCTCGACGCCGCGCACAAGGGTGATGCCGGTGATCTCCCGGGCCTCGGCCAGGTGGGAGAGAATCTTTTCGGCTGCCTCCTCGTCCACGGACAGCCGGACTCCGGCCGCGGCCACCTGCTGCTTGAGAAGCTCGACACTGGGCTTGGCGCCATGACCCTTGGGCGGGAAGTAGCGGTTCACCCCGAGCTTCATGCCGTCTTCGGACATGCAGAAACGGAAATGCGCATCATTGGAATGATCGCCTTCCTTGATGTCGTTCATGGGCGTGCAGGTATCGTTTTCCGCCATGGTCGCTGCCGTTGTTGAAGGTGGAGAGCTTGGAGCGTGGCGCATGGTGGGCCGCGCTCCAAACTCCTGCCTATGCCGCGAGAAACTCCCTATACTTCTCGCTGCCTATGTAACATAGTCGGCGAGTTTTGCGCAACACGACAGAAAGTTGTGGAAAACTTTCAGGGACTTTTGTGCAGATGCCAGTACAATTCTTCAAGAGAGGCCGCCAACTGCACATACAGGCCTCCCGGAGCGGGTGGTTTTCCAAAGAGCGCCGCCCGATTCTCCCGGAGGACCCGAGGGTTGATGGCGGAAGGGCCGGAGTGCAGTACGGTCATGGCCAGTCGTTCGGCCAGCAGGTAGCCGGTGACCCCTTCATGCATGAGTCGCATCAGTTCGGAGAACCGTCCGGAAACTTCGTTCCAGTAGGTTCTTGCCGATTCGTTTGCTTCCGAGGCCAGGGTTTCGCAGATCAGGGAATAGAGGCTGTTGATGCCTGCGCCGGGAATACCGCGCCGCCAGCCCAGCAGCCAGGGGTTGCGCCAGAAGAGCAGGAAATGCGTGCGTCCGGTGTCGATGATCTCCTCCAGCATGGCCTTGGCCGCGAGCAGGGTTTCATCGGCCCAGCGGACCTCGGTCCCGGAGACGTCCCAGGCCGGGATGGGCTCACGGAAAGCGGGGTGTCCCAGGATTTCGCCCAGGATGTGGCCGAGCCACGCGTTGGCCTGGGGCGAGGCAGGGGTTTCCAGGTGCGCGTAGCTCAGCAGGTAGCGCCCCTTGCCGTGTTGCCCAGTGATCACGCAGGGCCTGCCCTGTATGAAGTCGGGCGTGAGGCGGATGCCGTAGAGGGCCTCCCAGTCCGAAAGGGTGCCTTCGGGCAGGTGCTTGAGATTGAGGTCCGCCACCCAGAAATCCGGGCCGGGAGCGCCATAGGTGGCCAGAACGGTGACGCCGTTGTCCTCTTCGGCGAACTGGCCCGGCCACCAGACCGGGATCAGGGCGTGCGCGCCCAGGGTGTCCGGCACAAGGGAGTGCCCGGTTCGCAAGGCCACGTTCACATGGCCGGAGAGAAAGTGCTGCAGGCGGTTGTCGAATCCCTGCCGTTTCCAGGGGCAGAGGCCCAGGCCCGTGTCGGAAAGGGCCAGCCCCGCGCCGCCGCAAAAGCCGACATACGCGCCCCCGTCGTTCACGTAGCGGCGGATCTCCGCCTGCCCGGCCGGACCCAGCCGGTCCATCTTGCCCCGGGCGCGGCCGCCCGGAACCACGAGCGCCAGCGGGATCTCGCCGTCGAGCTTGCCAGCCAGCGCGCCTTGGGCTATTTCATCTGCGCGCACCAGGCGGTGGGGGACTCCCCATGCCTTGAGCGCACGCTGCACCAGCAGGCCCCAGAAGTGCGATTCGTCCCAGTATATATGGATGCTTGACATATGGTGCTCTCTCAATGAGGGTATTTCGCACGCTATCAAGGCCTTGGCGCTGAAGCAAGCGCAACCGTATGAAATTTCAGGACGCCCGGCAGGTTCCGGTGCGTCCAATTCGATATTGTAAGGAGACATGGAATGAGCCGACCGACGCTGGCCAAGGGATACGAACCTTGGGACGTTGAAGAGAAATGGGAGCAACACTGGGAAGACAACAAGACCTTCACGCCGGACGTGGAGGACGAACGCGACCCGTACTCCATCGTCATTCCGCCGCCCAACGTGACCGGCGTCCTGCACATGGGTCATGGCCTGAACCTGACCATCATGGACATCCTCTGCCGTTTCAACCGGCAGCAGGGAAAGAACGTGCTCTGGATTCCCGGCACCGACCATGCGGGCATCGCCACCCAGAACGTGGTGGAGCGCCAGCTCAAGGAAGAGGGCAAGACCCGCGACGACCTGGGCCGCGAGAAATTCATCGAGCGCGTCTGGGAATGGAAACAGGAAAAGGGCGATCACATCCTGAGCCAGATCCGGCGCATGGGCGCTTCCGTGGACTGGACCCGCGAGGCCTTCACCTTTGACGACCAGCGCGCCAAGGCCGTGCGCGAGGTCTTCGTCAAGCTTTTCGAGGACGGCCTCATCTACAAGGGTGACTACATCATCAACTGGTGCAACCGCTGCCACACGGCCCTGGCCGACGACGAGGTCGAGCACGAACCCAAGCCGGGCAAGCTGCACCACATCAGGTATTCCCTCACGGACGGCTCCGGCGACATCGTCATCGCCACCACCCGCCCCGAGACCATGCTGGCCGATACCGCCATTGCCGTGAACCCCGAGGATGACCGCTTCAACCACCTCATCGGCAAGACCGTGACCCTGCCTCTCGTGGGCCGCGAGCTGCCCATCATCGGCGACAGCTACGTGGACATCGAGTTTGGCACCGGCTGTCTCAAGGTCACCCCGGCCCACGACATGAACGACTGGGAACTGGGCCGCAAGCACGATCTCGAGATCATCTCCATCCTGGACGAGAAGGGCTACATCAACGAGAACGCGCCCGAAAAGTACCGGGGCATGCACAAGGACGAGGCGCGCAAGGCCGTCATGGAAGACCTGGAGGCCGAAGGCCGCCTGATCCTGGTGGAGGAACACGACCATAAGGTCGGCGTCTGCTACCGCTGCAAGTCGGTCATCGAGCCGCACGTCTCCACCCAGTGGTTCGTCTCCATGAAGCCGCTGGCCGAAAAGGCCCGCGCCGCCGTGCCCGGAAAGACCCAGATTTTCCCCGAACACTGGACCAAGACCTACTACAAGTGGCTGGACGAGATCCGCGACTGGTGTATTTCCCGCCAGATCTGGTGGGGCCACCGCATCCCGGCCTGGACCTGCGAGGACTGCGGCGAACTGATCGTGGCCAAGGAAGACCCGACCTCCTGCACCAAGTGCGGCGGTTCCAAGCTGGTGCAGGACGAGGACGTTCTGGACACCTGGTTCTCCTCGGCCCTGTGGCCGTTCTCCACCATGGGCTGGCCCGATGAAACCGCGGACCTGGCCAAGTACTACCCGACCTCCTGCCTGGTCACGGGATTTGACATCCTGTTCTTCTGGGTGGCGCGCATGATGATGATGGGCCTGCACTTCAAGCAGGAGGTTCCGTTCCATCACGTCTACATTCACGCCCTGGTGCGCGACGAGCAGGGCAAGAAAATGTCCAAGTCCACGGGCAACGTCATCGACCCCCTGGACATGATCGAGAAATACGGCGCCGACGCCCTGCGTTTCACCCTGGCCTCCTTTGCGGCCATGGGCCGGGACATCAAGCTTTCCGAACAGCGCATCGAAGGCTACCGCCATTTCATGAACAAGATCTGGAACGCGGCCCGCTTCGCGCTCATGAACCTGCCCGAGGTCATTCCGGCCGTGGAACTTTCCGAGGCCGAAGGGCTGGCCAACAAGTGGATCCTGCACCGCCTCGAAGAGGTCAAGGAGCAGGTCCGGCAGGCCACCGAGGAATACCGTTTCAACGAGATCGCCCAGACCCTGTACAAGTTCATCTGGTCCGAGTTCTGCGACTGGTACCTGGAAATGGTCAAGCCCGCGCTCTACGGCGAGGACGAGACCGCCAAGGCCGCGACCCAGAAGGTGCTCTGGACCGTGCTGTCCGAGATCCTGATCCTGCTGCATCCCACCACGCCGTTCATCACCCAGGAAATCTGGTCCGCGCTGCCGAGGCCCGAGGGAGATGACCGCAGTGACGACATCGCCACCCTGGCCTACCCGGAAATGCGGCCCGAACTGCGCAGCCCCGAGGCCATGGCCGAGATGGAGCTGTTCATGGGCGTGGTTTCCGGCACCCGCAACATCCGCACCGAGCTGCTCATTGAGCCGGCCCGCAAGCTGGATCTGCTGGTGCGCACCGTGTCCGAGGCCGACAAGGGAGTGCTCGAGGCCAACCTGGAGCTGATCCGGTCCCTGGCCCGCCTCGAGAACGTGACCATCGGCGCGGACGTGAAGGGGCCCAAGGCGTCCGGTTCCACCGTGGTGCAGGGCAACGAGATTTACGTTCCCCTGGAGGGCGTCGTGGACTTCGATGCCGAGCTGGCGCGTCTGGACAAGAACATCGCCAAGATCGAAAAGACCATGGGCGGCGTGGCCAAGAAGCTGGCCAACCCCGGGTTCGTGAACAACGCGCCCGCAGACGTGGTCGAAAAGGAAAAGGCCAAGCTGGCCGAGATGGAAGAGGAGCTGACCAAGCTCACCCAGTTGAAAGAACGCCTGGCTAGTGTAGCCAGCTAGAAGATATTGAAGAGCCGGGGAGGGGACCTTTTGAAAAAGGTTTCCCTCCCCGGACCCCTCCCTCCAAAACTGTTTGGATACCGCTTCGCGGTGGGTGGGGTGCTATTTGAAACGAGTCCAGCGCCTTCAGGCGCTTGCCAAAAAGTTTGGAAGATTCCAAAGAAATTTTTTCAAAGGTTTCTTTGGCCGCCGGAGGCATTCTACGTATGGCTACTGTTTATCTTGTCGGTGCTGGCCCGGGCGATCCCGGATTGTTGACCCTTCGCGCCAAGGAGATCATCGAGACCTGCGATGTGATGATCTACGATTATCTGGCCAACAAGGATTTCCTGAACTGGTGCAGGCCGGACTGTGAAATCCTTTATGTGGGCAAGAAGGGCGGCGACCACACCCTGCCGCAGGACAAGATCAACGAGCTGATCATAGCCAAGGCCGGAGAAGGCAAGAACATCTGCCGTCTCAAGGGTGGCGATCCGTATGTCTTCGGCCGCGGCGGCGAGGAAGCCGAGGAACTGGTGGAAGCGGGCGTGGACTTCGAGGTGGTGCCGGGCATCACCGCGGGCGTCGCCGCCCCTGCCTATGCCGGTATTCCGGTCACCCACCGCGACCACACCACCTCGGTATGCTTCATCACCGGCCACGAGGACCCCACCAAGGAAAAAACCGGCCATGACTGGTCGGCCTACGGCCGGTCCACCTCCACCCTGGTTTTTTACATGGGCGTGAAGAACCTGCCCATGATCGCAAAGAATCTCATGGACAACGGC